>KE354116.1 GCA_000415505.1 Streptomyces afghaniensis 772
GGCGGCCGTGCTGACCGGTGCCCGGCTGCGCCAGGCGGCCTGGAGAACGTCCGGATCATCGAGAAGGGCGCCGATTTCGGCGGCACCTGGTACTGGAACCGGTATCCGGGCATCCACTGCGACATCGAGTCGTACGTCTACATGCCGCTGCTGGAGGAGCTCGGCTACGTCCCGAAGTGGAAGTACGCGCCGGGCGAGGAGATCCGGCAGCACGCGCAGGCGATCGCCCGGCACTTCGGCCTCTACGACGACGCCTGCTTCCGGACGCAGGTGAGCGAACTGCGCTGGGACGAGGGCGAGTCCGCCTGGATCGTCACCACCGACCGCGGCGACCGCATGACCGCACACCATGTCGTCGTGGCCACCGGGCTGCTCAGCCAGCCCAAACTGCCCGGGATCGAAGGCATCGAGACCTTCAAGGGCCACATGTTCCACACCAGCCGCTGGGACTACGACTACACCGGCGGCGACGCGAACGGCGGACTGCACAAGCTCGCCGACAAGCGCGTCGCCCTCATCGGCACCGGCGCCACCGCCATCCAGGTCGTGCCGCACCTGGGCCGGGACGCCCAGCACCTGTACGTCTTCCAGCGCACCCCGTCCTCCGTGGACGTCCGCGGCCAGCGGCCCACCGACCCCGAGTGGGCCGGCTCGCTGGAGCCCGGCTGGGCGCGGCGGCGCCGGGACAACTTCCTCGCGGTCGTCACGGGCGGCCGGGCCGACGAGGACCTGGTGGCCGACGGCTGGACCGGCACCGCCCGCCTCCAGCAGAAGCTCATCCCCACCGACGGCTTCACCGGCCTCACGCCCGAGGAACGCGAACGCCTGGAGGAGATCGCCGACTTCCAGAAGATGAACGAACTGCGGGCCCGGGTGGACGCGATCGTCGAGGACCCGGAGACCGCCGAGAAGCTCAAGCCCTGGTACCGCTACATGTGCAAGCGGCCCACGTTCAGCGACGGTTACCTGGAGACCTTCAACCGGCCAAACGTCACGCTGGTGGACACGGCCGACCACGGGGGAGTGGAGCGCTTCACCGAGCGCGCCGCCGTGGTCGGCGGGGTGGAGTACGAGGCCGACTGCGTCATCTTCGGCACCGGATTCGAGGTCGGCGTCTCCGGTCTGCTGTCCGGGCAGCTTCCCGCGTACGGCAGGGACGGCGTCGCCCTGCTGGAGGCCTGGCGGAAGACCGGCCCGAGGACCCTGCACGGCTTCTACAGCCGCGGTTTCCCCAACCTGTTCATGCTCGGCTCGGTGCAGTCCGCCAGCTCCGTGAACTACGTGCACGTCCTGGACGAGCAGGCCACGCACGTCGCCGAGGTGATCGCCGAGGCGCGTCGGCGCGGGGTCCGGTGCGTGGAGCCGACGGCCGAGGCGGAGACCGCCTGGGGGGCCGTGATCCGCGCCAAGTCGGTGGACCTGTACAAGTTCCAGTCCGAGTGCACCCCCGGCTACTACAACGCCGAGGGCATGCCGAGACCCCGCAGCGAGTCGTACGGCGACGGCCCGATCGCGTTCTACGAGCTGATCCGGCGCTGGCGTGCGGAGGGCGGCATGGACGAGGTGCTGGGCTCGTGACGGGGCGTCCGAGCAGGCACGAAACGAGTGGCGTGCGCAGCACCCGCTGGCAGGCCCGGCGCCTCAACTCACCGAACCCGCTGTGGGGTTCCAACGGCGTCGCATTCGGCCCCGACGGGCGGCTGTACGTCGCGCAGTTCCTCGCCGGGCAGATCAGTGCCGTCGACCCGGCCACCGGGGACGTCGAGGTCGTGGTCCCGCCGGACGGCCCGGTCCAGTCGCCCGACGACCTGGCCTTCGGGGCGGACGGGTCGATGTACATCGCCGACCTGGTCCCCGGCCGGGTGTGGCGCCGCAGTCCCCGGGGCGAGTACGGCCTCGTCTCCGACGAGGTGAAGGTGCCCAACGGCATCACGTGCGTGGGCGACCGGCTGTTCGTCAACGAGATGCGGATGAACGGCCGGCTGCTGGAGCTCTTCCCCGAGGGCGGTGACCCGGTCGTGCTGACCGACGGGCTGGCGCTCGGCAACGCCATGCAGCTCGGCCCGGACGGCTGCCTCTACTACCCGCACATGGTCAGCAACCAGGTCTGGCGCATCCCCACCGGCGGCGGTGTGCCCGAGGTCGTCGCCGAGGACGTGCACGACCCGGTCGCGGTCCGCTTCGACCAGGGCGGCGTCCTGCACGTCCTGTCGCGCGGCCCCGAGGGCATCGTCACCCGAGTCGACCTGCACGGCACGGGCTCCCGCTCGCTGGTCACCAGCGGGGTCACGGGCCTGGACAACGCCGCGTTCGACGGGGAGAACCGCATGTTCGTCTCCAGCTTCGCGAGCGGCGGCATCACGGAGCTCCACCCCGACGGCCGCACCCGGCCCGTCGTCCCGCGCGGCCTGGACGGCCCGTACGGCGTGACGATCGACCTCGGCGGCCGGGTGTACGCGGCCGACCACTACCGCGTGGCCCGCCCGGAGGAGCCCGACCCCGGCGCGTCGGGCGACGTCACCACCGAGATCCTCCAGCCCTTCGTCCACGGCATCACGGCCGACGGCGAAGTCCTGCACACGACCTCGCAGTTCGGCACGGTCCAGACCTACGACCCCGCCGCCGGCACCACCCGCACCAGGGCGACCGGCCTGGACCAGCCCCTCGGCATCACGGCCCGGCCCGACGGCACCCTGGTCGTCGCCGAGACGGGCGCCGGCCGCGTCCTCGCCATCGACGGTACGGACACGGTCACGGTCCTGGCCGAAGGCATCGACCACCCCGTGGACGTCACGCTCGACGCGGAGGGCCGCTGCTACGTCAGCGACGACCGGCGAGGGGCCGTACTCCGCATCGACGACGAGGGCGAGCCGGTGCCGGTCGCGGACGGCCTCGGCGCCCCACAGGGTCTGGCGGTGCGCGGCGACGAGCTCTTCACCGTGGACACCGCTCACCGCCGGCTCTGGTCGGTCTCCCTGACGACGGGCGACACCCGTATCGAGGCGGAAGACCTGGCGGTCGGCACCCCGCCGGGGGCCGCACCGCGCCAGACCCCCGCCCTCTTCGCCCACGGCCTCCCCGGCGTGGCCCCCCGTTTCGCGGGACTCACCGCCGCCCCGGACGGCTCCCTGCTCCTGTCGTCCAACGGGGAGGGGACGGTGGTACGGCTGACTCCCGCGCGGACCGACCCATGACGCGGACCGCGCGGCCACCGCTCCGGGGAGCTATCCGGGGAGCAGCCCGGGATGCGGTTCAGCGGCGGCGGCTCCGGGCGGGCCTGCCGCGCCGGGCGCGTGGGGTGGAACCCGGGCGCGCGGGGCCGCTCTCGGAGGGCGGCGGGGTGAGGACCACGGGCACGCCCGAGGGTGCCTGGGCGCCGGTGATGCGGCTCAGTTCGGCCGCGCCCGAGCGGACCCGGGTGACACGCGGAGTGATCCCGGCGTCGGCCATCAGGCGGGCCGTCTCGCGGCGCTGGTGGGGCAGGACCAGCGTGACGACGGTGCCCGACTCGCCGGCGCGGGCGGTCCGGCCGCCGCGGTGCAGGTAGTCCTTGTGGTCGGCGGGCGGGTCCACGTTGACGACCAGGTCGAGGTTGTCGACGTGGATGCCGCGGGCCGCGACGTTGGTGGCCACCAGGACCGTGACCTCGCCGTCCTTGAACCGGGCCAGGGTCCGGGTGCGCTGCGACTGGGACTTCCCGCCGTGCAGGGCCGAGGCGCGCACCCCGACGGCCAGCAGCTTCTTGGCCAGCCGGTCGGCGGCGTGCTTGGTGTCCAGGAACATGATCACGCGGCCGTCGCGGGCGGCGATCTCCGTCGTGGTGGCGTGCTTGTCGTCGTCCTCCACGTGCAGCAGGTGGTGCTCCATCGTGGTGACCGCGCCGGCGGACGGGTCGACCGAGTGGACCACGGGGTCGTGGAGGTAGGTGCGGACCAGACGGTCGACGTTGCGGTCCAGCGTGGCCGAGAACAGCAGCCGCTGGCCCCCGGGCTGTACCTGGTCGAGCAGGGCGGTCACCTGCGGCATGAAGCCCATGTCGGTCATCTGGTCGGCCTCGTCCAGGACCGTGACGCTGACGCGGTCCAGCCGGCAGTCGCCGCGGTCTATGAGGTCCTTGAGCCGGCCGGGCGTCGCGACGACGACCTCGGCGCCGCCGCGCAGCGCGCTCGCCTGGCGGCCGATCGACATACCGCCGACCACCGTGGTGAGCCGCAGGCGCAGCGCCTGGGCGTAGGGGGTGAGCGCGGCGGTCACCTGCTGGGCCAGTTCCCTGGTGGGGGTGAGGACGAGGGCCAGCGGCTGCCGGGGCTCGGCCCGCTGCCCGTCGATGCGGGCCAGTACGGCGAGACCGAAGGCGAGCGTCTTGCCCGACCCGGTGCGCCCGCGGCCCAGCACGTCCCGGCCGGCCAGCGAGTTGGGCAGCGTCGCCGCCTGGATCGGGAACGGCACCGTCATGCCCTCGGCGCGCAGCGCGGCGAGCAGCCGGTCGGGCAGGCCGAGTCCGGCGAAGTCGTGGACGGCGGGCAGCGCCGGGGTGAGGGTGGCCGGGGGCGCGAACTCGCCGCCGGGCGCGGTACGGCGCCGGGGGCCGCCGCGGCCCGCGCCGGCCGTACGGGCGGAGACGCTTCGGCCCGCCGCCTTACGGGAGTGGGGCGAGCCGTTGTTCTTGCGAGCGGTGCGATCCAAGGGGATCCTTCCTCGATGCGGCACACGTATCGGGGAATTCCCGGCGGCCGGCAAGGGCCGCACCAGGATTCGCAACACTGAGCCGGGTGTTGGATGAAAACGAGGCTGGGGCCCGCACCTCACGGTGCGGGCCCCGGTCACGACGGACGCGTCAGCGTCAGGCGGGCACGATGTTCTCGGCCTGCGGGCCCTTCTGGCCCTGCGTGACGTCGAAGGTAACCTTCTGGCCTTCCTGAAGCTCGCGGAAGCCGGAGGTGGCGATGTTCGAGTAGTGGGCGAACACGTCAGGACCGCCACCCTCCTGCTCGATGAAGCCGAAGCCCTTTTCCGCGTTGAACCACTTCACAGTGCCAGATGCCATGCTGAATCTCCCTTAGGGGGACAAACCCGAGACCCGCACTTTACGGACTCGGAGTCGCTGAAATGATCACCCTCGGAGAGATCCGAAAATCCTCGGAAACTAAAAAGAGTGCTCGTCGACGAAGGTCGATAGAGCACTCGAAGTCTCTGGGAACCAAAACTGCAACAACAACGACGGTAGCACAGGCCGCGCCGGATGGCCCGGAAATCTCGTACCCGAGGTGTACGGGCGGCCCGCTCGTACTGCGCTGCGAGTAGCCCGGATTGTCGGCAGCCGCACGACGACGGGACGGCCCGCCGCCGGAGAGCCTTGGCAGACGATCGACACCCGGATGTGGAGACCTGCTGCCGTGGCGACTTTTCTGTATCGAGTGGGCCGACTGGCCTTCCGGCGACGTTGGTACGTCGCCCTGGTCTGGGCGGCCGTGCTGGCCGCCGTCGGGCTCGGCGCCCTCAAGGCCCCGGGCGCCGCCGACGAGGGATTCTCGATGCCCGGCATCGAGTCCCAGAAGGCGTTCGACCTGATGGAACAGCGCTTCCCCGGGGCCACGGCCGACGGGGCGACCGCCCGGGTCGTGTTCATCGCGCCCGGCGGCGAGAAGGTGACCGCCGCCGAGAACAAGCAGGCCATCGAGAAGGCCGTGACCGGCCTCGGCGACGGCACGCAGGTCGCGAGCGCCGTCGACCCGTTCCGGGCGAAGACGGTCAGCAAGGACGGCTCGACCGCCTTCGCGACCGTCACCTACAAGGTCGGGGCTGACGACCTCACCGACGCCAGCCGGGCCCACCTGGAACGCGCCATCGACCAGGCCCGGGACTCCGGGCTGACCGTCGAGGCGGGCGGCACCGCGCTGGCCGGCAACGCCGGCCCGGGCGGCACGGCCGAGGTGATCGGCGTCGCGATCGCCGCCGTCGTGCTGCTCATCACCTTCGGCTCCCTGGCCGCCGCCGGGCTGCCCCTGCTGACCGCCCTCATCGGCGTCGGCGTCAGCATGGCCACGATCCTCACCCTGTCCCAGGCCCTCGGCCTGTCCACCACCACCGGCACCCTGGCGATGATGCTGGGCCTCGCCGTCGGCATCGACTACGCCCTGTTCGTCGTCTCCCGCTACCGGGAGGAACGCGCCAAGGGCCGGGCCCCGCAGGAGGCCGCCGGACTCGCCGCCGGCACGGCCGGGTCCGCGGTCGTGTTCGCCGGGCTCACCGTGGTCATCGCGCTGGCCGGGCTCGCCGTGGTCGGCATCCCGATGCTCACCAAGATGGGCCTGGCCGCCGCCGGCGCGGTCGTCGTCGCCGTACTGATCGCGCTGACGCTCGTCCCGGCCTTTCTCGGCTTCTGGCCGAACGCCGTGCTCACCCGGCGGGCCCGCAAGAGCGGCCGGATCGAGGGGAGCGACGGCGACAACGGCGGCAGCCGCTGGGCCCGGTTCGTCCTGCGCCGCCCCATACCCGTCCTGCTCCTCGGCGTCGTCGGTCTCGGCGCCCTCGCCCTGCCCGCGGCGGGCCTCCAACTGGGTATGCCCGGCGACGAGGCCAAGCCGGTCTCCACCACCGAACGCCGCGCCTACGACGCGCTCGCCGAGGGCTTCGGGCCGGGCTTCAACGGGCCGCTGACCGTCGTCGTGGACGGCAGGGGTGTCACCGACCCCAAGGGCGCGGCGGATGAGATCGCCCGCGAGATCGGCTCGACGAAGGGCGTCGTGTCCGTCTCCCCGGCCCGCTTCAACGACGCCGGTGACACCGCCGTCTTCTCCGTCGTGCCGTCCACCGCGCCGACCGACGAGAAGACCAAGAACCTGGTGACGACCATCCGGGGCGAGCGGCCCGGCATCGAGTCCGCCACCGGCGCGAGCTTCGAGGTCACCGGCACCACCGCGATGAACATCGACATCGCGCAGAAGGTGCAGGCCGCGCTGGTCCCGTACCTGACCGTGGTCGTCGGCCTGGCGGTCGTGCTGCTGCTGGTGGTCTTCCGGTCCCTGCTCGTCCCGCTCAAGGCGGCCCTCGGGTTCCTGCTGTCGGTGCTGGCCTCCTTCGGCGCGGTCGTCGTGGTGTTCCAGCAGGGCCACGGCGCCGAACTCTTCGGCGTGGAGCAGACCGGCCCGATCATGAGCCTGATGCCGATCTTCCAGGTCGGCATCGTCTTCGGCCTCGCGATGGACTACGAGGTGTTCCTCGTCTCGCGGATGCGGGAGGCGTACGTCCACGGCGAGTCGCCCGCGCAGGCGGTCACGTCCGGCTTCCGGCACAGCGCCCGGGTGGTCGTGGCGGCGGCCCTGATCATGGTCGCGGTCTTCGCCGGGTTCATCGGCGAGAGCGACTCCATGATCAAGATGATCGGGTTCGGGCTCGCCTCCGCCGTCCTGTTCGACGCCTTCGTCGTCCGGATGGCGATCGTGCCCGCTGTCCTCGCCCTGCTCGGCGACAAGGCCTGGTGGCTGCCGAAGTGGCTGGACCGGGCGCTGCCCCGCGTCGACGTGGAGGGCGAGGCCCTCAGCCGGCCGGAGCGGGAACGGGCCCCCGACCCCGCACCGGACCTGGAGCCGGCGCGCACCTGACCCACCCCGCACCAGGGCCGCCCGTGGCGAAGGACACGGGCGGCCCCTCGGGCCTTCCCGCCCGACGTCGACCACCATGGTCCTCAGCCCATCCCCCGGAGAGTTCGATGAGTATCACCCTGGAGCGGCGCTACGCGGATCGCCTGGAGGAGTTCTCGGCGCGCCACCCGTTCCTCGTCGATCTGGCGATGGTCCTGGCGCTGATGGGCTGCTCGGCCCTCGGCGGCTCGCTCACCCTGCCCGGCGCCGAACCTCCGGACCAGGACAAGGCCGCCACCGTCCTCACGGGGGTCGCCTGTCTCGTCCTGCTCAAGCACCGCACCCACCCGCGCACCGTCGTCGTCGTGGCCGGGGGCTGCACGGTGGCCGCGGTCACGCTGGGCTATCTGGTCACGCCGCTGCTGCTGGCCCCGGTCATGGCGGCGCTGTACTGGCTGGCCGCGCTCACCGACCGGAAGTCCACCCGCGCCTACGGCCTCACCACCCTGGTCGCGGTGACGCTCGCTGCCGTGTTCTCCGACTCCATGAACCACGTCTCGCTGCTGCTCAGGACGATCGGCCCGGTCTTCTGGCTGATGCTGCCCCTGGCCGCCGGCAAGACGACCCAGTTGCGGCGCGCCTACCTCCAGGCCGTGCAGGCCCGGGCCGAACACGCCGAGCGCACCCGGGAGGAAGAGGCCCGGCAGCGCGTCACCGAGGAACGGATGCGCATCGCCCGCGAGTTGCACGACGTCGTCGCCCACCACATGGCCCTGGCCAACGCCCAGGCCGGCACGGCCGCGCACCTCGCCCTCAGCAACCCCGAGCAGACCCGGAAGATCCTCACCGACCTGACCGGCACCACGTCCTCCGCGCTCCGGGAGCTGAAGGCCGCCCTGGGCCTGCTGCGGCAGAACGACCACGAGGGCGACACCGGCCCCGGCTCCCCGGCGCTGGAACCGGCCCCCGGCCTGGCACGCCTGCCCGAGCTCGTGTCGGCGTGCGCGTCGGCGGGCCTGGAGGTCACCGTCATCACGGAGGGGGAGCCGCAGCCGCTGTCACCCGGCGTCGATCTGACCGCGTTCCGGATCGTGCAGGAGGCGCTCACCAACGTCACCAAGCACGCCACCGCCGAGGCCGCCCGAGTGCGCCTCGCATACACCGGCTCCCGCCTGCTGATCACGGTCACCGACGACGGCACCGGCAAACCGGTGGCCGAGGCCCCTCAGGGCCGCGGCTTCGGCCTCATGGGCATGCGTGAACGGGCCCACTCCATCGGCGGGGAACTGTGCGCCGGCCCCCGCCCCCAGGGCGGCTTCGAGGTCACCACCGCGCTGCCGCTGCAACCCACCACCCACCTCGCAGAAGGAACCACGCCATGACCATCAGGGTGCTGCTCGCCGACGACCAGGCCCTGCTGCGGGCCACCTTCCGGATCCTCATCGACTCCTGCGCGGACATGGAGGTGGTCGCCGAGGCCTCCGACGGAGCGGAGGCGGTGGAGCTGACCCGCGCCCACCACCCCGACATCGTCCTCATGGACATCCGCATGCCCGGCACCGACGGCCTCACCGCCACCGCCACGCTCTGCGCCGACCCGGACCTGTCCGCCACCCGCGTCCTCATCCTCACCACCTTCGAGACCGAGGACTACGTCGCCCAGGCGCTGCGGGCCGGTGCCAGTGGCTTCCTCGGCAAGGACGTCACCGCCGACACCCTGCTGGCCGGCCTGCGCACGGTGGCCTCGGGCGAGGCGCTCCTCTCACCCGGCGCCACCCGCTCCCTCATCACCCGCTTCCTCATGGCCCCGGCCCCCGACACCCACCTGGCGTCCCCGGAGCGCCTCGCCGACCTCACGGTCCGCGAACGCGAGGTGATGGCCCTGGCCGCGGAGGGCAGGTCCAACACCGAGATCGCCGAGGACCTCACGCTCAGCCCGCTGACCGTCCGCACGCACATCCACCGGGCCATGACCAAGCTGAACGCCCGCGACCGTGCGCAACTGGTCGTCATCGCCTACCAGTCGGGCCTCGTTCGGGCGATGCCGCCGACGGCGTGAGGGCGGGGGCTTCGGCCGCCGCCCGTGTCCTCCGTGGAGTTGACGCTTTGAAGTGCCCCCCGGGTCCGTCCGACAGCAGCAGTTCGGGCCGCCCCGGGCGAACACATTACCGAAGGGTTCGGTTTCGGTCGGGGCTCCGCGCCCCGGCTAGCTCTTCTCGGCCCCCGGTGCCCCCTCCGCCCCGTACAGCCTGGCCGACGCGTCGACATGGGCCAGGCGGCGCAGTGCGCTGAACACCGCCTCGCCCAGGACCGTTCCGATGACCACGCCCTCCACCATGTCCTCGACGGCGACCCGCCGGTCCACGTACGCGAGGTCGGCCCGGGCGACCTGCTCGGCGGCTTCGGCGTACGTGTCGAGGAGTTCGGCGAAGGTTCCGTGGCCGAGCCGGGTCAGGGCGGCCAGGGCCCGGGCGAGGTCGGTCGCGGCGGGGTTCGACTCGTGGGTGCGCCAGCCGCGTCGGGAGATGAGGTCGGTCACGGTGGTGCGGGCGGCCGCCGCTTCGGCGTCGTCGGGGCCGTCGGCCGTGCCGCCCATGCGGTCCGCTGCCGCGCCGAGCACCTTGTGCAGGGGGCGTTCCGGGTCGTCGACGGCCGCCAGGACGTCCGCGATCTCCGCCACCTTCATGCCGCCGACGTCGAGCAGGGCGCGGATCAGCCGGAGCCGGCGTTCGTGTGTCTCGTCGTAGCTCGCCTGGTTACGGCTGGTCAACTCGCCTGCGGGGAGCAGCCCTTCGCGGACGTAGTACTTGATCGTCGGCACCGGCACCCCGGTCTTCCGGCTCAACTCTCCGATGCGCAATGTCGGTTCACTCCTCGCCCTTCGCCCTGCCCGTCGCGCCGGCTCTTGCCGACTCGGCTCCCATGATAGATAGTGGGGCTATCTGATAGCGGATAGTGCCGCTATCCGTTCACGTCGTCCAACTCAGGGGTGGGGCATGGTGTTCTTACGTACGTCCTGGCATCGGCCGCTGGTGGTGTTCGCGGCCGCGATGGCTCTCACGGCGGCCGGGTCCGCGGTGGGGCTCCTCGTCGATGACCGCGTCCTCGCGGGGGCGCCGATCTGGGCCAAGCCGTTCAAGTTCGCGGTGTCGTTCGTGGCGTACTGCCTGTCGCTCGCCTGGATGCTGTCGCTGCTCCCCGACCGGCGGCGCGTGGGCTGGTGGGCGGGGACCGTCGTCGCGCTGGCGAGCCTCGTCGAGATGGTGATCATCACCGGGCAGGTCGTCCGCGGCAAGCGCAGCCACTTCAACCACGAGACACCGTTCGACGAGGCGCTGTTCAACGCGATGGCCGTCACGGTCGTCGTCCTGTGGGCCGGCACGCTCGTCGTCGCCGTGCTGCTGCTGCGCGCCCGGATCGCCGACCGGGCGTCCGCCTGGGCGATGCGCTCCGGGGTCCTGCTGGCGCTGGCCGGGGCCGCCGTCGGCTTCCTGATGACCCAGCCTGCGCCGGGACAGCGGCGCGGTGTCTCCAAGGTGGTCGGCGCGCACAGTGTGGGCGTGCCGGACGGGGGTCCCTCGATGCCGCTGACCGGCTGGTCCACGACCGGCGGTGATCTGCGGATCCCGCACTTCTTCGGCATGCACGCGCTGCAGCTCCTGCCGCTGCTGCTCATGCTGCTGACCGTCCTCGCGCCGCGCTTCGCCTATCTCGCCGACGAGCGCATCCGGCTGCGTCTCGTGCTGGTCGCCTCGGCTGCGTACGCCGCCGTGTTCGCGCTGGTCCTCTGGCAGGCGTTGCGCGGTCAGTCGCTGATCCGTCCGGACGGGGCGACGCTGGGAGCGGCCGGGCTGATTCTGGTCGCCGTCGCTCTCGGGGTGTACGGGGCTCTGCGGACGGGCCGGATGTCCCGTGCACACGGGGCGACGGACGCGACGAGTGCTCCCGTATCGAAGGATCTCGTGTCATGACCGGATTCCTCTTCGAGCTCTCCTTCCTCCTGGCCGCGCCCGTCTGGCTGCTCATGATCTTCGCGCCGGCGTGGGGCCCGACCGCTCGTATCGCCGGGTCACCGTTGACCGTGCTGCCGGTGCTCTTCGTGTATCTCGCGCTCGCGGTACCGGTGCTCCCCGAGTTGTGGACCGCGGTCAGCAGTCCGGATCTCGGCAGCTTCCGCGAGCTGACGGCCCTGCCGGACGGTGCCGCTGCCGTCTGGGCGCAGGTCATCGCCTGGGACCTGCTGATCGGGCAGTGGATGTACCGGGAGGGCCGGCGGCTGGAGATCTCCGCCCTGCTGATGGGACCCCTGCTGGTTCTCACGGTCCTGCTCTCGCCGTTCGGGTTGCTGGTGTTCCTGGGGCTGCGTGCGGTGCGGGTGCGGCGGGCGGGGCGAGGGACGGATGGTCACCGTCGGACGACCGGCCGGAACGCGTCCCGTACGCCGGACTTGGACGTCGAGACGAACTGGTCGCCCGGTCCCAGGTCGTACATGTAGTACTCGTAGCGCAGGACACTCGGGCAGCTGCCGCCGCCGATCTGGACCGAGCGCGGGTCGAGGCGCTTGCCGGTGCGCAGTTCGTAGACCTTCAAGGGGATCTTGACCTTGTAGAAGGTCACTTGGTGGGGCAGGTACCTCGACTTGTCGTTCTCGTAGGAGCAGGTCTGCACGGCGGCCCCGTTCTCCGCCGCGCCCGCGCAGACCACGAGCGCGGCCCTGGCCGGGTCGCCGGTGCGCCAGGAGCCGGGGAGCTTGTCCGTGTACTCGGAGTCGCCGAGGAACAGGGCGCGGTGGCTGCCCTTGCGGTACGGCGGGGCTCCGCTGTACCTGGCGGGCCTGGAGCAGTATCCGGAGTCGGCGCCGGACGTGTTCTCGACCAGGCCGCGCACGTGGTCCAGTTCGATGGCGAGGGTGGCCTCGCGCACGCCGTCGCGGGCCTCGTCCGCGCGGGCGTCGTCGGGGTAGGTGTCGAGGAGCCGCTGGTAGTGGGTCCGCGCCTGCTGCCAGGCGTCCTCGGTCATCAGGTGGTCGGCGCAGCCCACCAGAGCGGCGGGTTCCGTGCGTGCCGCCGGACCGGCGGAGCGGTCCAGGACGTCGTGGCTGGGGCCGCGGTCGCGGAGCCAGGCGGTGAGGGCGGCGGTGTCGCAGGAGTCGTCGGTGGGCAGGCCGTCGAGGAAGGCGTCCAGGACCGTCCCTACGGTCCGCTCGTTGCCGGGCTCGTTGAGGACGCCGGCGAGCGTGCCGAAGCCCCGCCCCAGGTCCTCGGTGCTGCCCCGGCGCGCGGCGCGGGCCAGGGTGGCCGCCGCCCCGTCCAGCCGGTGGCACGCCTGCACCACCGCGTCGCCGGGTTCCACCACCGGCGCGCCCGCCAGGCGATGGCCCCACCACACCTCGCCCTGCGCTGCGACGGCCGCCTCGCAGTCGCCGTCCTCGCGGGCCTCGGTCACACGGCTCTCGATGCCGTACGCGTCGGCGCGGAGCAGTACGGCGGTCAGCACCACGGCGAGCGCGAGACCGAGCGTGCCCGCGCGCTGCCCGCGTCGTACGGCCTGCTCCGGGCGGCGACGGGCCAGGAACCAGCCGTGGGCGGTGCCCGCCGCCCACCACAGGAGCAGCAGGATCTCGTACCGCGTCCGGGCGGTGGAGGCGGTGAGGTCGAGGAGCACGGCCGTGCCGAGCACGGCGATCGCGGCCAGTCGCCACCGGCGCAGCAGCAGATAGCCGATGCCGAGCAGCGTGGCGTTGCCGAGGGCGACCGCCCAGGGGTCGGCGGGGGCCGGGGGCCGGGGCGGCTCGGCGGGGACCGGGGGCCGCGGTGGGTCGTACGCGGGATAGGTCATGTCGTGGTCACCACCGGAGCCGGGGCGCGTACCGAGAAGTACCGGCGGCCCGTCTCGCCGCTCACGGTCCACAGGGCCGCGAGGTCGGCGAAGGCGATCAGGAACGCCGGGAGGCTGGGTGCCCCGGCGACCAGCGAGCCGAGGGAGGCGAAAAGCATCCCCAGGGCGGCGAAGGACAGGCACACGATGAGCGCCACACGGACCCAGAGGCGGCGGCGCCGCGCCAGGACGACGCAGGCGACCTGGAGTGCCGCCAGGCCCCAGCAGATCAGCGCCAGGAACCAGGCCATGGCCATCGGCATCAGCAGGTCCTGCCCGTGGTCCAGCTTGCTCTGGTTCTCGTCGATGACCGCCCAGCCGCCGAAGACGTTGCCGAGCGCGTGTCCGCCGGCCAGGACGAGGACGAAGATCAGGGACTTCGGCATGCGCGTCGTCGTGGAGTCCGGCATCGCGGTCACCTCACACTCTCGTTGTCCGGCAGGTCGTAGACCCGCGCCCAGTCCACTTCGTAGACGGCGCTCTGCAGGCCGTCCCCGTGGAAGTTGTCGAGCTGGATGGTCTGGTGCATCGACGGGGCGCACTGGATGCAGTCGCGGTCTGCGTTCGCGCCGCCGGAGAAGCGGAACCACTCCTCGCCGTCGATGAAGCCGCGCAGGTGCTCCGGGGTCCACTCGACGGCCACGTTGTGCCACCGCGACAGGTCCACCCCGCACTTGCGGGCGTGCTCCTGCTGTACGGGCACGTCCTCGAGGTGCGGGTAGTGCAGGAACGCCTCGGCGCACTTCTCGCCGGGAGCGCCGTTCTCCAGGTAGTCGTACTCGCCGTCCTCGGGGTGCTGGTTCGAGTCCGGCCACAGGATCAGCAGCGGGTGGTACTGCCGGCCGTTGTCGGGAGCGGTGGCCCGGGAGCGCACGCGTGCCTCCCATCTGCCGTACTTCTGGCCGTACTGCGAGGCGAGCCAGCCGGTGTCGCCGTCCGCCTCGCCGGTCATGCGCAGGACTCCGCCGACGACGCGGGTGTTGGCGTCGCAGCGGCGGCCGTTGTCGCTGTGGCCCGGCCAGCACTTGCCGGGGCCGCCGCCGGCCAGGCGCCACTTGGCGCGGTCCGGTACGGCGGGGGCGGCCTCGGAGCCGTAGCCGAACTCGTCCGACCACGCGGGGAGCGGGTCGCCCCAGTCGTACCGCTGTGCCGCGGTGCTCGCGGACCGGGGCGCTGTCGTCGCCGTGAGCGTCATGGTGAGTGCCGCCGCGCCCAGCCCCACGGCGAGGCGACGGGTGCGATGTCGTCCGTACATGGCTCTCCTCCAGTTTGTCGCGGGTGTGCGGACGCGGGGCGGCCCGTGCGGACGCGGGGCGGCCCGAACCCTCCCCTCGCAGGGCTCGGACCGCCGCCCCATGGACGTCCCGGCCGTCCTTCGGCCATTCGACCGCCGTGCGCCGTTGTTCGGCTGGCCCTCTCCCGGCACCGAACAACCCCGAGGCGTGAAACGGACCGTGTGGCCCGGAGGAAGCGTGAGGATCAAGTGAACGCCCGTGTCACGGACGCCGATACGGTCGAAGGTCGTGGAGGGCGTACGAGGCGAGGGGGGGCGGGCAGGTGCCGGGACAGACAGGGCCGGGTCGCGCCGAGGGGGAGCTGGATCCGGAAGCAGGGCCGGTGCAGCGGTTCGCCGCCGGGCTGCGTGCGCTGCGCGAGGCCGCGGGCAGGCCCACCTACCGGGAGATGGCCCGGCGGGCGCGGTACGGGGTGACGACGCTGTCGCAGGCGGCGGCCGGCAAGCAGCTGCCCACCCGCGCGGTGACGCTCGCCTACGTCAGGGCCTGCGGCGGGGACCTCGCCGAGTGGGAGCGGCGGTGGCGCGAGGCGTCGGAGGAACTGGCCGCCGAGAGCGCCGCCGAGGACACCGCCCGGCCGCCCTACCGGGGCCTGACCCGCTTCGAACCGGGCGACGCCGAACTGTTCTTCGGCCGCGACCGGCTCGTGGAGCGGCTCACCGAGCTGAACCGCAAGCACCGCTTCACCGCCGTCTTCGGCCCCTCCGGCAGCGGCAAGTCGTCGCTGCTGCGGGCGGGCCTGATCCCCCGGCTGCGGGCGCCCGACGACGATGACGCGCCGCCCGCGGCCGTACGGATCCTCACCCCGGGCGCGGACCCGCTGCGCACGCACGCCGAGCGGCTGGTGCCCGTACCGGACACCGACGCCGACACCTGGCTGATCGTCGACCAGTTCGAGGAGCTGTACACCCTCGGCGCCGACCCGGCCGACCGGGACGCCTTCATCGACCGGCTCGTCGCCGCCACCGCCGCCGACAGCAGGCTGCGCGTCGTCATCGCCGTGCGGGCCGACTTCCTCGGCCGGTGCGCCGAACACCCCGGTCTGACCGCCGCGTTGCAGGACGCCACGCTGCTCGCCGGGCCGATGAGCCGGGCGGAACTGCGGGAGGCCATCGTCCGCCCGGCCGCCGCGGCCGGACTGATCGTCGAACGCGCCCTGACCGACCGGCTCCTGGACGAGGTCGAGGGCGCACCCGGCGGGCTGCCGCTGATGTCGCACGCCCTGCTGGAGACCTGGCGCCACCGCAGCGGCCGGGCCCTGACCGAGGCGGCGTACGAGGCGGCCGGGGGACTGCACGGCGCCGTCGTACGGACGGCCGAGCAGGTGTACGGCGAACTGACCGAACAGCAAGCCGAGTTGGCGCGGCGGATCCTGCTGCGCCTCGTCGCGCCCGGCGACGGGACCGCCGACACGCGCCGCCCCACCGACCACACGGAGCTGGACTTCGGCGACCCCGCCGACACCCGGGTGGTCCTGGAACGGCTGGCCCGGGCCCGCCTCATCACCTTCGACGACGGCACCGCCGACCTCGCCCACGAGGCGCTCATCACCGCCTGGCCCCGGCTGCGCGCCTGGATCCACGCCGAACGCGACCGGCTGCGCGTCCACCGCGCACTGTCCGAGGCGGCCCGCACCTGGCGGGACCTCGGGCAGGAGAACGCCGCGCTCTACGCCGGCTCCCGGCTGTCCGCCGCCCGCGACGCCTTCCCGGCGGACGCCGCCGCCCCCGGCAGTGACGAACTGACCCCGCTGGAACGGCGGTTCCTCACCGCCTCGCTCCGCCGCCGGCACCGCGCCGCCCTCCTGCGCCGCACGGTCGTGGCCGTACTCGCCGCGCTCGCCCTGCTCGCCACCGGCACCGCGGTCGTCGCCCTCCAGGCCCGCGCCACCGCACAGGCCGAACGGGACGACGCCGTGTTCGGCGGGCTCACGGCCGAGGCGGACCGGGTCCGCGACACCCACGCCGGGCTGGCCGCCCGGCTCGACGTGGCCGCGTACCGCATGCGCTCCACCCCGGACCTGCGGACCCGGCTGGCCTCGGACGCGGGCCGGGTCCTGGCCACGCGGCTGCCCGGCCCCGACGGGGGCGGCAGCTCCGTGGCGTACGCGCCCGACGGCCGCACCCCTGGCCGCCGGCGGCCACGACGGCACGGTCCGGCTGTGGGACACCGGCGGCAGGGCCATGGGCGCACCGCTGCGGTTCGGGACGGACCGGGTCGGCGCGGTCGCCTTCGCGCCAGGGGAACGCACCTTGCTGGCGGCCACCGGCGAGGGCGGCGTCATTCGCCTGTGGGACGTGCGGGACCGAAAGCACCCCCGTGCCCTCGGCCGCCCGCTGGTGAGCCACGGCGAGGAGAACATCGTCTCCGTCGCCTTCGCCCCCGACGGCCAGACCCTTGCCACGGCCGGCGACGACGGCACCGTACGCCTGTGGGACCTGACCGACCCGGCCCGCCCCGCGCCCGTCGGCAAGCCCGCCGCGGCCGACGACTCGCAGGACCGCAGCGTCCGCGCGGTCGCGTTCGCCCCGGACGGGAACACCCTGGCGACGGCGGGCTACGACGGCACCGTCCGCATGTGGCGGTACGGCGGGAGCGACGGCATCACACCGCTGGGCAAGCCCCTGCGCGCCCACACCGAGCCGGTCTGGACCCTGGCCTTCTCGCCCGACGGCCGCACGCTGGCCACCGCCGGCTTCGACGAGACCGTACGGCTGTGGGACGCGTCCCGCCCGGACCGGCTCACCTCGCTGGGCGAACCGCTCACCGGGCACACCGCGCCCGTCATGTCGGTCGCGTTCAGCCCCGACGGGGAGACCCTGGCGAGCGCGGGCGAGGACGACGCGCCGCTGCTGTGGAACGTGGCCAACCCGGCCTATCCACAGCGGCTCGGGGAGCCGCTGACCGGGCACACGGAGCCCGTGTGGGAGGTGGCCTTCAGCCCCGACGGCCGCACCCTCGCCAGCACCGGCGCCGACGGCGGCGTCCTGCTCTGGCACCGGCCGCCCGCGGTCCTCACGGACTTCACCAACCCGGTGACCGCCGTCGCCTACAGCCCCGACGGCCGCCTGCTCGCCGCCGCCAGCACCGACGACGGCCTGGTCCGCCTGTGGGACGTACGCCGCCCGGACCGCCCGCGCCGGCTGCCGCGGCCGCTCGCCCACGAGGACCGGGTGCTGGCCGTCGCGTTCGCGCCCGACGGCCGTACGGCGGTCAGCGGATCCGGGGACGGCACCGTACGCCTGTGGGACGTCTCCACGCCCGACCGCCCGCCCCGCTCGGAGCACCCCTGCACGCACACGACGGGGGAGTCCTCGCCGTCGCCTTCGCGCCGGACGGCCGCACCCTGGCCACCGGCGGCGAGGACGACACGGTACGGCTGTGGGACGTACGGCGAGCGGACCGCCCCCGGCCGCTGGGCGCACGCCTGCGCGGCCACACGGACGCCGTCACCTCCGTGGCCTTCGCGCCGGACGGCCGCCTCCTGGCCACCGGCGCGGAGGACGCCACGGTTCGCCTGTGGCACGTGGACGGCGACGGGACGCGGGCCCGGCCCGCGGGCGCCGCCCTCACCGCACACAACGAGTCGGTCGAAGCGGTGGCCTTCGCCCCGGACGGCAGGACCCTGGCGACCGGCAGCGACGACCGCACGGTACGGCTGTGGGACGTACGGGACGTCGAACGAGGTGACCGCACACGCCCGTTGGGGAAGGAGCTGGCCGGACACCGTGCGGCGGTCCGGGCCCTGTCCTTCGCGCCGGACGGCAGGACGCTGGCGACCGGCAGCGGCGACCACACGGTCCGCCTGTGGGACGTGTCCGACCCGGCCCGGGCCGAGCCGGCCGGCCAGGAACTCACCGGCCACCTCGACACCGTCACCACCGTCGCGTTCAGCCCGCGCGGCGACGCCCTCGCCTCCGCCGGCTACGACCTGACGGCCCGGGTGTGGACGCTGGACGCGGACCGCGCGGCGCAGTACGTCTGTGCGCACACGGGCGGCGTCCTGACCCGGGCCGATTGGGAGGAGCATCTGCCGCAACTCCCCTACCGGGAGGCTTGCGGAGGGCGGTAGAGGTAATCACGGACGGGAGAACTTCAGTACGGCACCGTCCTTGTCGTGGGCGACGACGGTCGCTTTCAGGCCGTTTCCGAACCCGGCCTCACCGCCCGCGCCGCCGAACTGCATCAGGCCGCCCCCCGACTGGAAGGTGATGGAGTCGTCCGCCACGATGACGTGCACCTTCGTGCCCTTCGCCGTGATGTCCGCCGTGGAGGTCACCAGGACCTCGCACGCACCGTCCGAGCAGGCCGCGTAGTTCTTGCCGTCCGCGGCCTTGGGCAGCGGGCCGGTGGCGCCGGGCGCGGGCGAGTCGCCCTCCCCGGACGCCCCGTCGGGTTTCCAGCCCGGCGCGCACTGCTCGGCCTGCTCGTACGCCGCCGCGAGCCGCGGAATCCTCTTGGCCAGCGCGGGCAGGTCCGGCTGGGGCGGGGTGAGGGACTGGACCCGCCTGTCGACGTCCGCGACAGTGCTCTCGGCGTACTCGAGGCCCACCGCCGGTGACTGCGCTTCGAGTTCGTTCGCGACACTCCTGACCTTCTTCCGCAGGGCGTCGCGGAGCCGGTCGGCCGCGGGAACGCCCGACGCACCGATGGCCTCCAGGTCGCCGGCCACGGTGTCCACGTCCGCCGGTGTCGTGGAGAGGTAACTGAGGGCGCGGGCGTGGGCGAGCATCCCGGTCTCGTCGTCCGAGTCCCGGATCTCCTTCAGATCCGCGGCGCTCTCCTTCCGCAGGTTCCGGAGCGCGACCGTCGACTCGCACATGTCACCGGCCCACTCCACGAGTTCGGACGACGGCGACGGCGACGATGACGGCGACCGGGCCGGCTTCGGCTCGGCCGACGACCCGGCGGTCTTCTCGTCCGTCCCGCCCTCCCCGCAACCCCCGACGGCCAGCACCAGCCCGGCGACCATGACCGCGACGCTCCTGCTCCTGCCCATCCGACGACCCCTCTCCGTGCTGCGGCCCTTCCAGAGAGCCCAGTTCAGTCGCGGCGCGGATTGTTCAGCCACCCGGTCCGCTGCCCGAACAACGCGTCCGGTCGGTCGTCGGTGGCGGTTCCTGCTCGTCGCCTCCGCCCTGCTCGCCGGGGCGGGCCAGGGCATGGGCCGGCTCGGCGGCCTCTCCGACCTCAACTCGGATTTCCGCATTCCGCAAGTGAATTGGTGATGGGGGCCTTTTTGCGCCCCTTTACCTTCCGTCCCTGACGAATCTCCCGTATTTCGCAAAGGAATTCGAGCAAGTCGAAATCCCGTCAGGAAACGCGATCGCTGTTTTCCGGACTTTATGCGCGATAAAAACCGCGAAATCGTTTCGGCATATCTACGATCGCAAGCTATGACCGACTTACCCCGGGACGACTCGGCCGCCCGTGCCCGCTGGCAGACCTGCCTGAGGCTCGCCCGTGAACTCCTCCTCGTCGGGCCCGACGGCACCGACCTCAAACTCGGCTATCTGCACACCCT
Source organism: Streptomyces afghaniensis 772 (assembly GCA_000415505.1). GTDB lineage: Bacteria > Actinomycetota > Actinomycetes > Streptomycetales > Streptomycetaceae > Streptomyces > Streptomyces afghaniensis. The sequence continues at coordinate 20,280 of KE354116.1, forward strand.
GATCGACACGGGCCGCCTCGGCCCCACCCCGCACCCGCGCAAGAAGATCCTCGTCATCGGCGCCGGCATCACCGGCCTCGTCGCCGGCCGGCTGCTCAAGGACGCCGGACACGACGTCACCATCCTGGAGGCCAACGCCGGCCGGGTCGGCGGACGCATCAAGACCTTCCGCGCCACCAAACACCAGCAGCCCTTCGACGACCCGGCCCAGTACGCCGAGGCCGGTGCCATGCGGCTGCCCGACTTCCACCCGCTCGTCCTCGCCCTGGTCGACAAACTCGGGCTCGGCCGCCGCCAGTTCTACAACGTGGACGTGGCCCCCGGCACCGGCAGCGGCCCCGACGTCCCCGTGCCCCCGGTGACGTACACCTCCTTCACCGGCCGCACCTGGACCTACGGCGACGACAGCCCCGGCTTCCGCGAACCCGACAAGCGCGGCAACTCCTGGATCCGCACCAACCGCACCCAGGTGAGGCGCGCCGACTACGCCGCCGGTCCAGAGCGGATCAACGAGGGCTTCCACCTCACCGACGACGAGGTCCGCGCCCCCGTCGTGAAGATGGTCGACGACGCCCTGGAGTGCGTGCGCGACTACTACTCCGACGTCGTCGACGGGCGGCGCGTCAACAAGCCCTTCGAGGAGTGGGTCGAGGGCTGGGCCCGGGTGATCCGCGACTTCGACGGCTACTCGATGGGCGGTTTCCTGTGCGACCACGCGGGGCTCAGCGACGAGGCGATCGAGGCCGTCGGAACGCTGGAGAACATGTCCTCGCGGCTGCACCTTTCGTTCTTCCACAGCTTCCTGAGCCGCAGCGACATCAACCCGGGTGTCCGCTACTGGGAGATACCCGGCGGCAGCTGGCGCCTGCCGCACGCCCTCCACCAGGGCCTGCGCGACGAGGTGCGGCTCGGCCACCGCATGATCCGCCTGGAGTACCACGACCCCAGCCGCGACACCGACCCCGAGGGCACCGGCGCGGTCGGACCCGACGGCTGGGGCGTGGCCGTGCAGACCGTCGCCGAGAACGATCCACAGGCCCCGCCGCGCCTGTGGACGGCCGACCTGGCGATCGTCACCATCCCGTTCTCCGCCCTGCGCTTCGTGGAGATCGTCCCCTCGATGTCGTACAAGAAGCGCCGCGCGATCATCGAGACCCACTACGACCAGGCCACCAAGGTGCTGCTGGAGTTCAGCCACCGCTGGTGGGAGTTCACCGAGGCCGACTGGCGCGACGAACTCGACCGCATCGCGCCCGGCCTGTACGAGTACTACCGACCGGGCGGCCAGGCGGACGCAGAACCCGACCTCACGTTCGCCGGGTCGGGCACCGGCCTGCTGGCGGCCGCCGTCAAGGACAGCAGCGTCACCGAGGAGATGCGGCAGCTCAACAGCACCCTGCCGCTGCGCGGCCCCGCCGTCCGCCCCGCCACCCACTGCTTCGGAGGGGGCTCGGCCACCGACAACCCCAACCGGTTCATGTACTACCCGTCGCACCGGGTCGAGGGCAGCACCGGCGGCGTCGTGCTCGCCTCGTACTGCTGGTCCGACGACGCCGCCCGCTGGGACTCCATGCGCAGTTCGGAGCGCTACGTCTACGCCCTGCGCAACCTCCAGGCCCTGCACGGCCGCCGCATCGAGGTGTTCTTCACCGGACGCGGCGCCACCCAGAGCTGGGCCCGCGACCCGTACGCCTTCGGCGAGGCCGCCATCTACACCGCGCACCAGATGACCAGCTTCCACCTCGACGTCTCCCGGCCCGAAGGCCCCGTGCACTTCGCCGGAGAGCACACCTCCCTCAAGCACGCCTGGATCGAGGGCGCCCTGGAGAGCGCCGTGCGTGCCGCCCTCGCCGTCCACCAGGCCCCGCCGGTCACCACCCCGGGCGCGGACCGGGACGGGGGCCACTCGTGAGCGCGATCGACCCCGGGTGCACGGTCGCCCGCTACCTCGCCCTGCGCCTGGCCGAACTGGGCATCACCCACCTCTTCGGCGTCCCCGGCAACCACCTCGGCCCGTTCCTGACCACCCTGCGGGCCGAGGGCGACATCGAGTGGGTCGGCACCCCCACCGAGGGCGGCGCCGGCCAGGCCGCCGACGCCTACGCCCGGATCCACGGCATCGGCGCCGCCGCCGTCACCTACAGCGTCGGCGCGTTCAACCTCCTCAACGCCTGCGGCGGCGCCTACGTCGAACAGGTCCCGCTGGTCGCCGTCAACGCCTCCCCGCCCTACGAGCAGTGGCAGAACTACCGGGCTGTCGGCCTGCTCACCTCGCACATGAGCCCCCGCCCGGAGAGCAACCTGGACGTCTACCGGCAGGTCACCGTGGACGCCCAGGTCATCTCCAACCCGGGTCTCGCCCCCGGCCAGATCGACGCCGCGCTCACCGCGTGCCTCTCCGAGCGCCGGCCGGTCTACCTGGAGGTCATGGAGGACCTCTGGGACGAGCCCTGCCCCGGCCCTGAGGCGCCGATCGTCCCCCGGGAGCGGCCGTTCAGCGCGCGCAACCAGCCCATGCTGGACCACGCCGTGCAGGCGGTCCTCGGCCTGGTCGAGGAGCACCCCGGCCCGGACGGCAGGCCACGCCCGATCGTCTGGGCCGGCGAGGAGATCGACCGGTTCGGCCTCGGCGGGCAGCTCACCGACCTGGTGGAGGCGACGGGCGTGCCGTTCTGCACCACCGTCGGCGCCAAGGCCGTCGTCGACGAGGACCTGCAGCAGTTCCACGGTGTCTACAACGGCGGCGCCAGTCACCCGGACGTGCACGCCGTCTTCAAGGACTGGGCCACCTGCCGCATCGGGCTCGGCGCCTGGTCCACGTCGAAGAACCTCGGCGGGGAGCAGTGCGTCGGCGGCGACTGGGTGATGGCCGCGCACGGCGGCATCAGCGTCGGCACCTCCTACTTCCCCGACGTCCAGCTCACCTGGCTGCTGCCCGCCCTCCAGGACGCGCTGGTGAAGACGTACGGCTCAGGAGGCCTGGCCGCCGACTACTACGCGGAGTCCTACGCCCACCACGGGCCGCGCGGCGACCGCCCCGCGGCCCTCGAACACCACCGCGCCTCACTCCGCGCCGCCGGTTCGGCCGCCCCGCACGGGGCCGGCCGGCGCCTCACCTACGACGCCGTCTTCGACCGGGTCAACCACTTCCTCAACCACGAGACACGGGAGGACTGGACGGTCGTCTCCGACGCCGCGTTCTCCCTCATCGGCTCGATGAACCTGTCCCTGCCCGCGGGCGGGTTCCTCTCGCAGGTCAGCTGGCTGTCCATCGGCTGGTCGGTCGGGGCGGCCACCGGCGCCGCGCTCGCCCCCGAGCGCGGCGCCGCCCGCCCGATGGTGTTCGTCGGCGACGGCGCCTTCCAGGAGACCTGCCAGGAAATCTCCACGCACACCCGGCACGGGCTGCGGTCGGTGGTGTTCGTCATGGACAACGGCCACTTCTACGGCGTCGAGCAGATGCTGGTGCATCCGCGGTACTACGCCGACGAGGACGCCACCGAAGCGGACTTCTACAACGTCCTCCACCCCTGGCACTACGACCGTCTCGCGGACGTCTTCGCCGGCAAACACACCCCGGCGCACGGCGTCACCGTCGCGCACACCGCGGAACTCGACGACCTCCTGGACCGCCTCACCGACCCGTCCGACCCGCTCAACGCGGGCCCGCTCCTGGTCCGCGTCCACCTGCACCGCCACGACTACCCGAGGGCGATGGCCTACAAGGTGCCCACGAAGAAGGAGCAGCAGCATGGCTGAACTCAACGTACTGATCTCGTTCGACGCGGCCACCATCGTCGAACGGAACCCCAACGCGTCCCGCAACCCCGACGCGCCCACGCAGGTCGACCCGCGCCTGATCTACATGACCACCCGCCACGATCACATCATCGGCACGTCGGGCGCCGAGCTGAACCTGCGCGCCGAACCAGGGGACTTCATCAAGTGGCGCGAGACGACCCTGTCGCTCGGCAGCGAGTACAAGGCCCTGCTCTACCGGTACGTCAGCAGCGACAGTCAGTACCAGCTCATCAAGCCGCCGACGATCGAGGTGGTCAGCGGCATCTACCCCCTGCCGAAGGAGGGCACCGAGGGCAGGCCGGAGTTCGAGACCCAGCGTTACCAGGACCACTACTGGCGCACGACCGTGAAACAGCCCGGCAAGGTCACCTACCACTTCTACTTCCAGATCCTGGACCGCCACCGCCAGTTGAAGGGCTACTTCCAGTGGGATCCCTTCATCACCATCGAGGACTCCTGACGCCGGCGCATCAGAGCCGGAGACCGAACAGCCCCGCGTAGATCTCCAGGCGCCGGCATACCCACTCGGGCGTCTCACCCACCGCACGGGCACAGCGTTCGATCCGGTCCTGCCCGACCGGGCCGGTCAGTGCGGGAAGTCGCCCGTCGAGGCCCTCGGAGAGGATCGCCAGGTCCTGCCAGCCGGGCACGACGTCCGGTACGTCGGTGACCGACGGGGGTGACGCCTCCAGGGCGAGGTACGGAGTGATGCGCCGTTCCCAGGTGTGCCGTACCGGCTCACCGAGGCGGCCGGCGATGCCGACCAGGTCGAGCGGGTGCAGCGGATCCCCGGGCGCGGAGACGCGGTACGCCGGGTCGACCGCCACGGCGTCGTGGGCGGTGGGCACGTCGTCCGGCAGGGCGGCCTCCGCCTCCGCGGACAGCTCCGGCACGAGCGCCCCGATGGCACGCAGGGGAGCCAGCGCCCGGTAGGCCGCCCGCGCACCGAGATTGCGTGCGCGGGCGTAGCCCACGAGACGCGCCGCGGTGAGCGGGATCCAGCGAGGGGTCTCGAACCACTCGTAGTCGACGTCCTCGTGCGGGCCCGCGTCGACCAGCGCCGCTATCTCGTCGTACGTCGGGACGAACATCCGCAGCGCCTCGGGCGGGCGCGGAGCCACGAGCCCGGCGTCCAGCCCCAGGTTGCGGGCCTCCCGGTGCGCGGTGTCCCACAGGACCGACAGCCGCTGCCGGAGCCGTTGGCTGGCGGTGAACAGCACGGCCGAGGTGGCCGGCACGGGATAGTCGGCACCGTCCCAGTTGGGATCCTCCCCGGAGAACGCGTATCTGCTGGGCGTGGGCAGCTCGTCCCAGGCGCGCAGCAGGCTTCCGGCGTCGGGGATGTCCACCCCTGCCTCTCGCAACTCGTCCGCGTACCAGGACATTTCCTCCCACGGCGTGTTGTGGGAGCGGACCGACGCGAGGTCCCGGAGCGAGACGCCGTTCTCCAGGCGGATGTCCGACTGGTGGAGCCACCGGACGAGTTGGGCGACGTCGGGTGAGGGGAACACGTCCCGTCCGGGCGACCGCCTGGTGTAGCGCCGTCGGTGGTCCACTCCGAGCTTCTCCGTCTCACGGGCCAGGAGGCGTTCGGCCTCCCACACGGAGAGATCGTGCTCCGCGGCCACTTCGATGGTGGCGGCCCAGGGCAGCACGGGGCGGCCGCCGGCGCGGGGGACGAGGTAGGTGCGCAGGACGCCGAGCAGCTCGGCCGGTACGGCGCCCCAGCGTGCGGTCAGAACCGGGTCGGGTACGGGGCGGCCCAGCCAGCCGAAGCCGGCCATGCGCCGTTGCGCCTCGCCCGTGTCGAGGCCCGTGGCGTCGGCCACCACCGGCACGTCCCAGGGGTGGACGGCGGGCCGCCAGTCGTACTTGTCCTCCCGGAGGTAGAGGAGCTTCAGCTCGTCGTCGGTGCAGACGTGGTCCCGGTGGTGGTCCGGGACGGTGCCCAGCGGCCTGCCCACGAACGGCGCGTACCGGGCGCACACCTCGGCCAGCTCGCCGAGCGGCCTCTGGAACATGGCGGAGGCGCGGGCGATGCCGGAGAGGTCCTCGGGCGGGTGCCGGTAGTGAATGTCGTCGCCCGCCCGCCGCTTGGCCACACGGCTCCCCCGAGGGGGCGGCGAAGCCGTCCAGCGGATCACGCTTCCTGCCGAGGAGCCCGGTCGTGACGTACCAGTCGGTGATGCCGGGTTCCCAGTCCAGGTCGCCGTCACCGAGGACGGCCGGCCCGGCCAGCTGCGGATGCGCGATGCGCAGGCCTCGCGTCGCGCGGAGCACCTCCGCCACGGTCGTGTTCTGCGCGTCGGCCATCCGGACCGCGACCCGCCAGTCGCCCTCGACCTTCTCCGCGATGTCAGCCCAGCCCGGCTGCGGTACCGGGTGGCCCGAGAGGGACAGCGGCGGCGCTGTGTGCCGGTCGCGGTGCTCGGAACCGAGGGCGGCCAGCCGCCAGGGCCGGACCAGCCTGGAGGCCTCCTCCCCCTCCCTGTGGCCGCGCCCGCCGTGCACGCCGCCGTCCAGCCTGAACCAGCCGAGTTCGTCAAGGTCGATCCGCCGGCCGTGGCCGAGCGACGCGCGTACCCCGTGGCCCCGCAGAACCTCCCACAGGACGCGGGCGATCGAGGACTCGCGCGACTCCATGCTCCACAGCCACTCCAGACCTGGCGTCTCCTGGCCGAGGAACGCCCGGGCACCCTGCCGGAACTGCTCCTGCGCCCAGAGGACGTCGTACCTCTCCAGCTTCTTGCGGTTGACGCTGAGTTCGCCCGCGTGCGCGCCCGACAGATTGAGCACGTACCCGAAGGGCCGCTGGTCCGTGGCGATGCCGTCGCAGACGATCGCTCCCTTGTCGGAGACCCACCACAGCGTGCCCGGCACCGCCTCGACGGCGAACCGGGTGGAGAACGCGCCGGGTTCCTCACCGGACTTGAGGTCCCCGGGCAGCCAGATCTCCTCGGTGCCGTCCTGGTCGCGCACCTCCAGCAGGAACTCGCTGATCAGGACCAGCGAGCGCAGCACCGACACGGCGGAGCCCCCGGGCAGCGCCCCGGCACGGCGCAGGTGCAGCCGGACGCGCGTGCCGCCCTCGGGCAGTGCCGTGCCGTCGCGTTCGTCCTCCTCCCGGACCCGGAAGAGGCTGCCGCTGACGGGGATCTCGACGCGCAGCGCCTTTTCGGCCGGGCGGCCGTCCGTGCCGACCGGCCGGGTCACGAGGGTCATCTCGTCGGCGAGCATGAAGTAGCTGAAGACGCCGATGCCGAAACGGCTGTTGGGGTAGAGCCGCAGCGAGCTGTCGTGCCGGAGCCAGGCGGCCTGCTCCCGGCGGAAGGCGTGGGACTGGTCGAAGCGGCGGCCGGCCCGGGTGAAGGTGTTCTTGAGCTGGTCGACGGTCATGCCGACGCCGTTGTCGACGCACTCGACGTAGCGTCCGCGGCTGTCCTCGCCCGTCTCGATACGGATCCGGCCCGCCCAGGGCACCGGATCCCGGCCGAGGTCCCGCAGGTACCGGACGCGCATCTCCCGGTAACGGCAGGCGTCCATGGCGTTCTGGTACAGCTCCCGCAGGGCGAGTTCGGGCTCGCCGTCGTACAGCTTGTCGCCCATCAGCAGGCGGCGGATCTCCGTCTGCGCCAGTGAGAAACGGGCGAGCGGCACGTCGTAGGCGTCCGTGCCGTCCGGGCGGTCCGGCCGGAGGCCGTGGTCGGACAGCCGCGCGGGGAGTCCCCGGAGCAGTTCGGCCTCGTCCTGCGGAAGGCGGCGGGCCGACTCGCGCAGCAGGTGACCGAGGTCGTCGGCGTCCTCGACGACGGCGGCCAGTGCGGCGTGCAGCGCCGGATGCGGGCAGACCGCGTCCAGATGCAGATACGAGGCAGCGCTTCCGTCCCGGTCGGGGACCCAGTAGGCGTCCCGGAACACGGTGATCACCTCGCGCGGCAGCACCGGGTCGGAGACGGCGAGATGTTCGGCCAGGACCTCGGGCAGGCACCGGGTGTCGAAGGCGAGCAGCCCCGCGAGCCGCAGCAGCGCCGCGAGGGGCCGCACGCGCAGGCGCCACGGTGTCCTGCGGACGACGTGCCGGTCCGGCGGCAGCCGCTCGTCCTCCGGCGGGGCCCCGAGGGCGAGGCCCGCGGCGACCGTGCGCAGCGCCTGGGACAGCGCCTCCGCCCGGCCGCCGAGCCGCTCACCCGCGGCCGGCGGTGCAACGTCGAGGAGCCGGGCCGTGAAGCGGTCGGCGAACAGCGCGGGCACGGCCTCCTCGTCCGTCGCGAACCGCTCTTCGATCCAGCGGTGCACCAGCCACAGCGTGACGGCGTGCCGGTCGTCCGCGGGGTCCCCGAGCCAGCGGTACGAGTCCGTGAGCTTCTCGGTGATCTGGGGATAGTGCTCGGTGATCTGCTCGTAGTGCCGCCGCTGGTCGTCGGCCTCGTCGTCACGCCACACCAGCCGCGGACGGAATCCGGCGGCCTGGCCCAGCCGCTCCGCCCAGGCCGTCTCGTGCAACAGGACACCGGCGATCAGCGCGGTGACCTCCAGGGCGGACAGTTCGGCGCCCTTGGGCAGCAGCAGGGGGAGGCGGTCGCTCAGCAGCCGGACCGGATACTCGTCGTCGGTCCACGGGTCGGGCAGCCGCCGCTGGGCGTGGTGGACGTGTCGGGCGGCCTGCGTGGCCAGCGCGGACAGACAGTCCTGGAAATGCGCCACGGTGCCCGCGTCGCACTCCTGGACCCGTTCCCACAGGGCCGGTGTGCGCACGGCGTCCTGCCACGCCTCCAGCAGCCCTCTGCCCTCGGCGACCACCAGGGACTTGGTGCGCTCCGCCAGGTCGGTGCCGTAGTGGATCAGAACCTGCTGCGGTCCGGCCTGCGCCTCGACCGCGAGTGCCCGCGTGCCGTGCTTGGCCTTCTCGTACACCTGCTCGACCGTTGTGGCCTCGGTCAGCGGGTCGAAGGCCCGGGCGAGCGCCGCCGTGAAGAAGCTGCCCGTCTTCGCGCCGCCGCTGAGCTCGCCGGGGCCGCAGCTCGTCATCATGGCGAAGCCGCTGTGCGGGGGCCCCTTGACGACGTTGCTGCCGAAGACACCGCCTCGCCCGGCGTCCGCCGCGCGGCAGGCGTCGATCAGCCACAGCACGGTGCCGGCACGGCAGTTGGCCAGATACCGGCTGATGTCGGCCTCCAGGAGCGATTCCCGTACGTGGGGCAGCTCCCACCCGGCCGCATCGTCACCGTCACCGTCGTCGGCGGGGGCGCGGGCGTCGGCGGGCACCAGGTAGTCGGTGGTGCCGATCCGCACGCCGTGCCCGGTGAAGTAGAGGAGCAGGGTGCTGCCGGGCGGCGCGCTCGCGGACACCTCGGAGACGCGCTCGGTGATCTCGTTCCGGGTGGGATCCGCCAGCGCCTGCACCTCGTAGCCGCTGCCCTCCAGGGAGGCGCGCAGGACATGCAGATCGGCATCGACCGTCGCAGCCAGCGAGGCAGCACACGCTCCGCCCCGGTT
>KE354117.1 GCA_000415505.1 Streptomyces afghaniensis 772
TGGCCACTCGGCTGCATCCGGCGGCGCCCAGCGCGCCGAGCGCCGCGACCCCCGCGAGCAGCGACCGGCGTGTGGGCCTGGAGGCGGCCTGGGATATGGGTTCCGGACTTCTCAGTGGGCTTCTCTGTGGTGGAGCCATGGGCGCGCGGCTACCCGACCGCATCCGAGTTATGCCGATCTTTTCAAGCCCCGCACGTCTCCCGGTGCGCCCTTGACCGCGGGGGCGGCGGGCACTCCCATGGAGGCATGGCTGATCGCTATATCGAAGTCTCGCTGGTCAAGCGCGACGTGACCTGCCGGGCCAGGCTCCTGGACGACCGCGCGCCGATCACCTGCGCGGCCGTCTGGGACGCCCTTCCGCTGGCCGGCGACGTCTACCACGCGAAGTACGCACGCAACGAGATCTACGCCCTTTTCCCGCCCTTCGCCGAAACCGAACCACCCCTGGAAAACCCGACCGTCACTCCCATTCCGGGCGATCTGTGTTATTTCGCCTTCGCGGGCGCGGAGTTGGGCACCAAGGCCTACGGCTACGACCGCGAGGTCCGCGCCGGGACCACGCTCGTCGACCTGGCCCTGTTCTACGAGCGCAACAACCTGCTGCTGAACGCCGATGTCGGCTGGGTCCCCGGCACCGTCTGGGGCCAGATCGTCGAGGGCCTGGACACCATGGCCGAGGCGTGCAACGACCTGTGGAGGTCGGGAGCGGCGGGGGAGACGCTCAGCTTCCGGAGGGCCTGAGCCGGCCGGCGGACGCCACGCCGGCCTCGTACAACGCGTGGGCCGCCCGCAGCACCAGATCGTCCCGGTGCCGGGCGGCCACGAGCTGGAGGCCGACCGGCAGGCCGTCCCCGTCGGCGCCGACCGGCACGCTCGCCGCGGGCTGCTGCGTCATGTTGAACGGGTACGTGAACGGCGTCCACCCCGTCCAGCGCCGATGGCCGGATCCTTTCGGTACCTCGGCGCCCGCCTCGAACGCCGTGATCGGCAGGGTCGGCGTGACGAGCAGGTCGTAGGTGTCGTGGAAGCGGCCCATCCGGCGCCCCAGGTCCATCCGGACGTCCACCGCGGCCAGATAGTCCAGCGCCGAGTAGCGGGCGCCCTGTGTGCAGATCTCGCGCAGACCCGGGTCCAGCAGTTCCCGTTGCTTCGGGCCCAGATGCTCGGTCACCCGGGCCGCCCCGCTGAACCACAGGGTGTGGAAGGCCTCCACCGGTTCGGTGAGGTCCGGGTCGGTCTCCGTGACGTAGGCGCCGAGCTCCGCCAGCCGCTCCACGGCCCGCCGCACCGCCCGCGCGACCTCCGGACGCACCGCCACCTGCCCGCCCAGCGACGGCGAGTACGCCACGCGCAGGCCGTGCACCCCGCCCGTCAGACCGTCCGTGTACGCGCCGGGCGGCGGGGCGAGCGCCGACCAGTCACGCGAGTCGGGGTGGCCGATGACGTCCATCAGCAGCGCCGCGTCCGCCGCGTCCCGGGTCATCGGCCCGACGTGCGCCAGCGTGCCGAACGCGCTCGCCGGGTAGAGCGGCACCCGCCCGTACGTCGGCTTCAGCGCGAAGATCCCACAGAACGACGCCGGGATACGGACACTGCCGCCGCCGTCCGTGCCCAGTGACAGCGGCCCCGCGCCGAGCGCCACGGCCGCCGCACTGCCCCCGCTCGATCCGCCGGCCGTGCGCGACGGGTCGTACGGATTGCGCGTCACCCCGCTCAGCGGGGAGTCCGTGACGCCCTTCCAGCCGAACTCGGGGGTCGTCGTCTTGCCGATGAAGACCGCCCCGTGCTCCCGCAGCCGGGCCACGGACGGGGCGTCCTCGTCCCAGCGCCCCGCCGGATCCACGGCCTTCGACCCGCGCAGGGTCGGCGCGCCGCGCAGCAGCAGGATGTCCTTGATCGTGACCGGCACCCCGTCCAGCAGCCCCCGGGGCTCACCGCGCCGCCATCGCTCCTCCGACTCCCGGGCCCGGGCCAGCGCGTCCTCGGCGGTCAGCCGGACGAAGGCGTTCACCTCCGGCTGGATCGCCTCGGCCCGCTCCAGCGCCGCGCGGGTCGCCTCCACAGGGCTCCACTCGCCCTTGCGGTAGCCGTCGAGGAGTCGTACGGCGGTCAGCTCGGTGAGCTCGGTCATGCACCCTCCAAGGAACGTCAGTGTCCGGGTACATACCCGCGCCGTTTGTCGACCACGTTCTCCAGCGGCTTTCCGGCCGCCCAGAGCTCGTACAGCTCCACGAACTGGGCGCCGAGCTCGTCCCGCCAGCCGACGATGTCGCCGCTCATGTGCGGGGACACGATCAGGCCCGGGACCTGCCACAACGGGCTGTCGGGGGTCAGCGGCTCGGACTCGAAGACGTCCAGTGCGGCGCCCGCGATCCAGTGCTTGGCCAGGGCCTCGGCGAGCGCGTCCTCGACGACCAGCTGGCCGCGGCCGATGTTGACGAACCGGGCGGACGGCTGCATCACGCCGAAGCGGCGGGCGTCGAACATGCCGTGCGTCTGCTCCGTGAGCGGCGCCGCGGCGATCACCCAGTCGGCGCGTGCCAGCAGCCGGTCGAGATCCTCCGGGCCGTGCACGCCGGGGCGCGGGGCGCGGCCCACGAGCGCCGTCGTGATGTCCAGCGCCTCCAGCGTGCGGGCGATCGCCCGGCCGATCGGACCGGTGCCGACCACGACGGCCCGGCTCCCGGCGATCTTCTGCGACTCGCGGTGCCGCCAGGTCCGCTCCCGTTGCAGCTGGAGCGTGCGCGGCAGGTCCTTGGCCATCGCCAGCACGAGCGCGGCGACGTACTCGGCGATCGGCTGGTCGAAGATGCCGCGCGCGTTCGTCACCACCGTGTCGGAGGCGGCGAGTTCCGGGCACATCAGATGGTCCACACCGGCGCTCGCCGTATGCACCCAGCGTGGCCGTGGGCCCTCGCCGGGCCAGGCGTCCCGCACGGCGCGCGAGGTGAAATCCCACACCAGAAGTACGTCCGCACGCGGGAGGCGTGCGGCGAGCCCCTCCGCGTCGGTGTGTTCGATACGGGCGTGGCCGGTGAGGCGGCCGAGGCGCGGGAGGGGCTCGGCGTCCAGGACGAGCAGGGTGGGGGTGGGCATGAGCAGCCGTTTCTCCAGCCGTGCGGCGGGGGCGGCCTGCCTTCGGGAGGCGGCCGGTGACGACGAGTTAACACGGTGTTGACCAAGGAATGATCCGGGCGGATTGACCACGCTCGCACCCGAACCTACCGTCGTCAACACGGGCGTTCCCACGATCCGTTGCACACTCGTTGCCCAGTGTGAGGCCGGTGCCCTGCATGGACGTCTCTTTTCTCGGCGGGCCCAGCCCGCAGCGGGGGGTCGGCGTCGTCGCCCCCTTCGACTTCGCACTCGACCGCGAGCTGTGGCGCTGGGTGCCGGACGAGGTCTCCCTGCACATGACACGAACACCGTTCGTGCCCGTCGAGGTCAGCCTGGATCTCGCCCGCATGGTCAGCGAACACCAGACGCTGAGCGAGGCGGTCCGCACGCTCAACGCGATCGCCCCCGAGGTCATCGCCTACGCGTGTACGTCCGGCAGTTTCGTCGGCGGCGTCATGGGCGAGCGCGCGATGTGCGAGGCGATGAGCCGGGCGGGCGCAGTCCCGGCGATCACCACCTCCGGCGGGCTGCTGGAGGCCCTGGTGGAGCTGGACGTACGACGCGTGGCGCTGGTGACGCCGTACACGGTGTCGGTGACGCAGTCGCTGGAGGCGTACGTCGCCCAGGCGGGCGTCACGATCTCCGGCTGTGCCTTCATGGGTCTGACCCGGCACATCTGGAAGGTCCCCTACCGGGAGGTGGTGGACATGGCGCGGCAGGCCGTACGCGACGACGCCGACGCGCTGTTCATCAGCTGTACCAACCTGCCGACCTACGACGTCATCCCGCAGCTGGAGGCCGAACTGCGGATCCCGGTGATCTCGGCCAACCAAGTGACGATGTGGGCGGCGCTGCGCCGACTGGGTACCCGTGCGGTGGGACCGTATCAAGCGCTGATCAATCCGGAGGCGCGTGCCGGTCTCGGATCGCCGGGGGCGGACCCCGGTCCCGTCGTGCCGGAAGAAGAGCAGCAGCAGGAAGGCTGGACATGACAGCACTGGGATTTCTCTACCCGGGCCACTCCGCCGAGGACGACTATCCGCGCATCGAGCAGTTGCTCGGCAGCGACATCCGGGTGGACCTGGTGCACACCGACATCGGTGAGGACGCGCACCGGGTGGACGCGCTGCTGGAGATGGGCTCGGCCGGGCGACTCGCGGCGGGCGTCCAGGAGCTGCGGCACGCCGGCGCGGACGCCGTGGTGTGGGCCTGCACCAGCGGCAGCTTCGTCTACGGCTGGGACGGCGCGCAGGACCAGGTGCGCACCCTGGCGCAGACCGCAGGCATGCCGGCCTCCTCGACGTCCTTCGCCTTCGTGCACGCGGTACGGGAGCTGGGGGCGCGCCGGGTCGCGATCGGTGCGACGTACCCGGACGACGTGGCCCGGCTGTTCGCCGAGTTCCTGCGCGCGGACGGCGTCGAGGTCGTCTCGGTGAAGAGCTCCGGCATCATCACGGCCGCCGAGGTCGGCACCTGGGGCGAGGCGGAACTCCTCGCCCTGGCCCGGCACTCCGACCACCCCGAGGCGGAGGCCCTCCTCCTGCCCGACACGGCCCTGCACACGGCGGCCCACATCCCGGCCCTGGAGAAGGAGCTCGGCAAGCCGGTCCTCACCGCCAACCAGGTCACGGTCTGGGAAGGCCTCCGCCTGGCGGACCGCCGCGTGAACGCGCCGGAACTGGGCGCCCTGTTCACCAGGGAGCCGCTCGTCCAGGCGTGAGTCCGCGCGCCGTGCTCACCACCGACGCCCGGAATCGGTCCCACCTCTTCGGCGGGGCAGATCCGGGCATAGGGGGTGAACGATCCGCCCAGAGGTGAGGAACCTGCAACTCCGCCGTCTCGCAGGGCCCTTGAGTTGACCGAAAGCGCGTTCCCCTTCTGTTGTTCTCCCCGTGCACACTGGCCACGTCCGCAGCCAGTCGCGCCGTGAAGGACTCCCCGATGGCCGAAACGGGCCCGTTCAGATCCCCTGTAAGCGCTGTCCAGTTCTCCGGGTGCCTGCTGTGCTGGAGCCTGGCCGCAGCGATGGTCACCGCCGCGGTGGACGCCGTCCTCGATCCGCAGGTGCGCTGGTGGGGTGCCGTGTGGTCGCTGCCCTGGTGGCTCGCCTGTGGAGCCGCCCTGGCGTGGATCGTGCTCCGCGTCCGCGAGAAGGCCGCCCGGCGGCCCCCGTCCGGCGGAGTGCAGAGCGACTGGGAGCGGGCCGCCTGACCCTCCGGCACCTCCCGGGAATAACCGGAGACAGTCCCCTGTTAAGGCCGGAACGACAGCACACGGCCCACAGCAGGAGGCACCCCACCGTGGCGGCAGAAGAGATACGCGGCGCAGCGCAGGGCAGCGCCCCCGTCCCCCTCTCCGTACTGGACCTGGTCACCGTCGGGGCCGGCCGCACCGCCTCCGACGCGCTGCGCACCAGCGTCGACCTGGCCCGCCTCGCCGAGTCCCGCGGCTTCCACCGCTACTGGGTCGCCGAGCACCACTCCATGCCCGGCGTGGCCTCGTCGTCCCCGGCCGTGATCCTCGCCCACCTCGCCGCCCACACCGGCCGCATCCGCCTCGGCTCGGGCGGAGTGATGCTGCCCAACCACGCTCCGCTCGTCATCGCCGAGCAGTTCGGCACCCTGGAGGCCATGGCCCCGGGCCGCATCGACCTCGGGCTCGGCCGCGCGCCGGGAACGGACGGTGCCACGGCCGCCGCCCTGCGCCGCACCGAGCGGCTCAACGAGGGCGCCGACGACTTCCCCGAGCAGCTCGCCGAGCTGACCCGGTTCCTCGACGACGACTTCCCCGACGGGCATCCCTACCGCCGTATCCACGCCGTCCCCGGGCCGATCCAGGCGACCAGTCCCGGCGGCGTCCAGTCCCCGCACCGCCCGCCTGTCTGGCTGCTGGGATCCTCCGGTTTCAGCGCCCGCCTCGCCGGTGTCCTCGGACTGCCCTTCGCCTTCGCGCACCACTTCTCGGCGCAGAACACCGTCCCGGCCCTGGACCTGTACCGGGAGTCCTTCCAGCCGTCCGCCGTGCTCGACGAGCCCTACGCCCTCATCGGTGTCTCCGCGCTCGCCGCCGAGGAGGAGAAGGAGGCCCGCCGCCAAGTGCTGGCCGCCGCGCTCAGCATGGTCCGGCTGCGCACCGGACGTCCCGGCCTCGTGCCCAGCCCCGAGGAGGCGGAGGCCTACGAGTTCAGTCCGATGGAGCGGGACTTCGTCGACTCCTGGAACGCCAACGTCATCCACGGCACCCCGGACGAGGTCCGCTCCGGCTTGGACGACTTGCAGAAGCGCACCGGCGCCGACGAGCTGATGATCACGGCCAACGCGCACGGCGGCGACGTACGCGTGCGCTCCTACGAACTCATCGCCGATGCCTACGGGTTGCCGACGCCCGCCTGAACACCCGGCGTGCCCAGCAGCTCGGAGATGCGATCCGGCGGCACCGGACGGGAGTAGAGCCAGCCCTGTCCGGTGTCGCAGCCGATGCGCCGCAGCCGGGTCGCCTGGTCCGAGGTCTCCACGCACTCGGCCGTGACGGTCAGACCCAGCCGGTGGGCGAGCTGGATCATCGCCTCGACCACGACCTCGTCGGCCGGGTTCGGGCGGGTGGCCGTGCTGTCCCGGTCGTCGTACTGGAAGCCGCGGACGAAGGTGCCGTCCAGCTTCAGTACGGACACCGGCAGGCGGCTGAGGTAGGCCAGGTTCGAGTAGCCGGTGCCGAAGTCGTCGATGGCGATGCGCACGCCCATGTCGCTGAGGGCCTTCAGGGTCTGGAGCGGCCGGCCGGCCGAGCCCATCACCGCCGACTCGGTGAGCTCCAGCTGGAGCAGGTGCGGCGCGAGGCCCGTCTCCGCCAGGATCTCCGCCACGTCCGCCACCAGGTCGGAGTCCCAGACCTGACGCACCGCCACGTTCACGCTCACGAAGATCGGCGGCTCGTCGGGGTGGTCCAACTGCCAGCGACGGGCCTGTCGGCACGCCGTCCGCAGCACCCAGCGGCCCAGCGGAACGATCGAACCGTCCTCCTCGGCAAGTCCGATGAACCGATTCGGCGTCAGTACGCCGAACTGAGGATGATTCCAGCGGATGAGCGCCTCGACCCCGTGCAGCCGGTCGTCCTCCATGCCGACCAGCGGCTGGTACTCCAGCCGGAACTCGCCCCGGTCGATGGCCGGCCGCAGCGTGGAGGCGAGGGCCTGGCGGGTCATGCGGTGGGCGTTGCGCTCCGGGTCGAACAGCGTCCAGCGGGACTTGCCGTCGGCCTTCGCCCAGTAGAGCGTGGTGTCCGCCGCCTGCATCAGGGCGGTCGGGGTCGTCCCGGCCGCGTGCCGCTCCACCACGCCGATCGACGCCGAGACCGACAGCCGCTGCCCGGAGATGTCGAACGGGTCCTGGATCGCCTCCAGCACCGACTCGGCGAGCTCGGCCAGTTGCTCGGTGCCCGTGGAGTCCTCGACGAGCAGCGCGAACTCGTCACCGCCGAGCCGGGCCACCAGCGGGATGCTGGGCCGGGCCTGCCCGGCCTCGTCCGCGCAGCGCGTGAGGCGCTCGGCGACGGCGGCCAGCAGCCGGTCGCCCACGCGGTGGCCCAGGGTGTCGTTGATGGCCTTGAACCCGTCCAGGTCCAGGTAGCACAGCCCGATCCGGCCCGTGCCGCTCTGCTCGTACGACTCCGCCTCCAGCGCGGCCGACAGGCGTTCGAAGAACAGCGTGCGGTTGGGCAGCCGGGTCACCGGGTCGTGCATCTGCAAGTGCCGCAGCCGGGCCTGGAGTTCCCGGCGGGAGCTGATGTCGGCGACGGACAGCAGGACGGCCCGGTCCTCGGCGGGCAGCGGGGCGACCGTCACCTGCACCCACAGCGAGTGCCCGTCGGGGTGTTTGAGACGTCGGGCGCAGCGCAGCCGGGACTGCCGGCCGCGCAGCACCTCGCGGTACGCGTGCCAGGTGCGGGCGTCGGCGGTGAGGTCGACCAGGTCGGCGGCGACGGCCCCGGCCAGCTCGTCCGGGGCGGTACCGAGCAGCGCGCCGAGCGAGTCGTTGGCGCTGACGACCATCCCTTCGCGGTCGACGACGGCCATGGCGAGCGGGGCGGCCGTGAAGACGGAGCGGTAGGGCGGATGCGCCGGGGGCTCGGTACGGGGAGACGTGTCGATCTCACTCTCTGTGACGACCGGCCGGTCGAGGTCTGCCGCGGGCGCCGGCCCTTCGGAGGTTCCGCTCACCGCTCGCTCCCGCATGTATTCGATCTCTGTCCGTGCAGGAAAGGTCAGGAAAGTGTGCCGATCATAGAGGCTGGCCCCAGGGCCTTCCAGCCGGTGTCCAGTGTCCCGGGCCAACCCGCCCTTCTGCCAGATCGTTTCTGCTCACGCCTGGACGGCTTCTTCAGGCCCCCGACCAGTTGTGACGTTCTGTGAGTGCTTCGCGGGTGTCGGCGTCCGCGATTCTTCGGCTTCTTCACCCGACTGGTGCAAGCAAACAGGACGCAGTACGACAAATCATCACAGGCTGGGTGCGGTGTCCCGCGAACCGTACCCGGAGGTACCCGTGCCGCGTCAGTTCCCGCGCGCCCGACTGCGCAGCACCGCGGCCGTGTTCACCACCATGTCGGCGCTCGCCGCGACCTCCCTCGGCACCGGCCCGTCGGCCGCCGAACCCGACTCGGCCGCGCCCTGCGCCCTGACCCGCACCGACGCCCACCACTCCGAGGGCCTGGACACCTGGAACGCCGCCTATCCGCGCCCGGCCCGGGCCCTGGACGCGGTCATGGTCTTCCTGTCGTTCCCGGACGCCCATCCGCTGACCACGCCGCAGGAGCTGACCGCCGACCACTTCCCGGCCACCACCCGCTTCTTCGAACGCGCCTCCTACGGCCGCTTCACCCTGCGCCCGCATCCGCTCGGGCACTGGATCCAGATGCCTCAGCCGTCCACGGCGTACGACATACAGCGCGACTGGAGCGCCGCGCACCGGGCCGCGTACCTGCGGGACGCGCTCTCCGTGGCCGACCCGCAGGTCGACTTCTCCCGCTACGACGTCGTGTACTTCGTCGCCGACCCGGACGCGCCCGGTGTGGACTCCGACGCGACCAAGGTGGTCAACCTCACCAGTCCGATGCGGGCCGACGGCACCGATCTGCGCCGGGTCGTCACCGTGTTCGAGCAGCATCCGCCGGACCGGCTCGTTCTCGCCCATGAGACCGGGCACGTGTTCGACCTGCCCGACCTCTACCACCGGCCCGTGGACGGCAAGGGCGACTGGGACACGCACGTCGGCGACTGGGACCTGATGGGCAGCCAGTTCGGACTGGCACCCGACCTGTTCGGCTGGCACAAGTGGAAGCTGGGCTGGCTGGACCAGCGGCAGGTGCGGTGCGTGCAGGACGCCGGGCCCGCCCGGCTGACCCTGGAGCCGCTGGCGGCCGGGCCCGGGGTGCCGGTGGCGGGTGCGGCGGGGGCGCCGGCCTTCGGTCTCGGGCGGGGCACCAAGCTCGCGGTGCTGCGGACGGGTCGCGACAGCGTGCTCGCCTTCGAGGCGCGCGGCCCGGTGGGCAACGACCTGGCCGCGTGCCGGCAGGGGGTGCTCGTGTACCGGGTGCGGGGCGGGGCGCAGTCCGGGGGCGGGCCGATCGAGGTGATCGACGCCCACCCGGGCACCGAGGCCTGCTGGGAGGACTCGGTCTACCCGCCTCTCGCGGATGCGCCGATCGGCCCCGGGGAGAGCTTCACGGTGCCGGGGGAGGGCGTCCGGGTGGAGGTGGAGGGACGTACGGCGTCCGGGGCCTGGACGGTGAAGATCACAGCGGGCCGTTGAAAGTGCTCCGTCACGGGCACGCAGAAGGCCCCTCGCTCTCGCGAGGGGCCTTTGCCGTCTGTGCGCCGCCAGGGACTCGAACCCCGGACCCGCTGATTAAGAGTCAGCTGCTCTAACCAACTGAGCTAGCGGCGCCTGCTGACGTCGTAGACCTTAGCACCCTGGTCGGCGGGAGGAAAAATCGATATCCGCACGGCCGAACGGGCCGCCCGGACGGCCGCCCACAGCAGTACCTCGGGGCCGGGCAGCCAGGGCTGACGGGTGTCGGGGGCGACGAGCCAGCGGGCGCCGGAGCGGCTGGGGGAGGCGTCGTCCGCCGCCGCCGGGACGGTCACCGCGTCGCCCGTGCCGTGGCACAGCAGGGGCGGGACCCCGCCCGTGCGGCCGGGCTCCCGGGTTTCCCCGCCGTGCTTGCCCCACTCCTCCCACTCCAGCAGCGCCGGCAGCCGCTGGGCCGTGCCGGGCGCGGCGAACAGCAGCATCCGGCCGCGGAACTCCGCGACCGGCCCCGAGCCGGGCCCGTCGTCCCACAGCCGGTCGAGCATCCGCCGCCCGAACATCGCGGGTGCGCTGACGACGTCGAAGACCGACCCGCAGGGCAGCACGACCGGCGCGGCCGGCCGCTCCTCCCAGAGGGCGAGCGTGCTCCGCGGATACGTTCCTGCCGAGGCGAGCCAGGCGGCCCCGTCCGGGGTGACATAGGAGGCGTTCCATGCGCTGCTCATGGCATCAACATCTACCGGCCGTGAACGCGCGGTTCCCGAGGGTTGCGGGAAATCGGGACAGGAGGGGGTGGGAGGGGGTATCTTGCCCGCCTGGCATATGCCAGGTAGATCGAGAAGCGGCGGGATCTCCCCGGTCTCACACCGGGTCGACGGGCCCGAGGCCCTCGCCGCCGCCCCGCATCAGGTCCCGACCGAACTCGACCATCTTCTTGGCGTAGTCCTCGGTCCACTCGGCCCGCTCGGCGATGTCCGCGGTGGTCAGCCGGTCGAACCGCCGCGGATCGGCCAGCTGCGCCGCCGCGATCGCCTGGAACTCCACCGCCCGGTCCGCCGCGGCCCGGAACGCCAGCGTCAGCTCCGTCGCGCGGGACAGCAGCGCGCGGGGGTCGTCGATCGACTCGAGATCGAAGAAGTGCTCAGGGTCGGAGGCCGCCTCCGCGGGCTCGAAGAGCAGGGGCGCGGGGCGTAGCCGCGGTTCGTTCCGACGCGGCGTGGGCTCCGCCATGTCTACTCCTCCTCGTACGTCGCGCTGACCCTCCAGGTGGAGTGGGCCACCGTCCATTGTCTCGCGGGCGCGCAAGTGGGCATCGCGGTAGTGGGTACGGCTGCGACACCCCCCGGCGTTCGTCACGGCTGCCAGGACACGCGATGTTCGGCCAGGTGCGCGAGCACGGCGTGATTCGCCTCCCACCCATCCGGGCTGTTTCATCGGCCGCCTCCGGCGGTGTGCCGGCCTCCGGCCGGCGGAGGGTGGGGCGCTGGTGGGTCATGGCCGCCACTCCACGCGGTGCTCGGCCAGGTGCGCGAGCACGGCGTGATTCGCCTCCCACCCATCCGGAAACTTCACCACCGTCCCCAGTTGCACCGGCTCCGTCGACGGATAGTCGTCCAGCAGGTCGCCGACCCCCGCCCGGCAGACCACGACGCAGGCGTGCCGGTGGCGGGAGGCCAGGACGCACAGGCGGCCCGTCTCCAGGTGGAAGGCCGTGGCGTCGGGGCGGCCGGAGAGGGGATGCAGGACCACCGTGACGTCGTACTCGCGGCCCTGGAGCCGGTTCGCCGTGTCCACGACCACGTCGGTGACGCCTAGGTCGGCCAGGGCCGCACGGACCGCCGCCGCCTGGTCCCGGTGCGCCGTGCCGACGGCGATCCGGTCGGCGGTCAGGGGGGCGGGGTCCGGTGAGCGTTCCGAGGTCGCCGCGCCGCCCCGGTCCAGCAGGCGCCGTACGACCGTCGCCACCGCCCGTACCGCCTCCGGGTCCGTGCGCGGGGTGTGCCGCGCGGGCAGCTCCAGCAGGCCCCAGCCGGACTCGGCCGCCTCGTCGATCACCCGGTCGGGGCCCGAGCCGTCCGACGGCACGGCGAAGGACAGGCGGCGGTCGTCGTGACCGGTGCCGCTGCGGAACGGGGTGTAGGGGTAGAACGCGTCCGACACCAGCGGCGCCGCCGAGGCCGGGAGCCGCCAGGACACCGGCAGACGGTGCTGGGGCAGGTCCGGGTTGTGCGCGAGCAGGGTCGTCACCGCCGAGGCCGACGGGTCGTACGTGAGGCCGGCCCACTGCTCGCTGCCCACGATCGCGAACGGGTCCAGCTGCCCCGGGTCGCCCACGAACAGCGCCCGCTCGAACAGCCCGGCCACGGCGAGCAGCGCGTCCGAGCGCATCTGGTACGCCTCGTCGACGATCGCGTACCGCCACGGCTCGTCGGCCTTCACATGCGCCCACTTCGCCGCCGTCGAGATCACCACGGCCAGTCCGGCGAGATCGGCCGCCTTCGCCGACTTGCGGACGTTCTCCAGGTCGTCGAGCGCCTTGTCGTACGGGTCGGCGTCGCTGCTGTGCAGCCGGCCCACCGGCAGCTCGGGGTTCTTCTCGGCGAGCCGCAGGACCAGGTCGTCGACCTGGGCGTTGGTCTGCGCCACCACCATCAGCGGATGGCCGGCCTCGGCCAGTTCCAGGGCCGCGCGGACCACGAGCGTGGACTTGCCGGCGCCGGGCGGGGAGTCGACGACGACACCGCGCGCGGTGCCGTGCAGCGTGTCGTGGAGGATCGCGTCGGTGGCCTGGGCCGCGGCGGCGGAGGGATCGAAGAGCGTCGTCACAGCAGGTCCTCCGCGGTCACCGGATCGGCGGCTTCCAGGGTCGCCTCACCGGGCGGCCCGCCGTGC
This sequence comes from Streptomyces afghaniensis 772, assembly GCA_000415505.1. Taxonomy (GTDB): domain Bacteria; phylum Actinomycetota; class Actinomycetes; order Streptomycetales; family Streptomycetaceae; genus Streptomyces; species Streptomyces afghaniensis. The sequence continues at coordinate 12,813 of KE354117.1, forward strand.
GTCCAGGGTGTCTCCTCCGGGTCGGGCAGCTTCGCGCCGCCCCGCTGCTCGTGCTCGAAGAGCGTGAAGCAGACCCGCTCGCCCTTCTCCGGCACCGACCCCGGCTCGGGCTCCTTGCCGCGGCCCATCTTGTCGAGGATCCGCAGCACGACGTACCCGCCGTCCTCCTCGGCCCCGACGAACTCCGCCGACTGCGGCTTCCCGCCCAGCGACCGGTACACCTTCGTCCGCTCCCCGAGATGGGGCCGGTCGTCCGTGCGGACCGTGACCAGGGGGCGGGGGCTGGGGCGCTTGCCCTCGTTGTACGCCATCACGACGTCCGTGACCTCACCCGCGAACGCCTCCCCGGACAGCCGTCGTCCCGCCATGACCAGCAGGTCGTCGAGGGCCTCCTGCGCCTCCAGCCGGGCCTGCTCGCGCTCGCGCGTGGCGAGCTTGTTGGCGGCGGTGACCGCGTCGTCGCGGCGAGGCTGCGGCGGCTCGCCGGCCAGGACCCGGTCGCGGTGGCCGGTGAAGGACCAGCGGTCGCGGGTCCAGCGCTCCTCGACGTGCGCCCCCTCGGGCAGCTCCCGCAGCAGGTCGAGGCCCTGCCAGACCTTCTCCCAGGTGGGCAGGGTGCGGCTGCGCACCAGGTCCCGGATCTCCCGCTCGGCGGCGGTCAGCGCACCGAGCCGGTCGTCGGCCTCCAGGCCGTCCTCGGCGGCGGCCAGGGCCGTGCGGGCACGGTCGTAGCGCTCGATGGCCGGGGCGAGCAGTTTGTTGTCGAACGCCGGGTCGGTGGCGGGACCGGCCGGGGGACACGTCAGCTGGCCCTGCGCGTCCCGCTCCAGCTCGGCCCGCAGCGCCGCCTCGGCGCCGGTCAGGCCCTCAGGCGGGTCGATCCAGGCGAGCAGCGCCCCCAGGTGCTGGTCCTCCAGCGTGGACTGCCCGGTCGCCCAGTGTCGTCCCAGTACGTCCGTCATGGCCAGCAGCAGGGAGGAGCCGGGCACCCGGGCCCGCTCCCCGAAGTGCGTCAGCCACCGCCCGAGCAGCGGCACCCGGGGCGGCGCCGGATACGGAGCCTCCGGGTCCTGCTCGGCCGTACGCCGGAAGCGCATGGAGCGCCCGAGCAGGCGCACCAGGTCGATGCCCCCGCGGCTCGGCACGATCAGCTGCGGCGCGTCCGCGCACAGGTCGACCTCGACCTTGACCCGCTTGCCGGTCTCCGGGTCGGTCTCGGTGCGCTCGGCCGCCTCCACGACCTCGGCGAACGCGTCGACGTACGGCAGCACCACGTCGGCCAGTTCGGCCAGGAACGCGAACCTGAGGTCGCGGTCGCGGGGCTGCGGGACGACCAGCAGACGCGGCGCGTCCCGGTCGGTGCCCACCAGCGCACCGAGCGGGGCGCCGGCCTCACCGGCGGTGGTGAGCGGCACGAACACCAGAGGACGGTCGGACAGGTGCCGGTGCCGGACCGTCGCGGCGGGCTGGGCACGGCCCGTGCTGACGGCTTCGAGCCGGGCCAGGGTGGAGATCAGCGACACGCCGCCTCCAGTGCCTCGGCACGCAGGGCCGCCGCCCGCCTGAGTGCCGCCACCGCCGGATCGGCGGGGTCGCCCGCCTCGCCGCGGGCCGCCGCGAGGACGTCCTCCACGGTCGTCAGCCCGCCCAGCTCCGCCCGCACCGGCCGCCCGAGCGAGGTCACCGCGCCCGTCTCGCGGGAGCGGGCCCGGCAGTGGAAGGCCAGCTCGCACGCGGACAGGCACTCCGGCGCGTACGTCGCCGGGACCGACTCGACGGCGGCCGTCAGTTCGTCGGCGGGCAGCTCCGGGGAGAAGCACGTGCCCTCGGGGAGCGCCTCGGCGATGTCCTCGATGCGGGTCAGCCGGGTCAGCTGGCGGGCCGTCACAGCGCGCTGCTTGCGGATGTCGACGGCGGACGCGGCCGGCAGGTTGGAGAAGTCCCTGGGGCAGACGAGCAGGATCCGGTGCCGCACGCGCGGGGAGGGGTCCAGACGGGCCGCGACCTCCTCCAGCGCCAGTACGTACACCGCCGCCTGCCGGGCCGCCGCCCCGACCTTCGCCGGGTCCGCCGAACCGTCCAGCAGCGGGAACGACTTGATCTCGACCACGGTCCAGCTGCCGTCCGGATGCACCACGACGGCATCCGGCTCCAGGAACGCGGGGGAGCCCGCGACGTCGAGCGCGAGCATCGGGTGGTCGAGCAGGGTCCACGCGCCCGGGTGCGCGGCGGCCTCCCGCAGCTCCAGCGCCGTACGGGCCGTGCGCCCCTGGGGGCCGGTCGCCGTCAGGTCGGGCACGCGCGCCTCGGCGGGCGGTTCGGCGGAACGGTCGAGCTTCTCGTGCACCAGCCGCAGCAGCTCCGCGCCGCCGTCGGCCTTGACCTTCGCCTCGAAGGCGTTGCCCCGCGTGAGCGCGAACTGGGACTGACCGAAGGCCGACGGCGAGCCCAGCGCGCTCGCCAGCGCCGCCTTGTTCACCCCGGCCCCGTCGAGGATCGCTCTGCGCGCACACCCGGGGTTGGCGGCCAGCGCCGCCAACGCGCGCGCATCCAGGGCCTTCGCCGGTACGTCGGGACCGCGCAGCTCAGCGAGCCGGTGCCGGAGCGCCGTCCCCCGCGTCCTTGGGGGAGGCACTCGGCTCGGCTCCCGCTCCGAACCGCGACTCGCGCTGCCGTGGAATTCGCTCACCCGCGGAAGTCTGGCATCCGGCACTGACAATCGGGGAACCCGTGGCGGGAGATGCGGCCGTGACCGGTGCGACCCGCGGCACGAAACGCGCCCTGACCCGGTCCGCCGCGCGCATCACGACCGGGGCCAGCAGCAGCCCGACGCCCATGACGGCCGCGCCCGCGACCGCGTCGAGGAAGTAGTGGTTGGCGGTGCCCATGACCACGATCGTCGTGATCAGCGGGTAGGCGACTCCGGCGGCCTTCGCCGTGCGCGTACCGCCGTAGCGCCACAGCATCACTCCGCACCACAGGGCCCAGCCCACGTGCAGACTCGGCATCGCCGCGTACTGGTTGGTCATACCCCCCATGCCCCGCGGGGCACTTGCCGCGCCGCCCCACCAGCCGTACGAGCTGTACTGCGCCATCGTGTCCACGAAGCCGTGGCTCGCGTCGAGGAGCCGGGGCGGGCAGGTCGGCATCAGTGTGAAACCGACCAGGCCTATGAGAGTGGACGTCATCAGCCAGGTGCGCGCGGCGCGGTAGCGCACCGTCCGGGAGCGGAAGAGCCACACGAGGACCGCCGGCGTGACCAGGTAGTGCAGCGACGCGTACCAGAAGTCCGCCGGTATGCCTATCCAGGCCTCGTGGGTGAAGAGGCGGTTGAGCGGATGCTCGAAGTTGAGATACAGCGCCTTCTCGGCGCGCAGGAGCGCCAGGCCGTTGTCGACCGCACCCGACACGTCGCCCCGGGCGAGGAGCCGGCCCGCCGTGTAGCAGGCGTACACCAGCAGGATCAGCGGCAGCTCCGTCCACCAGCGGAGCCGGAGCGCAGGGGCCGCCTCGGTGCCCGGTGTCTCGGTGTGCGGCATCCGATCGCCCTCCCCCTTCGTCTCCACGCGGCCCCCGGCCGGTCGGTCGTGCCACTTTACGGCGTGGGTGCGCGCCCTGGGGGCGCCCTCCGGACCTCAAAGACGCAGAGATCGCCCTCCGGGTTGCCCGCGACCAGCGTGCGCGATGATGGTGGAGTTCCGCTCGCGTTTTTCTTCCGGAAAGGTCCCCCATGGCTCCGCGCATCCTGCTGGCCCGGCACGGACAGACCGAGTGGTCGCTGTCCGGCAAGCACACGGGCAGGACGGACGTGCCGCTCCTGGAGGAGGGCCGGCGCGGGGCCAAGCTGCTCGGCGAGCGCCTGCACCGGGCGCCGTACGACGGCCTGCCCGGCGTCGAGGTGCGCACCAGCCCGCTGGCACGCGCGCGTGAGACCTGCGAACTGGCCGGCTTCGGCGACCGCGCGCAGGCGTGGGACGCGTTGCTGGAGTGGGACTACGGGGCGTACGAGGGCATGACCCCGGCGGACATCCAGGCCGTCCGGCCCGGCTGGTTCATCTGGCGCGACGGCGTCCCCGAGGGCGAGACCCTCGCCGGGATCACGGCCCGGGCGGACGAGGTGGTCTCCTGGGCACGCGCCGAGGACCGGGACGTCCTGGTCTTCGCCCACGGGCACATCCTGCGCTCCATCGGGGCGCGGTGGCTGGGCCTGCCGATCGACTTCGCGGCGCGGATACGGCTGAATCCGACGTCGCTGTCGGTGCTGGGGTGGGCTTACGGGGAGCCGGCGATCGAGAGCTGGAACGACTCGGGGCACCTCGTGGGGTGAGCCGTTTCACACCACCCTCGGCATCGACGCGTGCCTCTCGAGGAACGCCGACACCCCCGAAGCCCGCCGGTGCGGTGACAACACCCGCGCCGTGGCCGCCAGCATCGTCTGGATCCGGGACGACTGGACCTCCTCCAGCAGATCCAGCACCCGCATCCCCGCCACGGCGGCCTCGTCCGGCCGACCGCCCCGCGCGAGGTCGTCCGCCAGCTCCGCCGTGTACAGCGCGATGTTCCGCGTGAAGTGCGGATCCTGGAGCTCCGCCGCTCGCCGCGCGTGCCGTGCCGCCCGGGGCCAGTCGCCGAGCGTGGACCAGCACTGCGCCTCCAGACCCTCCAGTTCGGCCTCTCCGTAGAAGCTCATCCACTCGGGGTCGTCGTCCGAGGGGCCCCGGTCGAAGAGGGCCTGCGCCCGGGCCAGCGCCTGCTCGCAGCCGACGCGGTCGGCGAGGCCCGCCCAGCCGCCCGCCTCGCGCAGCGCGAGCAGCGACATCAGCCGGGCCGAGCC
>KE354118.1 GCA_000415505.1 Streptomyces afghaniensis 772
CCGGTGGAGATCACGGTCTACGAGGACCGCTCCTTCACCTTCATCACCAAGACCCCGCCGGCCGCGAAGATGATCCTCAAGGCCGCGGGCGTGGCGAAGGGCTCGAGCGAGCCGCACAAGACCAAGGTCGCGAAGATCACGCGTGACCAGGTCCGCGAGATCGCCACCACCAAGATGCCCGACCTCAACGTCAACGACCTGGACGCCGCCGAGAAGATCATCGCCGG
>KE354119.1 GCA_000415505.1 Streptomyces afghaniensis 772
GAGGCGACGCCCTCGTCCCAGGGGATGTAGCCGATGCTGATCTTCTTGCCCTGGCTGACGTCCTTGCTGCCGGCCGCGGCGGTGGAGGCGGTGCCGCCGCTGCCGAAGACGCCCAGGCCGCCGGAGACGAGGGCGAGGACGACGACGCCGATCACGGCGACCGCCGGGCGGGGCCGGTACGACCAGATCTTCAGCCCCTGGGCGGCGCGCAGCCGGGCGGCGGCGCGGCGGCCGAGCGGGGAGACCTGGGTGCCGAGCGCGCTGGTCATGCGGTCGAGGTAGATCGCGAGGATCACGATGCCGACACCGGCCTCGGCGCCCAGGCCGACGTTGAGCTGGCCGATGGCCTGGTTGACGTCGCCGCCGAGACCGCCGGTGCCGACCATGCCCGCGATGGCGGCCATGGACAGACCGAGCATGATGACCTGGTTGACGCCGGCCATGACCGTGGGCAGGGCGAGGGGGAGCTGGACGCGCAGCAGGATGTTGCGGGGTGTGGTGCCGAACGCGTCGGCGGCCTCGACCAGTTCCCTGTCGACCTGGCGGATGCCGAGTTCGGTCATGCGCACGCCCGGTGCGAGCGCGAAGATCAGGGTGGCGACGATACCGGCGGAGGCGCCGGTGCCGAAGAAGAGGATCGCCGGGATGAGGTAGACCATCGCGGGCAGCGTCTGCATGAAGTCCAGGACGGGCCGGACCAGACCGCTGACGCGGTCCGAGCGGGCCGCCCAGATGCCCACCGGTATGGAGATCACCAGCGCGATGACGGTCGCCACGAGGACGAGCGCCAGGGTGATCATCGCGTTCTCCCACAGGTCGAGGGAGTCGATGAACGCGAATCCCACGAAGGTGAGGACACCGGCGAGGGTGCCGCGCAGCCAGAAGGCGACCACGGCGAAGATGCCCGCGAGGAGCAGCGGCTGGGGGGCCTGGAGGACGGCGTTGATGCCGTCGTAGAGGCCGAGGAAGACGGTCTTGCAGAAGTCGAACAGCCACCCCATGTGGGTGGTGAGCCAGTCGACCGCGTCGTTGACCCAGGTGCCGAGCTGAATCCTAGGCACGGGCGGTCACCTTCTCTCCGCCCTTGTCCCGCGGGGAGTCGCAGGGCTCCGGGGTGGTGTCCTGCTCGTCGCCGAGGAAGCCGACCAGGCGCTGCCGCGGGACGACGCCGATCAGCTTGTTGTCCTCGTCCACGACCGAGACGGGGTGGGTGAGCCGGGCGCTGATCGCGCACAGTTCAGTGAGCGGGGTGTCGGCCGTGGCGGTCTCGCAGTGGCAGCCGGGGTCGTCGCCGGTGACCGAGGTGTCCATGAGCTCGCCGGTGGTCAGCACGCGGGCACGGTCGACGTCCTGGGTGAAGGAGGCGACGTAGTCGTTCTCCGGCCGCAGCAGGATGTCCTGCGCGGTGCCGATCTGCACGATGCGGCCGTCGCGCATGACGGCGATGCGGTCGCCGAGGCGCATGGCCTCGTTCAGGTCGTGGGTGATGAAGACGATCGTCTTCTTCAGCTTCTGCTGCAGCTCCAGCAGCTGGTCCTGCATGTCGCGGCGGATCAGCGGGTCCAGGGCGCTGAAGGACTCGTCCATCAGCAGCAGGTCGGCGTCGGTGGCGAGCGCGCGGGCGAGACCGACGCGCTGCTGCATGCCGCCGGACAGCTCGTCGGGCCAGGACTTCTCCCAGCCGGCCAGGCCGCACAGGGCGAGCGCCTCGTCGGCGCGGCGTACGCGCTCGGCGCGGGGCACGCCCTGCACTTCCAGACCGTAGGCGGCGTTCTCGCGGACGCTGCGGTGCGGGAAGAGCGCGAAGTGCTGGAAGACCATGCTGATCTTCCTGGAGCGGACCTCGCGCAGCTCCCGGTCGCCGAGCGCGGTCAGGTCCTGGCCGTCGAAGCGCACATGTCCGGCGGTCGGCTCCAGCAGGCCGTTCAGCATGCGCAGCAGGGTGGACTTGCCGGATCCGGACAGGCCCATGACGACGAAGATCTGGCCGGGCTCGACGGTGAAGGACGCGTCGATGACGGCGGCGGTCGCGCCCTCGGCGCGCAGCTCCTCCCGGTCGGCCCCGGCGCGGAGCCGCTCGACCGCTCGGTCCGGTCTCCTGCCGAACACCTTGTACAGGCTCTCTGCCTGAAGCCTTGCTGACACGTGCACCTCAATTTGGACGGCAATAGAACAGAGCGAGGGCAGGGCGCAAAAGTTGAATTGCACAACCAGCCTCGCTGCGGGGCGGCGCCTCCCCTCGATTCCGGATCCCAAACGCACAAGTGGGGCGCGTCACATATGAGGCATGTCGCTGTCGGTGGCGTACGGCATGATGCGTGACGTGACCGGACGACTGATGCTCCTCGACACCGCCTCCCTGTACTTCCGCGCCTTCTTCGGCGTCCCGGACTCGGTGAAGGCACCGGACGGCACGCCGGTGAACGCCGTGCGCGGGCTGCTCGACTTCATCGAGCGCCTGGTCCGGGATCACCGGCCGGACCACCTCGTGGCCTGCATGGACGCCGACTGGCGGCCGCACTGGCGGGTGGAGCTGATCCCCTCTACAAGGCCCACCGCGTCGCCGAGGAGCACGCGGCCGGCCCGGACGAGGAGGAGGTGCCCGACACGCTGTCGCCGCAGGTGCCGGTCATCGAGGCGGTGCTGGACGCGGTGGGCATCGCGCGCGTGGGCGTCGCGGGATACGAGGCCGACGACGTGATCGGCACGTTCACGGCGCGGGCGAAGGGCCCGGTCGACATCGTCACGGGCGACCGCGATCTGTACCAGCTGGTGGACGACGCGCGCGGGGTGCGCGTGCTGTACCCGCTGAAGGGCGTGGGCACGCTGCAGCTCACCGATGAGGCATGGCTCCGTGAGAAGTATGGGGTCGACGGCAGCGGGTACGCGGATCTGGCCCTGCTGCGCGGCGACCCCAGCGACGGCCTGCCCGGCGTGCCCGGTGTCGGCGAGAAGACGGCCGCCAAGCTGCTGGCCGAGTTCGGGGACCTGGCCGGGATCCTGGCGGCGGTCGAGGACCGGGGGTCGAAGCTGACGCCGACGCAGCGCAGGCGACTGGACGAGGCGCGCCCGTATCTCGCGGTCGCGCCGAAGGTGGTCCGGGTCGCGGGCGACGTACCGCTGCCGGACGTCACGACGGCGGTGCCGCGGACGCCGCGCGACCCTGCGGAGCTGGAGGTACTTGCGGCCCGCTGGGGACTGGGCGGTTCGCTGGAGCGCCTGCTGACGACGCTCGCGGCGTGACGGACGAGAGGGCCGGTGGCGTTCCTGAGGCCGGTGGTCCTCATCAACTTCTCATACGAGAGGTGTTAAGTGGGGGCGAGGTGCTAACTTAGGTAAGCCTAACTACACGAATCAGGGAGGCCCTCATGGCAGAGCGACCGGGACGCCAGCCGCGCAAGCCGCACTCCGCTCAGGTCGTCCGCACCGAGCGGCTGACCCCTCACATGCAGCGCGTGGTGCTCGGTGGCGAGGGCCTCGCCGACTTCGCGGCGGGGACGTGCACCGACCACTATGTGAAGCTGCTGTTCCCGCCCGAGGGCGTGACCTATCCGGAACCCTTCGACATGCAGCGCGTCCGCGACGAGCTGCCGCGCGAACAGTGGCCGGTGACCCGGACGTACACTGTGCGCCAGTGGGACGCCGAACACCGCGAGCTGACGCTGGACTTCGTCATCCACGGCGACGAGGGCCTGGCCGGCCCGTGGGCGGCGCGCGTCCAGCCGGGCGAGACCGTGCGGTTCATGGGCCCCGGCGGGGCGTACGCGCCCGACCCGCAGGCCGACTGGCATCTGCTCGTCGGCGACGAGAGCGCGCTGCCCGCGATCGCCCGCTCCCTGGAGTCCCTGCCGCGCGGGGCCAGGGCGTACGCCTTCGTGGAGATCTCCGGCCCCGAGGAGGAGCAGAAGATCGACTCGGACGTGGAGGTCGTCTGGCTGCACCGCGGTGACCGGCCGCTCGGCGAGGCGCTCGTCGAGGCCGTGCGGAACCTGGAGTTCCCCGAGGGCCGGGTGCACGCCTTCGTCCACGGCGAGGCGCACTTCGTGAAGGAGCTGCGCCGGCTGCTCCGCGTCGAGCGCGGCATCGCGCGCGAGGACCTGTCGATCTCCGGCTACTGGCGCCGCGGCCACAACGAGGACGGCTGGCAGGCCTCGAAGCGGGAGTGGAACGCGCGCATCGAGGCGGAGCAGGAGCGCACCCCGGCCGCCTGACGGCCTCCGGCCTGCCGCGGTCTGCCCGGACAGCGGGGTCAGTCGCCCCGCACGCGTGCGTGCAGATGCATGTCGTGCCAGCCGTCCTGGTGCAGGATGGCGCTGCGCTTGGTGCCTTCGAGAGCGAATCCGGTCCGGGAGGCGACCCGGCAGGAGGCCTCGTTGCGCACGGCGTGCAGCAGTTCGAGACGGTGGAAACCGATCTCGTCGAGCGCCCAGCGGGTGAGTGCGGTGGTGGCCCGGGCGGCGACGCCCCGGCCGCGCGCCGCCGGGACGGTCCAGTACGCCACCTCCGCCGTGCCGTCGCCGAGCCGTATCTCGCACAACGCCACCCGCCCCAGCAGCCGGTCGGAGTCCGCGTCGACGACGGCCCACTGCGCCTCCCGCTCCTCCTCCCACGCCTGGTGCCAGTCCCGGATCCAGTCGGCGACCTCCTCCTCGGAGCCGGCGGTCCGGGCGTGCCACTGGTGCATCACGGGGTCCTGGAAGACCTCGTACACCGCGGGCGCGTCCCCGGCCCGCCAGGGGCGCAGGAGGAGTCCGTCGCCGGTGGCGAGGGTGGGCTGCGGCCGGCCGGTGAAGACCTCGGGGGCCAGGACCGGGCTGATGAGGAAGGGCATGCCCACATCCTGGCAAGTCGGCGGTGGGCGGCCCCAGTGGTTTTCCGCCGGTGCCCGCCCGCCTCGTACGCTGGGCCGCGATGAGACGGAAGACGCGCATCCCGCCCGCTCCCCTGCCGCAGCGCCGCGGGGTGGACCCGGTGCGGGTACGGCTGCCCGCCGCGGGGGCGTGGGCCACGGTGCGTGAGCATCTGGTGGAGCGGCTCTCGGGAGCCGGTGACGGGGTCGTCGACGGGATGTTCGACGCGGGGCTCGTCGTCGGTGCGGACGGGCGGGCCGTGCCGGCGGACGCGCCGTACGTGCCCGGGATGCTCGTGTGGTTCCACCGGGAGCTGCCCGACGAGGTGCCGGTGCCGTTCCCGCTGGAGGTCGTGTACCGGGACGAGCACATCGTCGTCGTCGACAAACCCCACTTCCTCGCCACCACCCCACGCGGCAGCCATGTCGCCGAGACCGCGCTGGCCCGGCTGCGCCGCGAGCTGGACATCCCCACGCTCACCGCCGCGCACCGCCTGGACCGGCTCACCGCCGGCCTCGTGCTGTTCACCGTGCGCCCCGAGGAGCGCGGCGCGTACCAGACGCTCTTCCGCGACCGGCTCGTGCGCAAGGAGTACGAGGCCGTCGCCCCGTACGATCCGGGCCTCGCCCTGCCTCGGACCGTACGCAGCCGGATCGTGAAGGAGCGCGGCGAGCTCACCGCCCGGGAGGTGGCGGGCGAGCCCAACGCCGTCAGCCGCGTCGAGCTCGTGGAACACCGCCCGGACGGGAGCGGCGGGCTCGCCCGGTACCGGCTCGTGCCCGGCACCGGGCAGACCCACCAGCTGCGCGTGCACATGGCCGCGCTGGGCGTGCCGATCCTCGGTGACCCGCTCTACCCCGAGGTCACCGCACCCGGGCCGGCCGGTGACTTCCGGCGCCCGCTTCAACTGCTGGCGCGGGCCCTGGAGTTCACCGACCCGGTCACGGGCGGGGAGCACCGGTTCCGCAGCGGCCGGGTGCTCGCGGCCTGGGCGTCGTACCACCGGTGGGCCGCCGGGACGTACGACGGCCCGTCGGACGGTCAGTAACCGCGCCACCAGCTCAGGAAGCGCTGCCAGACGCCCTTGCGGCGGGCCGGTTCCTCCGCCACCGGCTGCGCCTGCGGCGGTACGGGGGCCGGCTGGGGTTGCGCCGGGGCCGGGGCCGGCTGCGGCTGTGCGGCGACCGGTACCGGCTGGGGCTGCGGCTGCGGCTGTGTGATGCCGATCTGCCAGTCGGAGCGCTGGGCGGGGACGTGGTTGTGGTTCGGCGTCTCCGTGATGTCCTGCGGCGGCTTGGGCGCGAACGTCACCGGCAGAGCCACGAGGTGCCGGGAGGCGATGGACGCCGTCCAGCGCAGCTCGTCCTCGTCGCAGTCGAGTTCGACGTCCGGCAGTCGCATCAGCAGCGCGTCGACGCCGACGTCCGCGATGGAGCGGCCGATGTCCTGGCCGGGGCACTCGTGCGGGCCGCCGCCGAAGGCGAGGTGCGACCGGTTGCCCTGCATGCTGGCCTTCAGGTCCGGCCGCACCCGCGGGTCGACGTTCGCCGGCAGCGGGGCGAAGAGCAGCCCGTCGCCCCGGCGGATGCGCTGCCCGCCGAGCTCGGTCTCCTGCTTGGCGAAGTAGGCGAAGACCGTGCTGAACGGCGGCTCGTTCCACAGCGACTGCTCCACCGCCTCCGGCACCGTCATCTGGCCGCCGTTGAGCTGGGCCCGGAAGCGGGGGTCGATCAGCACCGTCAGCAGCACGTTGGACAGCAGGTTGGCGGTGGCCTCGTAGGCGGCGAAGAGCACCAGGCGCAGGTGCTCCCTGACCTCGTCGTCGGTCAGCCGGGCCGGGTGGGTGATCAGATAGCTGGCCAGGTCCTCCTCCGGCTGGGCGCGGCGCCGGACGGTGAGCCGGCTCAGGGCGTCCATGACGAAGGTGTGGCTGGCGATCGCCGTCTCGGTGCCCTTGAGCGCGTCGCGGGCGGCCTCGACGAGACGGTCGCTGTACTCGTCGGGCATGCCGAGGATCTCGCACATGACCGCCATCGGCAGGTGCTCGGCGAACTGGCCGACGAGGTCGGCCTCGCCCTCCTCGCAGAACCGGTTGACGATGGCCTGCGTGCTGCGGTTGATGTAGCGGCGCAGGCTGCGGAAGTCGATGGTCGAGATGGCGCCCTGAACCGCGCCGCGCAGCCGCTTGTGCTCGTCGCCCTCGGCGTGCGAGGCGATGGGCTGCCAGGCGATGTGCGGCATCAGCGGGTGATCGGGCTTGACCAGGCCGTCCCTGAGCGGGGTCCAGATACGGCTGTCCCGGCAGAACTGCGTGGGCGAGCGCACCATGTGCAGGTTCTCGGCGTGGCCGAGCACGATCCAGATCGGTACGTCGTCGTGGAGCAGCACGGGCGCCACGGGGCCGTGCTCCTTCCGCAGCTGCTCGTACAGCCCTGCCAGGTCCTCCGACTCGTGCAGCCGGTGCAGCCCTCCGGGCCCGGGGCCGTGCGCGGGGCAGCCGGGGGGCGGGCCGGCCAGGGGGGTGTCCGTACCCGTCGAGGCGTGGGATTCAGGCGTCACAGTGGTCGCTCCGAAACTTTCCAGGTGTCTGGGGGGAAGTGTGGGATGGGACGGACACGGATCAGGTGAGCGAGCCCGTCATGGCGAGCGAGTGCAGGAAGCGCATGAGGGTCATCAGGACGTCGCGGCTGGAGGCCCGCCGCCGCGCGTCGCACTCCATGATCGGGATGTCCGGGGAGAGGTCGAGCGCCGTGCGCAGTTCCTCGATGGGGTAACGGGGCGCGTCCGGGAAGGAGTTGATGGCGACCACGAACGGCACGCCGCGTTCCTCCAGGCGCCCCATGACGTCGAAGCTGACCTCCAGGCGGCGGGTGTCGACCAGCACCACCGCGCCGAGCGCGCCCTCGAACAGCCCGTTCCACAGGAACCAGAAGCGCTGCTGGCCGGGTGTGCCGAAGAGGTACAGCACGAGCTGGTCGGTGATGCTGATCCGGCCGAAGTCCATCGCCACGGTGGTGGCCGTCTTGGACGCGGAACCGAAGTTGTCGTCGACACCGATGCCGGCCTGCGTCATGGTCTCCTCGGTGGTCAGCGGTTTGATCTCGCTGACCGAGCCGACCATGGTCGTCTTTCCGACACCGAAGCCCCCCACGATCACGATCTTGGCCGCGGCCTGTGCCGTGTGTGGCAACTGGTCCTCGGCCCGGGGGCCCGGGATGGTGTCAGAGCCTTTGAAGTCCATTCATCACCGCTTCGAGGAGGGAACGGTCGGGGAGCGCCTGGCGCACGATCGGGGAGCGCGCCGTCACCAGATCCGCCGTCAGCAGCTCGGTGAGCAGCACGCCCATGGCGCTGAACGGCAGGCTGAGGTAGGCCGACAGCTCGGCCACGGAGAGGGGGGCGGCGCAGAGCCGGAGCAACGCCGCCTGCTCGGGCGAGGCGGAGGGCGGCGGGTCCGCGGCACGCGCCACGATTAACGTCACCAGGTCGAGCTCGGCCCGTTCACCGTCCGGGCCGGCCACCACGTACATGCGCTCCGGGTTGCGGACCTTGCCCTCGCCCTCCTCGGGCTTGGGCGGTTCCGGGGCGGGTTCGCGCCTCTGGCGTTGGGGAGGCGTCATACGATCTGCCCGTTCCGCCGGGGCGGACTGGTCAGATGGCCGCCGATGCGGACGACGAGGTCGCGCATCATCGCGCTCATCCGGCCGGGTTCGCACCGTACGTCGGAGAGCACCGCGAGGAAGGCGTTGGCTCCGGCGCTCATCAGGTAGAAGTAGCCGCGGTCGATCTCGATCATGACGAGTTTCATCTCGCCGTCGCCGACGCTGAGTTCCTGGCAGACGCTGCCCGCGAGGGACTGCAGGCCGGCGCAGGCCGCGGCGACCCGGTCGGCCGCGTCGGGCTCGCCGCCGTAGCGGGCGATGCGCAGACCGTCGGCCGACAGCACCACGATCATCTCGATGCCCGGCACGCCGTCGGCGAGTTGCTTGAGCATCCAGTCGAAGTTGCCTCGCTGCTGGATCACTTGAGGTCCCCCTCGTCATCGGCCTCGGTGGGGGCCGGGTCGTTGAGCAGGTGCAGGTACTTGGTCGGGTTCCGGATGAAGTCGGTGGGGTGGGTGCCGGGCTCGATGCCCTGCTTGAGCCCCTCCCAGAACGCCTCGAGGCCCTTGCCGGGGGCGTCGGGGGCGTTCATGTCGCGCAGGGGCTTGGGCTCGGGCTCGGGTGTCGCCCAGGGGTTCGCCTCGCCCCGTGCCGCGGCCTCCCGGTCTTCCCGGTCGTAGGCGGCCTGCTGGGCGATCCGCTCGGTGAGGGACGTCTTCACCCGGCTGCGGCGCTGCGGCAGGCCGTTGGGCGTCCACTCGGTGACCACGGGGACGTCGTCGTCCTCCAGGGAGACCGTCTCGGGGATGCGCGGGTTGGTGGGGCGGCGCTTCTTGGGCGTGCGCTTCGGGCCCTCGGGGATGCCGACCGGCATGGGGATGCCGGTGGCGCCGATGCCGTGGGCGAGTCCGACGCCGGGCTCGTGGGTGACCATCTCGCTCGGCACGATGAGGATGGCGCGGACACCGCCGTACGCGGAGGCGCGCAGCGAGACCTGCATGTTGTACGCCGAGCAGAGGCGACCGACGACGGCGAGGCCGAGGCGCGGGTGCTCGCCGATGTCCTGGAGGTCGACGCCGGCCTTGGCGGCCTCCAGCATGCCTTCGATCCGGGCGCGGGCCTCCTCGTTGAGGTTGACACCGCCGTCCTCGATCTCGATGCAGACGCCGGTCTGCACCTCGGTGGCGGTGACGTGCACCTTGGTCTGCGGCGGCGAGTAGCGCGTGGCGTTGTCGAGGAGTTCGGCGGCGGCGTGGATGACCGGCTCGACGTAGATGCCCTTGACGCTGATCTTGGCGATGGAGGACAGCTGGATGCGCCGGTACTCCAGGATGCGGGACATGGCACCGCGAAGCGTGCTGTACAGGGACACCGGCTCGGGCCACTGCCGTCCGGGGCGGCCGCCGCCGAGCACGGAGACGGAGTCGGCGAGGCGGCCGATCAGGGCGTTGCCGTGGTCGATGCGCAGCAGGTCGTCGAAGACCTCGGGGTTGCGACCGTGGTCCTCCTCCATCTCCCGGAGTTCCTCGGCCTGCTGGTGGATGATCGCCTGGACGCGGCGGGCGACACTGACGAACGAGCGCGCGGCGGCGTCGCGCATGGTCACTTCGCGGTCGACGATCTTCAGCACCGTCAGCAGCGTCTCGGCCTGCGGCGCGGGCAGGTCGCGGTACTCGGGGTTGGCGAGGCCGAGCTTGCGAATCACCTCCCTGGGGGATTCTCCGGTGCTCAGCAGCCGGAGCGCCGCGGGGATGATCTCCCGCGAGAAGCGGACCAACTCGTTCTCGTGGGCCGCGATCCGCTGTTCCAGATGCGCGGTGTGCCGGGCGTGCTCGCCCCGCTGCTTGCGCAGGGCACGGCCGCGGCGCACCGCCTCGGCCGCCGTCGCGATCACCAGCACGGTGGCGATACCACCGCACCAGCCGACGGCGAGCCGGGCCGGCGCCGTCACCAGGGCGACAGCGACTCCGGTCGCCGCGGCCATCGCTATGGCCGGCAGCAGCAGGACGCGCGCGTAGGGAAGTTCACGGCGACCGGGAGGGGATTGAACACTCACCATGTGGGCCCTCTGAAAGGAGTCGGCTGGGGTTCGGGAGGACTTGCAGGGGGGTATGTCATGAAGCTGTAGGACTCTTCCGCACATTGGGGAACAAGCGCACGAATTCATCTCAAGCCGGTGCGCTGCGGGCGAGCTTAGTCCGACCGGATCATCGCCGTGTCATATTCAGCAACTGCCGGAAACCGGTCGCGAAGGGATAGTACGCTCAGTCGTTTACACGCTGCGACACCGTTCGAATACGAAGGGTAGTTGCGAACGGGCATACGAAAGTCCCTCACCGTCACGAGTGAGGGACCTTCAGAACAACGTACCTTCAGGTGCGCGGGGAACTGCGCGAGCAACCACGAACCACCGGCACCCGCGCGACGACATCACCCCACCGACGAGTAGGCGACAACCCCCCGCAGCAACAGATCAACGGCCTTACGGGCGTTCTTCACCACAGAAGACCCCTGCGGCGCCGCCGCCGCGATCTGCCCCAGCACGTCAATGACCTGCTTGCACCACCGCACGAAGTCCCCCGCCGGCATCTCCGCCTCGCGCAGCACCTCGTCGAGCCCCTTCCCGGAGGCCCACATGTACGCGGCCCAGGCGAACCCGAGGTCCGGCTCACGCTGCCCGACCCCCTCGGTCTGGCTGATCCGGAACTCCTCCTCCAACGCGTCCAGCCGCCCCCAGATCCGCACCATCTCGCCCAGCGCGGCCTTGGCCTTGCCCGACGGCAGCTTCGGCGCCAGCGCGTCGTCCCCGACGCGCGCCTCGTACACCAACGCCGAGACGCACCCGGCCAGTTCGGCCGGGCCGAGCCCCTCCCAGACGCCCTCGCGCAGGCACTCGCTGGCGAGCAGGTCCAGCTCGCCGTACAGCCGCGCGAGCCGCTTGCCGTGCTCGGTGACCTCGTCACCGCGCAGGTAGTCCATCTCGGTCAGCAGCGCGACGATCCGGTCGAACGTCCGCGCGATGGTGTTCGTACGGCCCTCGATGCGCCGCTCCAGCTGCGAGGTGTCCCGCAGCAGCCGGTGGTAGCGCTCGGCCCAACGGGCGTGGTCCTCACGGTCGCTGCACCCGTGGCAGGGGTGCGCCCGCAGCGCGGTCCGCAGCCGGGCGATCTCGCGGTCGTCGGCCGCCTGGGAGCGCCGCTTGCGGTGCCGGTCGGCCGGGATGTGCCCGGCCTTGGTGCGCAGCGCGGACGCGAGGTCCCGACGGGACTGCGGGGAACGGGGGTTGAAGGACTTCGGGATCCGCATCCGCTCCAACGGCTCGACCGGCACCGGGAAGTCGATGGCCGCCAGCCGCTTCACCTGCCGCTCGGCGGTCAGCACCAGCGGGCGCGGCCCGTCGTGGTGCTCGAATCCGCGATGGCCGTTGGAACGGCCCGCGGGCAGGCCCGGGTCAAGCACCAGCGCCAGACCCGCGTACTTGCCGGTGGGCACGTGGATGACGTCACCGGGCTTCAGCTTCTCCAGCGCGACGGCGGCCTCCGCGCGCCGCTGGGCCGCGCCCTGCCGGGCCAGCTCGTTCTCCCGGTCCTTCAGTTCACGGCGCAGCCGCGCGTACTCCTCGAAGTCGCCGAGGTGGCAGGTCATGGAGGCCTTGTAGCCCTCGAGGCCCTCCTCGTTGCGCTGCACCTGCCGGGAGATCCCGACGACCGACTTGTCCGCCTGGAACTGTGCGAAGGACGTCTCCAGCAGCTCGCGCGAGCGGTGCCGGCCGAACTGCTCGACCAGGTTGACCGCCATGTTGTACGAGGGCTTGAAGCTGGACCGCAGCGGGTACGTGCGCGTGCCGGCCAGGCCCGCCAGGTGCTCGGGGTTCATCCCGCGCTGCCACAGCACCACGGCGTGGCCCTCGACGTCGATGCCGCGCCGCCCGGCCCGCCCGGTCAGCTGCGTGAACTCGCCCGGGGTGATGTCCGCGTGCTGCTCGCCGTTCCACTTGACGAGTTTCTCCAGCACCACCGAGCGGGCGGGCATGTTGATGCCGAGGGCGAGGGTCTCGGTCGCGAACACGGCCTTGACCAGGCCGCGTACGAAGAGCTCCTCGACGACCTCCTTGAAGGTCGGCAGCATGCCCGCGTGGTGGGCGGCGATGCCGCGCTCCAGGCCCTCGAGCCACTCGTAGTAGCCGAGGACGTGCAGGTCCTCGCGCGGGATGGACGCCGTGCGCTCCTCGACGAGGGAGCGGACCTGTTCGCGTGCCTCGTCGTCGTTCAGCCGGAGGCCCGCGTACAGGCACTGCTGGACGGCGGCCTCGCAGGCGGCGCGGCTGAAGATGAAGGTGATGGCGGGCAGCAGCCCTTCGGCGTCGAGCCGCTCGATGACCTCGGGCCGGCTCGGCGTCCACACCCGGGAGCGCTGTCTGCGCTCACGCTCGCGGTCGGCCTCGCGCAGCCGGCCGCGCCGGCGGTCCTGGAACGACGGCCGGGTCGCCTCCATGCGCGCCATGCGCGTGAGGTCGGGGTTGACGGCCTTCTTGTGGCCTTCGCCCTCCTCGAACAGGTCGTACATCCGCCGCCCGGCCAGCACGTGCTGGAACAGCGGTACGGGCCGGTGCTCGGAGACGATCACCTCGGTGTCGCCGCGGACCGTGTCGAGCCAGTCGCCGAACTCCTCGGCGTTCGACACGGTCGCCGAGAGGGAGACGAGCGTGACCGATTCGGGGAGGTGGATGATCACCTCTTCCCAGACGGCTCCGCGGAACCGGTCGGAGAGGTAGTGCACCTCGTCCATGACCACGTAGCCGAGGCCGAGCAGCGTCTGCGAACCGGCGTACAGCATGTTCCGCAGGACCTCGGTGGTCATCACGACCACCGGGGCGTGGGAGTTGACACTGTTGTCGCCGGTGAGCAGGCCCACCTTGTCCGTGCCGTAGCGGCGGCACAGGTCGGCGTACTTCTGGTTCGACAACGCCTTGATGGGTGTCGTGTAGAAGCACTTCTTGCCCTGCTGGAGGGCGAGGTGGACGGCGAACTCGCCGACGATCGTCTTGCCGGAGCCGGTGGGCGCGGCGACCAGCACGCCCTTCCCCGCTTCGAGCGCCTGGCAGGCCTCGATCTGGAAGGGGTCGAGGCCGAAGTCGTACATCTCGCGGAAGGAGGCGAGCGCGGTGGCCTGCTCGGCAGCGCGCTTGCGGGCTGCCGCGTACCGCTCGGCCGGTGAGAGATCCTCTGTCATCGTGCTTTCGAGCGTACCGGGCCGCACTGACAACAGGACGATCATTATCCGGATCCGTTCCTGTGAAACCGGGGATCGGCGCAGCTCAGGGGCAGCGCGGCTCAGGGGCCGACGACCCGCACGCCCCCGCGTACGCAGCGCGCGGTCAGCGGCAGCGGACCGAGCGGCTCCCCGTCGGCGTAGCCGGTGACGTCGTCGGCGGTGATCTCGACCCGGGCCGCCCGCAGCACGGTCACCTTCGGATGCTCGACGTGACTCCCCCGGTACACCCGCGGGAACACCCGCAGCAGCGTCGTACGGTCGCAGTCCCCGACCACGGTGATGTCGAACAGGCCGTCGGTCAGGTCGGCGCCGGGGCAGATGCGCATGCCGCCGCCGTACGACGAGCCGTTGCCGACGGCGACGAGGGTCGCCTCGACCTCCCGGATCTCGCCGTCGTCGAGCCGGATCCGGTAGGGGACGGGCCGGAACGCGGCGAGTTCGGCGATCATCGCGAGGTCGTACTTGAAGCGGCCTGAGGGCCACCGCATGCGGTTGCCCCGGTCGTTGACGCGGGAGTCGAAACCGGAGGCGAGGACCGTGCCGAACCAGCGGTCGCCGGCCTGACCCAGGTCGATGTCGTGGATCCGGCCGCACTTGAGGGCGTCGGCGATCATGCGGCCCGCTGCGGCCGGCTCGCGCACGGGCAGACCGAGGGCGCGGGCGAAGTCGTTGCCGGTGCCGACGGCGACCAGGCCGAGCGGGGTGCGCGTGCCCGCGACCGCCCGCAGCGCGAGGTTGGCCATACCGTCACCGCCGACGGCTATCAGCGCACCGGTGCCGCCCTCGACGGCGGCACGCGCGCGGGTGAGGGCGTCCGCGGCGTCGACGCCGAGCACCGTACGCACCGAGAAACCGGCCGCCCGCAACGCGGAAGCGGCCGGCTGCGCCGCGCGGGCGCCCCGGCCGCGGCCCGCGGTGGGGTTGACGAAGAGGGTGATCTCGCTGGTCACGCGACTGACCCTATGAGCTGCCCGCGGATCTTCAGGTCACGTCGTCATAACCGTTGACCCGGTCCGTGCGGTCCCCGCTCGCCTGCTCGGGCAGGGCGGCGCGGCTGGTGGTCACGGGCTCGATCTCGCCGATGTCCTCGGGCGTGAGGTCCAGCTCGGAGGCCTCGTCGTCGGCGGGGCCCAGGGCCTCGCGACGGCTGCGGCGGCGGTCGTTGAGGAGGGAGAAGGCGACTGCGGCGAAGTAAAGGATCCAGATCGGCGCCGCGAGGGCCAGCATGGTCAACGGGTCGGTGCTGGGCGTGGCGATGGCCGCGAACACCGTGATGCCCATGATCATGCCGCGCCACCAGCCGAGCATGCGCTTACCGGTGAGCACACCGGTGAGGTTGAGCATGACCAGCAGCAGGGGCAGCTCGAAGGAGAGGCCGAAGACGAGCACCATCCGCATGACCAGGTCGAGCAGGTCGTCCAGCGGGAGGAGGTTGGACGTGCCGCCCGGGGTGAACTCGAGCAGCACCTTCGCGGTGGTGGGAAGGACCGTGTACGCGAAGTAGGCACCGACGATGAACAGCGGGGCGCCCGTGCCCACGAAGGCGTAGGCGTACTTCTTCTCGTGCCGGTGCAGACCGGGCGCGACGAAGGCCCACAGCTGGTAGAGCCAGATCGGCGAGGCCAGCACGACGCCGGCCATCAGGGACACCTTCAGCGCCAGCGTGAAGGGGGTGAGCAGACCGTTGATGGTGATCTGCGCGCACGGCTTCGAGCCCGGCTGCGATTTGGCCAGTTCCGCGAAGGTCTTGTCACAGCCGACCGAGTCGAGGATCGGCTTGGTGATCAAGTTGATGATGTCGTTGTAGAAGAAGGCGGCGAAGACCGTGACGACGACGATCGCCAGAATCGCCTTGGCGAGCCGGTTGCGGAGCTCGCGAAGGTGCTCCGCGAGGGGCATCCGCCCCTCGGGATCCCTCTCCTTTTTGCGGGCAGACTTCAGCAACCCACGTTCCCATCTCGTGCGGCGGGCCGGAAGTCACCGGCCCTGCGTCAGCGCTTGGTCGTGTCCGTCGGCTCGTTGACCGGGCGCGAGCTGGTCACGTCACCGGGAGCGGCCTGGATGGTGCGCTGCGAGGGCTCGTCGGTGTTGGGCGGGCCGGCCGGGGTCGTGGACGACTTGCCTTCGTCCTTCATGGCCTTGGCCTCGCTCTTGAGGATGCGGGCCGACTTGCCGAGCGACCGAGCCATGTCCGGAAGCTTCTTCGCGCCGAACAGCAGGATGATGACGACGAGGATGAGAATGATCTCGGGGGCTCCGAGCCTTCCGAACATAAGTCTTTACCTTCTCACCGAGGCGGCTGTGGTGGGGTGCTGTCCGACCGGTCGGACATGTGTCCGAACGATCGTGTTGACAGCGATCGTAACGCTCAGGGGTGAACGTGGGGCAATCCCTCTGCATCCCCTTTGCGTACTCCCGTCCGCGGCCAGTGCCTCGTTAACCGGGCCGCGACCAGCAGCGTACCTGTCCGAACCGCCGAGGTGACAGGGCGAAGTGTCCCAAAGCCAGACTCACAGCCGCCTGCCGGACAGCTCACAGGGCGTCCACGGAGCGGGCCGTGCTCTCCGCCGCCCGCTCCAGGTCCTCCGCGGCCCGGTTGATACGGCGCGCCGAGTCCGTGACCTGGCTGCCCAGGCGCTGTGCCTCGACGAAGACCCGCACGGCGAGCACCCCGAGCACGGCGAGACCCACGAATCCCACGGCAATCGCGAACATCGGCCAGAACATGACGCCGAGCCTAGACCCTTCCGACGGGCCGGATGCCCCGGCCCACTAGACGGTGGAGTGCAGCCGCAGGGTGCGCACACCGCCGCCGGTGAGCAGTTCCACGATCCGCTCCCCCGCGGGCTTGCGGACAGCAGCGCCGCACTCAGGGCAGGTGAAGGAGTAGAAAGTGGTACGGCTCGTGGCGCCGATGGCGAGGCGCAGGGCGCCCGCGGTGAGCTCGAAGCGCTCCCGGCAGTCCGGGCAGCCCGCCCGGAACACCACCGGGGTCACGCTTCTCATCCCGGAGAACGCGGACTCCACCGTCATGCCCATGGCACCGGACGTCACCGACTCGCTCACAGCCCTGGCTCCTCTTTCTCGGGTCGTTCGCCTCCGGGGCGCCACGGCCGGTGTCGCGGGACGGCCGTGTCCGGCCGTCGACGCCGGTGGCACCCGCGGCTCACTCGCGTCTGCCGTCCGGCCCGTCCGCGACG
>KE354120.1 GCA_000415505.1 Streptomyces afghaniensis 772
CGTCCTGTGCGGCCCGGTCGGCGAAGTCGAAGCACTCCTGGTGCGAACCGTGCCAGGACGCGGCCAGATAGCGCAGGGCCGACTCGTGGCAGCCGTAGTGGTGCGGGGCGCGGCGGACGGCCGCCGCCCACAGTTGCTCGAAGTAGCTGTGTCCGGCCCGGGCGCCGCGCGCGTGGTCCAGCGCGAGTCGCCAGGGCACCGGGTCGGCGTGGTCGGCCCGGGCGGCGGCCGTGATCAGCGGGCTGACCTCGCGCAGCATCTCGGCCCGGGCCGGTGACTGCCAGGCGCGGTCCACCGCCAGCTGGGCCCGGAGCAGCAGCGCGTCCGGGTCGTGCGGGGCGATGGCGAGCCAGGCGTCCAGCCAGTCGGGGCGCGAGCGGGCGAAGGCGGCCAGCCGGGTCACGTACCGGTCGCGCCGCTCCCACTCGGCCGCCGCCCGGGTGGCGCGGAGCAGCCCGGAGGCCGGTCCGTGGTCCCCGCGGGCGGCCGCGACCAGTGCCGGACTGAGCCGGGCGTCGGGCGCGTCGAGCAGCACCTCGTCGTCGGCGCGTGGCCCGCTGACGGGGTGGGAAGCGGTCCTTGTCATCCGGCTCGGGCGGATGAACGGCAGCTGCATGGCCATGGTGCCGACCATTGAAAGTCCGCTGGTCACGGCGGCGCCAGATCGTTCGGTGAACTCGCGGAAAGTTGTACGCCCTATGGTCAAGAGAACGTAAAGGTGTGACAGTTCAACAACACTGGTCACACCGGCATCATCAGTTACGCCGCAGCAAGCGGGTCGCCCCCGCCGCCACCGTCGTCGCCAGGATCCAGCCCAGCAGGATCATCGCCGTCGCCAGCCACTGCCAGCCCCCGCGCAGCTGCCAGAAACCCACCTGGCCCAGGTCGATGACCGGCAGCAGCAGATCGAGCGTGAACAGCGTCGGGTTCCACTCCGGATGCTCACCGCGCTTCAGCGGCGGATGCCCGGCCTGCGCGAAGGCGAACGAGCCCGCCGCCCACAGCACCGCCATCCATACCGCGGCCCGGCCCGGCCGGTACCCGTAGGCGACCGTCAAGTCCTGCGCGTAGCCCCACAGCTTGGCGGCCGGCGGCAGGCTCTCCCGGTGCCGGCGCTGCTTGGCGAGCAGCACCTCGCGGGCGTCCTCGTCCTCCCCGCCGGCCCGCAGCACGGCCGCGAGCCGCTCGTACGGCTCCGGGTTGTACTCGGCGGTCGCCGCCGCCACCCAGTCCAGCCGCTCGGCCAGCGGGAACGGCCCGCGCGGCACGAGGTTCTCGTAGGCGAAGCCGCCCATGTGCAGCCGCCCCGGGCCGGGCCAGGCGTCCGCCCGGTCCATCAGGTTGACGATCTTCGCCCCCGACAGCACGACACGCCCGCGCGCGGGATGCTCGCCGAGGAACCGCAGCTCCGGCGTCTGCACCCGGCGCAGCGACAGCTCCTGGTCGTCGGTGAGGGTGAACCTGGCCCGCTCGAAGTCGACCGCGTCGCCGAACCGCCCGTCGTCCAGCCGGATCCCGCCCTCGCACGAGAACCGCTGGATCCGCGTCCCGCGCGCCGGGGTCATCCCGCTCATCGCCTGGGCGCCGACGCCTGCCGGGGTCAGATACAGGCTGCGCTCGACGGTCAGCTGGGGTGCGTTGAGGGCGAGCCGCTCGTACGGGTTGGCGAGGCGGGCGCCGCGCAGGCTCAGGGAGACACCGATGGTGGCGGCGCGCAGGCTCAGCTCGCCGTGCGACTCCAGCAGCTCGGCCTGTAAGTCCTGGCCGACGGTCAGGCCGTCCGCGGCGATCGACCGGCCGCTGCGGTCCCGGTGCGCGATCGCCTGGTTGAGCATCAGGTCCGTGCCGATCTGCGCGTCCGTGAGCCTGATGCCGCGATGGAACCGGCAGCGCGGCAGATGCAGATCGCCCTCCGTCTGCACCCGGGCGGCCTCCAGCCGCGGCACCGAGCAGTCCACCATCCGTACGGTCGTGAAGCGGGCCTCGGGCAGCAGCACGTCCTGCTCGAACCGGCACTGGCGCATCTCGACGTACGGCACCACCGTGCCGCCCGCGAGGTCCAGCGAGCCGCTGATCAGTACGCCGGCCAGCTTCAGCGACGACACCCGGCCGGCCAGGGCGGGCGGGCCGTCCAGGAGCAGCCAGCAGACGATCCGGGCCCGCACGGTCCGCTCCTCGCCCCAGGGGTGGCCGCCGTGCGGATCGTCCACCACCGGGTCGCCGCTGCTCAGGTCGTACACGCTGCCGTTGCGGAACGCCTGCCACATTCCGGCCTCGGCCGCCGTCAGGTCGTCGGGCACATCCCCGGCACGCACGCCGGCCCCCTCGGTCACGTCTCTTCCTTCCTCCCCGGATACTCGCGGGTCAGGTGCTTCGTACAGCTGTTCATGCCCGCTGGGTGACGCCCCGAACGCGAAACGTGAAGGGGATCTTCCGGGTGCCGGCGGCGTTCTGTATCAGCCATTGATACGAGCGGACGGCGCGTCATCGGGGTCTGAGAGAATTGAGCACGTGATCTCCCGAATCGATCTGCGCGGCGACGCCCTCCCCGAGGGCCCCGCCCTGCGTGACCTGCTGCCCCGAGCCGAGTTCGACGTAGCGGCCGCCCTGGAGAAGGTGCGTCCGATCTGCGAGGACGTGCATCATCGGGGCGACGCGGCGCTGATCGATTTCGCCGAGCGGTTCGACGGGGTCAGGCTCGACCAGGTGCGGGTGCCGGCCGCCGCGCTCACGCGCGCACTGGAGGAGCTCGACCCGGCCGTGCGCGCGGCCCTTGAGGAGTCCATCCGGCGCGCCCGGACCGTCCACCGCGAGCAGCGCCGCAGCACGCACACCACCCAGGTGGTGCCCGGCGGCTCCGTGACCGAGAAGTGGGTTCCGGTCGAGCGGGTCGGGCTGTACGCGCCCGGCGGCCGGTCCGTGTATCCGTCCTCCGTGGTCATGAACGTGGTGCCCGCCCAGGAGGCCGGCGTCGAGTCCATCGCGCTCGCCTCCCCGGCCCAGGCCGAGTTCAACGGCCTGCCGCACCCGACGATCCTCGCCGCCTGCGCCCTGCTCGGCGTCGACGAGGTCTACGCGGCCGGCGGTGCCACGGCTGTGGCGATGTTCGCGTACGGCACCGAGTCCTGCCCGCCCGCCAACATGGTCACCGGCCCCGGCAACATCTGGGTCGCCGCCGCCAAGCGCTACTTCACCGGCAGGATCGGCATCGACGCCGAGGCCGGCCCGACCGAGATCGCGGTCCTCGCCGACGACACGGCCGACCCGGTGCACGTCGCCTCCGACCTGATCAGCCAGGCCGAGCACGACCCGCTGGCCGCCGCCGTGCTCGTCACGGACTCCGCCGAGCTCGCGGACGCCGTGGAGAAGGAGCTGGCGCCGCAGGTCGCGGCCACCAAGCACGTCGACGACCGGATCGTCCCGGCGCTGTCCGGCAAGCAGTCCGCGATCGTCCTGGTCGACGGCATCGACGAGGGCCTGAAGGTGGTCGACGCGTACGGCGCCGAGCACCTGGAGATCCAGACGGCCGACGCGGCCGCCCTGGCCGACCGCGTCAAGAACGCCGGCGCGATCTTCATCGGCCCGTGGGCCCCGGTCTCCCTCGGCGACTACGCGGCCGGCTCCAACCACGTCCTGCCCACCGGCGGCTGCGCCTGCCACTCCTCGGGCCTGTCCGTCCAGTCCTTCCTGCGCGGCATCCACATCGTCGACTACACGCAGGACGCGCTGGCCGAGGTCGCGCACCACGTGGTCACGCTGGCGGAGGCGGAGGACCTGCCCGCGCACGGCGCGGCGATCAAGGCCAGGTTCGGCTGGAAGGTGCCGGAGAGCAAGTGAGCGACGTACGCATCGACGATCTGCCCGTACGGGACGAGCTGCGCGGCAAGTCCCCCTACGGCGCGCCCCAGCTGGACGTCCCCGTCCGGCTGAACACCAACGAGAACCCCTACCCGCTGCCCGAGCCGCTCGTCGAACGCATCGCCGAGCGGGTCCGTGAAGCGGCCCGCAACCTCAACCGCTACCCCGACCGGGACGCGGTCGAGCTGCGCACGAAGCTCGCCGAGTACCTGACGGACACGTCCGGCCACGAGGTCGGCCTCGCCAACGTCTGGGCGGCCAACGGCTCCAACGAGGTCATCCAGCAGCTGCTCCAGACCTTCGGCGGGCCCGGCCGCACCGCGATCGGCTTCGAACCGTCGTACTCGATGCACGGGCTCATCGCGCGCGGCACCGGCACCGGCTGGATCTCGGGCCCGCGCAACGACGACTTCACGATCGACCTCGCCGCCGCCGAGAAGGCGATCGCCGAGCACCGGCCCGACGTCGTCTTCATCACCACCCCCAACAACCCCACCGGCAACGCGGTCCCGCCCGAGACGGTCCTCGCGCTCTACGAGGCCGCGCAGGCGGCGAAGCCGTCGATGGTCGTGGTCGACGAGGCGTACATCGAGTTCAGCCACGGCGACTCGCTGCTGCCGCTGATCGACGGGCGCCCGAACCTCGTCATCTCCCGCACGATGTCGAAGGCGTTCGGCGCCGCGGGCCTGCGCCTCGGCTACCTCGCCGCGCACCCGGCCGTCGTCGACGCCGTCCAGCTCGTCCGGCTGCCCTACCACCTGTCGGCCGTCACCCAGGCGACCGCCCTGGCCGCCCTGGAGCACACCGCCACGCTGCTGGGCTACGTCGAGCAGCTCAAGGCCGAGCGGGACCGCCTCGTGCGCGAACTGCGCGCCATCGGCTACGACGTCGTCGAGTCCGATGCCAACTTCGTGCAGTTCGGCAGGTTCGAGGACGCGCACACAACCTGGCAGAAGATCCTCGACCGGGGCGTCCTGGTCCGGGACAACGGCATCCCCGGGTGGCTGCGGGTGTCGGCCGGCACCCCCGAAGAGAACGACGCGTTCCTCGACGCGGTACGTGCACTGAAGAAGGAGCAGAGTTCATGAGCCGCACCGGACGCGTGGAGCGGACGACCAAGGAGACCTCGGTCCTCGTCGAGATCGACCTCGACGGCACCGGCAAGACGGAGATCTCCACCGGCGTCGGCTTCTACGACCACATGCTCGACCAGCTCGGCCGGCACGGTCTGTTCGACCTGACCGTGAAGACCGAGGGCGACCTGCACATCGACTCGCACCACACCATCGAGGACACCGCCCTCGCCCTCGGCTCAGCCTTCAAGCAGGCCCTCGGCGACAAGGTCGGCATCTACCGCTTCGGCAACTGCACGGTCCCGCTGGACGAGTCCCTCGCCCAGGTCACCGTCGACCTGTCCGGCCGTCCCTACCTCGTGCACACCGAGCCCGAGAAGATGGCGCCGATGATCGGCGAGTACGACACCACGATGACCCGGCACATCCTGGAGTCCTTCGTCGCCCAGGCCCAGATCGCGCTGCACGTGCACGTGCCCTACGGGCGCAACGCCCACCACATCGTGGAGTGCCAGTTCAAGGCGCTGGCCAGGGCCCTGCGCTACGCCTCCGAGCGGGACCCGCGCGCGGCCGGCATCCTCCCCTCCACGAAGGGCGCCCTGTGAACGGCATCTCGACCCTGCTGATCGTCGTCGGCCTGTTCCTCGTCGGCGGGATCTACTCCTTCGTCAAGCAGAAGATGCCCAAGGGCCTGATCGTGCTGCTCTCCATCGGCGCCGCGATGTGCCTGGCGGCCGGTGTCGTGAGGCTGGAGGTGTGGAATTGAGCGCCCCGTCGAGCTCCCCCTCGAAGAAGCAGAAGAAGGTAGTCGTCTTCGACTACGGCTTCGGCAACGTCCGCTCCGCCGAGCGTGCCCTCGCCCGCGCGGGAGCCGACGTCGAGATAACGCGTGACTACGACAAGGCCCTGAACGCCGACGGGCTGCTCGTGCCGGGCGTCGGCGCCTTCGCCTCCTGCATGAAGGGCCTGCGCGAGGCACGCGGCGACTGGATCGTCGACCGCCGGCTGTCCGGCGGCCGCCCGGTGATGGGCATCTGCGTCGGCATGCAGATCCTCTTCGCCCGCGGCATCGAACACGGCGTGGAGAGCGAGGGCCTCGACGAGTGGCCCGGCTCGGTCGAGCCGCTCCAGGCCGAGATCGTGCCCCACATGGGCTGGAACACCGTCGAAGCAGCGGCCGGCTCGCAGCTGTTCGCGGGCCTGGACGCGGACGCGCGCTTCTACTTCGTGCACTCCTACGCCGTCCACGACTGGTCGCTGGAGACCCACAACCCCGCGATGGAGGCCCCCAAGGTCACCTGGTCCACGCACGGCAAGCCGTTCGTCGCGGCCGTCGAGAACGGCGCCCTGTGGGCCACGCAGTTCCACCCCGAGAAGTCCGGCGACGCCGGAGCCCAGCTCCTCACCAACTGGATCGGAACACTGTGAGCAAGCTCGAACTCCTCCCCGCCGTCGACGTCCGCGACGGCCAGGCGGTGCGCCTGGTGCACGGCGAGTCCGGTACGGAAACCTCCTACGGCTCGCCCCTGGAGGCCGCCCTGGCCTGGCAGCGCTCCGGCGCCGAGTGGCTGCACCTGGTCGACCTGGACGCCGCGTTCGGCACCGGCGACAACCGCGAGCTGATCGCCGAGGTCGCCCGGGCCATGGACATCAAGGTGGAGCTGTCCGGCGGCATCCGCGACGACGACAGCCTGGCCGCCGCCCTGGCCACCGGCTGCACCCGCGTGAACCTCGGCACGGCCGCCCTGGAGACCCCCGAGTGGGTCGCCAAGGTCATCGCCGAGCACGGCGACAAGATCGCGGTCGGCCTGGACGTCCGCGGCACCACCCTGCGCGGCCGCGGCTGGACCCGCGACGGCGGCGACCTCTACGAGACGCTGGAGCGCCTCAACAAGGAGGGCTGCGCGCGGTACGTCGTCACGGACATCGCGAAGGACGGCACGCTCCAGGGCCCGAACCTGGAACTGCTGCGCAACGTGTGCGCCGCGACGGACCGCCCTGTCGTGGCCTCCGGCGGCGTGTCCTCGCTGGACGACCTCCGGGCCATCGCCGGCCTCGTGCCGCTCGGTGTCGAGGGCGCGATCGTAGGGAAGGCGCTGTACGCGAAGGCGTTCACCCTGGAAGAGGCATTGGAGACTGTGTCGTCATGAGCGATGCCGTACGGCGCGTGCAGAGCGGAAGTCCCTGGGAAGAGAGTTTCGGTTTCGCGCGCGCCGTGGCGGCGGGCGATCGGGTGCTGGTGGCGGGTACGACGCCCTTCAAGGGCGACGTGCTGTACGGGGAGGGCGACCCGTACGAGCAGGCCAAGGCGGCCTTCACCAGCGCCCTCGAAGCGATCGGCGAGTTCGGGCTCGGCATCGGGTCCGTGGTCCGGACGCGGATGTATCTGGCACACACGCGCGACCTCGACGAGGTGGGCCGGGCGCACAAGGAGCTGTTCGACTCCGTGCGTCCGGTCGCGACCTTCCTCGTGGTGGACGGCTTCGTCGACCCGCGCGTCCTGGTGTCGGTGGAACTAGAGGCATTCAGAGGAACGGTGGATTCATGACCCTGGCGGTCCGAGTCATCCCCTGCCTGGACGTGGACAACGGCCGGGTCGTCAAGGGCGTCAACTTCCAGAACCTGCGCGACGCGGGCGACCCCGTCGAGATGGCCAAGGTGTACGACGCAGAGGGCGCCGACGAGCTGACGTTCCTGGACATCACCGCCTCGTCGGGCAACCGCGAGACGACCTACGACGTCGTGCGCCGCACGGCCGAACAGGTGTTCATCCCGCTCACGGTCGGCGGCGGGGTGCGCACCGCCGAGGACGTGGACAAGCTGCTGCGGGCCGGCGCGGACAAGGTCGGCGTCAACACGGCCGCGATCGCCCGCCCGGAGCTGATCCGGGAGATCGCGGAACGCTTCGGCCGCCAGGTCCTGGTCCTGTCGGTGGACGCGCGCCGCACCGAGTCCGGCTCCTTCGAGGTGACCACCCACGGCGGCCGCCGCGGCACCGGCATCGACGCCGTCGAGTGGGCGCACCGGGCCGCCGAGCTGGGCGCCGGCGAGATCCTGCTCAACTCCATGGACGCGGACGGCACCAAGGACGGCTACGACCTGGAGATGATCCAGGCCGTCCGCAAGCACGTGACCGTGCCGGTCATCGCCTCGGGCGGCGCGGGCAAGCTGGCGGACTTCCCGCCGGCCATCGCGGCGGGCGCGGACGCGGTGCTGGCCGCGTCGGTGTTCCACTTCGGGGACCTGCGCATCGGCGAGGTCAAGCAGACGCTGCGGGAGGCGGGCCACCCGGTGCGGTGACCCGCCTGCCGGGAGCCCCGAACCGCTGCTTCAGATCCCGAGCTGCTTCGCCTCGTGCAGCTTCGCGATCGCGTCCTCGTCGCCGTCCAGCTCGACCTTGGCCTTGCTCTGCCGGCCGTAGGAGAACAGCACCAGCTCCGAGGGCTCACCCGTCACCGTGACCACCGGCGCGCCCCGCTGCGCGACGACCGTCTGGCCGTCCGGGCGGCGCAGCACCAGGCCCGTCGGGACGCCGCGCCCCATCAGCCGGGCGGTGCGCTCCAGCCGGGACCACAGGGCGTCCTGGAACACCGGGTCGAGCTCGCGCGGCGACCAGTCGGGCTGGGCGCGCCGGACGTCCTCCGTGTGGACGTAGAACTCGATGATGTTCGACATCTCGTCGACCGGCTTGAGCGAGAAGGGCGAGAACCGCGGCGGCCCCGTACGGATCAGCTGGATCAGCTCCTCGTACGGCTTGTCGGTGTACTCGGCCATCACCCGGTCCAGGCGCGGCGCGAGCTGCTTGATCAGTATCCCGCCGGCGGCGTCCGGGCGGCGCTCGCGCACCACCACGTGCGCGGCGAGGTCCCGCGTGGTCCAGCCCTCGCACAGGGTGGGCGCGTCCGGGCCCGCGGTCTCCAACAGATCGGCGAGGAGAAGTCGTTCACGCTTGGCATGGGTCGACATGCGGCCCAGCCTACGACCGCAGATCAGGTCCGCACAGTGGACACTCCACCTGGCCTGTCAGTGGCGCGCGGCACAATGGTCGGCATGACCAGCACGTCCCCCCGGCCAGCCGTCTCGACCCGGAGATCGCCGCCCGCCTCAAGCGCAGCGCCGACGGCCTCCTGCCCGCCATCGCCCAGCAGTACGACACCGGAGAGGTGCTGATGCTCGGCTGGATGGACGACGAGGCGCTGCATCGCACCCTCACCACCGGCCGGTGCACGTACTGGTCGCGCAGCCGCCGGGAGTACTGGGTCAAGGGCGACACCTCGGGCCACTTCCAGTGGGTGAAGTCCGTCGCCCTCGACTGCGACGCCGACACCGTCCTGGTGAAGGTCGACCAGGTCGGCGCCGCCTGCCACACCGGCGCGCGCACCTGCTTCGACGAGGACGTGCTCCTCAAGGACGGCGGCTCCGACGCCCCCGCCTCGGATCAGTAAGGTCAGCGGCCATGGACCTCGAGACGTTCCGCAAGCTCGCCACCGACCGGCGGGTCATCCCGGTCACCCGCAAGCTCCTCGCCGACGGCGACACCCCGGTGGCGCTCTACCGCAAACTCGCCGCCGAGCGCCCCGGCACCTTCCTGCTGGAGTCCGCGGAGAACGGCCGCTCGTGGTCCCGTTACTCCTTCGTGGGCGTGCGGTCGGCGGCGACGCTGACCGAGCGCGACGGGCAGGCCCACTGGCTCGGCGCCCCGCCCGTCGGGGTCCCCGTCGACGGCGACCCCCTCGCCGCGCTGCGCGCCACCATCGAGGCCCTGCACACGCCCCACCAGGACGGCATGCCGCCCTTCACCGGCGGCATGGTCGGCTACCTCGGCTACGACATCGTCCGCCGCCTGGAGAAGATCGGCCCCGGCGAGCGCGACGACCTGAAGCTGCCCGAGCTCACCATGCTGCTCACCAGCGACCTGGCGGTCATGGACCACTGGGAGGGCTCGGTCCTGCTGATCGCCAACGCGATCAACCACAACGACCTGGAGACCGGCGTCGACGAGGCCTACGCGGACGCCGTGGCCCGGCTCGACGCCATGGAGGCCGACCTCTCCCGCGCGGTCGCCCAGCCCCCGGCCGCCCTGCCGCCCTCCGAGCTCCCCGAGTACACCGCGCTGTGGGGCGGCCCCGACTTCCAGGTGGCCGTCGAGGACATCAAGGAGCGCATCCGGGCCGGCGAGGCCTTCCAGGTGGTCCCCTCGCAGCGCTTCGAGACGCCGTGCACGGCGAGCGCGCTGGACGTCTACCGGGTCCTGCGGGCCACCAACCCGTCCCCGTACATGTACCTGTTCCGCTTCGACGGCTTCGACGTCGTCGGCTCGTCCCCAGAGGCCCTGGTCAAGGTCGAGGACGGACGCGCCATGGTCCACCCCATCGCCGGCACCCGCTGGCGCGGCGCCACCCCGCAGGAGGACCAGGCCCTCGCCGACGAGCTGCTCGCCGACCCCAAGGAGCGCGCCGAGCACCTCATGCTCGTCGACCTGGGCCGCAACGACCTGGGGCGGGTCTGCGAGCCCGGCTCGGTCGAGGTCGTCGACTTCATGTCCGTCGAGCGGTACTCGCACGTCATGCACATCGTCTCGACGGTGACGGGCCGCGTCGCCCCGGGCCGCACGGCCTTCGACGTCCTCACCGCCTGCTTCCCGGCCGGCACTCTCTCCGGAGCCCCCAAGCCCCGCGCCATGCAGATCATCGACGAACTCGAACCGTCCCGGCGCGGGCTCTACGGCGGCTGTGTCGGCTACCTCGACTTCGCGGGCGACTCCGACACCGCCATCGCCATCCGCACGGCCCTCCTCCGGGACGGAACCGCCTACGTGCAGGCCGGCGCGGGCATCGTCGCCGACTCCGACCCGGTCGCCGAGGACACCGAGTGCCGCAACAAGGCGGCGGCGGTCCTCAGGGCCGTACACACGGCGAACCGGCTGGGAAAGGCCTGAGATGAACCCCGGGTGACGGTTCGCCCGGGGTTCAGGCGATAGTGGGGTACGTGACTGCTGTACCTCACCCCCGTTCCGAAGCCGCCGGATCCGCCCGGGCCGGTCGCCTGAGCCTCGCCGTCGCGCTGCTGTGCGGCGCGCTCGGCGCGGCCGTGGCGCTGCTCGCCACCCGGCAGCGCTGGGCGGAGGGCACCGCGACGGTGGCCGGCGGCGCCTTCCCCCTGACCGCCAAGGGCAGCGACGTCACGGGCGTACCCGCGGCGCTCGCCGTAGTGGGCCTCGCCGCGCTCGTCGCCGTCTTCGCCGTCCGCCGGGCCGGTCGCCTCATCGTGGCCGCGCTGCTGGCGCTCTCCGGCGCGGGCATCGTCGCCGCCGCCCTGCTCGGCGCCTCCGACGGCTCCGCGCTCGACGAGCAGGCCGCCCAGGCCTCCGGCGACACCTCCGCCTCCGTGGCCACCCTCAGCCACACCGCCTGGCCGTACGTCGCGGCCCTCGGTGGCGTCCTGATCCTCCTGGCCGGGCTGCTCGCCCTGCGCTACGGCCGACTGTGGCCCGCGATGTCCGGCCGCTACGAGCGCGGTGGCACGCCCCAGCCGCGCCGCAAGGCCCCCGCCGTCGACCCCGACCGGCCCGAGGACCTGTGGAAGGCACTCGACCGGGGCGAGGACCCGACCGGGGCGTGAGCCACCCGGGGGAGCGGGGACACCCCCGCTCACGGCGGGCGCGCACGTGCGGGACAATGGGCCCGAGCGTCCTGCTCAGACACGCACACAGCAACGAGGAGCAAGCAATGGCGGGCAGCAGCCACGGTCACACCCCGGCCGCCTGGACCGGTGTCACGATCGCCTTCATCGGTTTCTGCGTCGCGGGCGCGTTCATGGTGATGGACCAGCCCGTGGGCTTCTGGGCGGGCATGGTCGTCGTGCTCCTCGGTGGTGTCGTCGGCGCCATCATGCGGATGATGGGCCTCGGCCAGCCGAAGGACCTGCACCAGCCGCACGCGATGACGGGCGACCGCGAGCCCGCGCGCGCCGAGGGCTGACCCCCGCGGAGCACCGCGCTGTCGCGTGAGGGGCGGCCGGCACTTGGGTGCCGGGACCGCCCCTCACGCGTGCGCCGGGCACAATGCCTACCGTGAACGCCGACAGCCGAAGGGTGACGCGCAGCGTCCCGGGCCGCCTGGCCGTCCCCGCCGGGGTGCTCGCGGCCGTCGCCGCCGCGTTCGCCTACGTGGGCGCGGTCGATCCCAACGAACCCGGCCACTACCCCGCCTGCCCGCTGCTGCGCTACACCGGCCTGTACTGCCCCGGCTGCGGCGGACTGCGCAGCGCGCACGCCTTCGTCCACGGCGACGTCCCGGCGGCACTGCACGCCAACGCGCTCGCCGTCCTCGGCTATCTGGCCTTCGCCGTGCTGTGGACCGTATGGGTGGTCCACGCGGTGCGCGGGCGTGCGATGCGGATCGACCCCCGCCCGGGGCTGGTGTGGAGCCTCGGCGCGTTGCTGCTGGTCTTCACCGTTGTCCGGAACCTGCCCTTCGGAGGCTGGCTCCATCCTTGATCAACCAGCGGATGTCCAGGTAGTGGGACCGGCGTCAACCGGATGCGAAGCCTACGCCCCGCTGCGGATACCATCGCAGTGACCATCGGTTTTCGATCGGTCGCTGGAACTGTCAAGAGTCTGGAAGGGGGCCGCTCGCGTGAGTGTGCTCGACGAGATCATCGACGGAGTCCGTGCCGACCTCGCGGAGCGGCAGGCGCGCGTCAGCCTCGACGAGCTCAAGGAGCGTGCGGCGAAGGCTCCCGCGGCCAAGGACGGTGCGGCCGCACTGCGCGGCGACGGCGTCAAGGTCATCTGCGAGGTCAAGCGCTCCAGCCCCTCCAAGGGCGCGCTGGCCGCGATCGCCGACCCGGCCGGACTCGCCGCGGACTACGAGGCGGGCGGCGCGGCCGTCATCTCCGTCCTCACCGAACAGCGGCGCTTCGGCGGCTCGCTCGCCGACCTCGAAGCGGTCCGCGCCCGCGTGGACATCCCGGTCCTGCGCAAGGACTTCATCGTCACGTCGTACCAGCTGTGGGAGGCCCGCGCCTACGGCGCCGACGTCGTCCTGTTGATCGTCGCCGCCCTCGACCAGCCCGCCCTGGAGTCCCTCATCGAGCGCGCCGAGTCCATCGGGCTCACGCCGCTCGTCGAGGTGCACGACGAGGACGAGGTCGAGCGCGCGGTCGACGCCGGCGCCCGTGTGATCGGCGTCAACGCGCGCAACCTCAAGACCCTCGAGGTCGACCGTGGCACCTTCGAGCGCGTGGCACCCGAGATCCCCGACCACATCATCAAGATCGCCGAGTCCGGCGTCCGCGGCCCGCACGACCTCATCGCCTACGCCAACGCCGGCGCCGACGCGGTCCTGGTGGGCGAGTCCCTCGTCACCGGCAAGGACCCCAAGACGGCGGTCTCCGACCTGGTGGCGGCAGGCGAACATCCCGCACTCCGGCACGGCCGGGGCTGATCTCCCGCTAGGCTTGCCCCGATGACTCTCACCATGACGACCGTGGACCGGTACGCCCGCCTCGCGCGCGGCTGCCGCCCCCGCGGCTGCCGTGCGCCCGCGCGCCGCGTACACGGCCGCCGCGTCCGGTACGTCATCGGTGACGAGCCCGGGCAGGTCAACGGCATGCGATGGCAGGGCTTTTAGGGGCGCGGGGAACTGCGCGACCAGCCCCAACGGGCCCGCAGCCAACTGACAATCCCTGCCCCCACGGCGATCAGTGCATTCACACACACTCACCGTGAAGGTTTCCGCATGCCCAGCCAGTTCTTCATCCCCGACCCCGAGGGTCAAACGCCCAACCCCGAAGGCTACTTCGGGACATTCGGCGGCAAGTTCATCCCGGAGGCCCTCGTCGCCGCAGTCGACGAGGTGGCCGTCGAGTACGACAAGGCCAAGCACGACCCCGAGTTCGCCAAGGAACTCGACGACCTCCTGGTCAACTACACCGGCCGCCCGTCGGCCCTCACCGAAGTCCCTCGTTTCGCCGCGGAAGCGGGCGGCGCTCGCGTCTTCCTCAAGCGTGAGGACCTCAACCACACCGGCTCCCACAAGATCAACAACGTCCTCGGCCAGGCCCTGCTCACCAAGCGCATGGGCAAGACCCGGGTCATCGCCGAGACCGGCGCCGGCCAGCACGGCGTCGCCACCGCGACGGCCTGTGCCCTCTTCGGCCTCGAGTGCACGATCTACATGGGCGAGATCGACACCCAGCGCCAGGCCCTCAACGTGGCCCGCATGCGCATGCTCGGCGCCGAGGTCATCGCCGTGAAGTCCGGCAGCCGCACGCTGAAGGACGCGATCAACGAGGCGTTCCGCGACTGGGTCGCCAACGTCGACCACACGCACTACCTCTTCGGCACGGTCGCCGGCCCCCACCCCTTCCCGGCCATGGTCCGCGACTTCCACCGCGTCATCGGCGTGGAGACCCGCCGCCAGCTCCTGGAGCGCGCGGGCCGCCTCCCCGACGCGGCCGTCGCCTGCGTCGGCGGCGGCTCCAACGCCATCGGCCTCTTCCACGCCTTCATCCCGGACGAGTCCGTCCGCCTCATCGGCTGCGAGCCGGCCGGCCACGGTGTCGACACCGGCGAGCACGCGGCGACCCTGACCGCAGGCGAGCCCGGCATCCTGCACGGCTCCCGCAGTTACGTCCTCCAGGACGACGAGGGCCAGATCACCGAGCCGTACTCGATCTCGGCCGGTCTGGACTACCCGGGCATCGGCCCCGAGCACTCCTACCTCAAGGACTCGGGCCGCGGTGAGTACCGCGCGATCACCGACGACGCGGCCATGCAGGCCCTGCGCCTGCTGTCCCGCACCGAGGGCATCATCCCGGCCATCGAGAGCGCCCACGCGCTGGCCGGAGCCCTGGAGGTCGGCAGGGAGCTGGGCAAGGACGGGCTGATCGTGGTCAACCTGTCCGGCCGCGGCGACAAGGACATGGACACCGCCGCCCGCTACTTCGGCCTCTACGACACCGACGCCGAGGTCGCCGCCGACGCGGACACCGACACCGCCGAGATCGAAGGGGACGCCAAGTGAGCGGCAACATCGAGCTGTTGAGCGACACCCTCGCCGCGGCGAAGTCCGAGGGGCGCTCCGCGCTCATCGCCTACCTCCCGGCCGGGTTCCCGACCGTGGACGGCGGCATCGAGGCGATCAAGGCCGCCCTGGACGGCGGTGCCGATGTCGTCGAGGTCGGTCTGCCGCACAGCGACCCCGTCCTCGACGGCCCCGTCATCCAGACCGCCGACGACATCGCCCTGCGCGGCGGGGTGAAGATCGCCGACGTGATGCGCACGGTCCGCGAGGCCCACGCGGCCACCGGCAAGCCGGTCCTCGTCATGACGTACTGGAACCCCATCGACCGCTACGGCGTCGAGCGGTTCACCGCCGAGCTCGCCGAGGCGGGCGGCGCCGGGTGCATCCTGCCCGACCTGCCCGTACAGGAGTCGGCGCTGTGGAGGGAGCACGCGCAGAAGCACAACCTCGCCACCGTCTTCGTCGTCGCGCCCAGCAGCAAGGACGAGCGGCTCGCGCAGATCACCACGGTGGGCAGCGGCTTCGTCTACGCCGCCTCCCTCATGGGCGTCACCGGCACCCGCGAGTCGGTCAGCTCGCAGGCCGAGGACCTGGTGGCCCGCACCCGGGCCACCGGCACGGACCTGCCGGTCTGCGTCGGGCTCGGCGTCTCCAACGCCACCCAGGCCGCCGAGGTCGCCGGCTTCGCCGACGGCGTGATCGTCGGCTCGGCCTTCGTCAAGGCCATGCTGGACGCCCCGGACGACGCGGC
Organism: Streptomyces afghaniensis 772; assembly: GCA_000415505.1. Classification (GTDB taxonomy): domain Bacteria; phylum Actinomycetota; class Actinomycetes; order Streptomycetales; family Streptomycetaceae; genus Streptomyces; species Streptomyces afghaniensis. Next base: position 15,711 of record KE354120.1, read on the forward strand.
CGGTGTCGAGGCCGTCCGCACCCTGGCGGCCGGCCTGGCGAAGGGCGTACGCCGACAGGCGTAAGAAACCGGGTAGTCGTACAGGTCCCTCGTACGGGTGGACCTGGGGCCGGGGAGGCGCGGTGCGCCTCCCCGGTTCGTTTCCGGGGTGTGAGCGAGAAGAACCGTGAGGGAAAGCGCACCGCCCGGGAGAAGCTGGCGGTGGAGCGCGAGAAGCAGAAGGCCTCGGAGAAGCGCAGGCGCGCGCTGATCGTGGGTGGTGCCGTCGTGGCCGTCCTGGGGCTCGCGGCGGTGATCGGCGTCGTCGCCGCCAACGCCGGGAAGGACGACGACAGCGAAGCGGCGGGCCCGGTCGTGGCGCCCTCGGGAGCACAGGGCAAGGACGGCCTGGCCATCCCGGTCGGCAAGGACAGCGCCAAGTCCACGCTCACGGTGTGGGAGGACTTCCGCTGCCCGGCCTGCAAGGCCTTCGAGACGGCGTACCGGCCGGTGATCCACGAGCTGACGAACGCCGGCAAGCTGAAGACCGAGTACCACCTGGTCACCCTCATCGACGGCAACATGGGCGGCAGCGGCTCCCGCAACGCGGCCAACGCCGCGGCCTGCGCCCAGGACGCCGGGAAGTTCCCCGCGTACCACGACGTGCTCTTCGACAACCAGCCCCAGGAGGTCGAGGACGCCTACGCCAGGAACGACAAGCTGATCGAGCTGGCCGGCAAGGTCGACGGCCTGGACACCCCCGCCTTCCGCAAGTGCGTCGAGGACGGCACGCACAACAGCTGGGTCGCCAAGTCCCACCAGGCGTTCAACAAGGGCGGCTTCTCGGGCACGCCGACCGTCCTGTTCGACGGCAAGAACATCTACCAGGACCGGACGATGACCCCGGCCAAGCTGAAGCGGATGGTGCAGGAGCAGAACAAGGGGTGAAGGCTTTTCTCACCCGCCCGTTATGGACCCGTAGCCGGGCTGCCTGCCGCGGCCCCGGCCGGGCACGGTAGCGTCGACCTTGCCATGGAACTTGCCTTCATTCCCAGCCCGTCACGCGGGGTGCTGTATCTCGGCCCCATTCCGCTGCGCGGCTACGCGTTCTGCATCATCATCGGCGTCTTCGTTGCCGTCTGGCTCGGCAACAAGCGCTGGATCGCCCGGGGCGGGCGGGCCGGCACGGTGGCCGACATCGCGGTCTGGGCCGTGCCCTTCGGCCTCGTGGGCGGCCGGCTCTACCACGTGATCACGGACTACGAGCTGTACTTCAGCGAGGGCCGTGACTGGGTGGACGCCTTCAAGATCTGGGAGGGCGGCCTCGGCATCTGGGGCGCGATCGCGCTGGGCGCGCTGGGCGCCTGGATCGGCTGCCGGCGCCGGGGCATCCCGATGCCGGCGTACGCCGACGCCGTCGCGCCGGGCATCGCCCTCGCCCAGGCGATCGGCCGCTGGGGCAACTGGTTCAACCAGGAGCTGTACGGCAAGCCCACCGACCTGCCCTGGGCCCTGGAGATCACGTCCACCGCGGACGGCCGGGTGCCGGGCACCTACCACCCGACGTTCCTGTACGAGTCGCTGTGGTGCATCGGCGTCGCGCTCCTGGTGATCTGGGCGGACCGCCGCTTCCGGCTGGGCCACGGCCGGGCGTTCGCGCTGTACGTCGCCGCGTACTGCGCGGGCCGGGCGTGGATCGAGTACATGCGGGTCGACGACGCCCACCACATCCTGGGTGTCCGGCTGAACGTGTGGACCGCGATCCTGGTGTTCCTGCTCGCCGTGACCTACCTCGTGCTGTCGTCGAAGAAGCGGCCGGGCCGGGAAGCGGTGGTGGAGCCGGGCGTGGAGGCTGCCGGCGGTGAAGCCGACGGCGACGACGAGTCCGCCGGCGAGTCCGTCGGGGAGGGCAAGGACGACGAGTCCAAGGCCGACGAGGCCAATGACGAGGCCGGGTCGGCGAAGAAGACCTGACGATCAGCCGCGCTACACCGAGGGGTGCCCGGAGATGTCCGGGCACCCCTCGGTGCGTCTAACGACGGCGTGCCAGGGACAGGGTGCGCTGGGCCGCCGTCACCACTGCCGTGTCGATGAAGCGGCCGTCCCGGAGGGCCTGGGCGCCCGGTTCCGTCGCCGCCGCCTTGACGATCGTCTCCGCTTTCTCGATCTCCTCCTCGGTGGGGAGGAAGGCCCGCTCGATGACCGGGAGCTGGCGGGGGTGGATCGCGGCCCGGCCCAGGAAGCCCAGGGCGCGGCCATGGGCGCAGGACGCGGCCAGCCCTTCCAGGTCACGGACGTCCGGGTGGACCGACTGGGCCGGAGGGGGCAGGCCGGCGGCCCGGGCGGCCACGATCACCCGGGAGCGGGACCAGTCGAGCCCCTCGTCGTGTCGTACGCCCAGGTCGGCCCCCAGGTCCGCCTCCCCGAGCGCGATGCCCCGCAGGGACGGGTGGGCCGTGGCGACGGCGTACGCCTGTTCCACGCCGAGGGCCGTCTCCAGGAGGGCGTACAGGGGCAGCCCGGCGGGTACGGCGTGCTGGGCGATCCGGACGACCTCGGCGGGCGAGCCGATCTTGGGGAGCCGCAGGGCGCAGAGGCCGGGAGCCGGGGCCACGGCGGCGAGGTCCTGCCCGGCCCAGGGGCTGTCCAGGGCGTTGACGCGGACGTGGACCGGGACCGGCGGCAGGTCGGCGAGCAGTTCGGCGGTGGCGGCACGGGCGTATGCCTTCCGGTCGGGGGCGACCGCGTCCTCCAGGTCGACGACGACGATGTCGGCGTCGGAGGTGAGGGCCTTGGCGACCACCTGGGGACGGTCGCCCGGGGCGTAGAGCCAGGTGAGCGGGAACGCCGTCACAGGGCGCCCTCCGCGCGCAGCGCCGTGAGGTCGGCCGGGGTGAGGCCCAGTTCGGTGAGGACCTCGTCCGTGTCCGCGCCGTGGGGACGGCCGGCCCAGCGGATCGCGCCGGGCGTGGCGGAGAGCCGGAAGAGGACGTTCTGCATGCGCAGGGGGCCCAGCTCCGGGTCGTCGACGGTGGTGATGGTGTTCAGGGCCTGGTACTGCGGGTCCGCCATCACGTCGCGGACGTCCTGGACCGGGGCCACGGCCGCCTCGGCCTTCTCGAAGGCGGCCAGGACGTCCGTGCGAGTGCGTGCGGCGATCCAGGAGCCGACCGCGTCGTCCAGGACGTCGGCGTGGCGGGCGCGGTCGGCGCCCGTGGCGAACCACGGCTCGTCGATCAGTTCCGGGCGGCCCACCAGGTGCATCACGCGTTCCGCGACCGACTGGGCCGACGTCGAGACGGCGACCCAGGTGCCGTCCGCGGTGCGGTAGACGCCGCGCGGGGCGTTGTTCGGGGAGCGGTTGCCGGTGCGGGGCTGGACGTGGCCGAGCTGGTCGTACCAGAGGGGCTGGGGGCCGAGGGCGGCCAGGATGGGCTCGATCAGGGCCATGTCGACGACCTGGCCCTCGCCGGTCCTGTCCCGGGCGGCGAGGGCCGTCATCACCGCGTACGCCGTCGTCAGGCCCGCGATGGAGTCGGCCAGGCCGAACGGCGGGAGCGTCGGGGGCGAGTCCGGCTCGCCGGTGATCGCGGCGAAGCCGCTCATCGCCTCGGCGAGGGTGCCGAAGCCGGGGCGGTGGGCGTAGGGGCCGAACTGGCCGAAGCCGGTGACCCGGGCCAGGACCAGGCGGGGGTTGGCGGCCGACAGCTCCGGCCAGCCCAGGTCCCACTTCTCCAGGGTGCCGGGGCGGAAGTTCTCGATGATCACGTCGGCGCCGGCGGCGAGGCGCAGGAGGGTGGTGCGGCCACCGGGCTTCGACAGGTCGAGGGTGATGGTGCGCTTGTTGCGGCCGAGCATCTTCCACCACAGGCCCACGCCGTCCTTCGACGGGCCGTGGCCGCGGGACGGGTCCGGTTTCGACGGGTGCTCGACCTTGACGACCTCCGCGCCGAAGTCGCCGAGCAGGGTGGCGGCGAGCGGGCCGGCGAAGAGGGTGGCGAGGTCCAGGACGCGGAGGCCGGTGAGGGGCGCGGTCATGAGCGGTGGGTCTCCCGGTGGGTGAGGTGGGCGAGGGTGTCGAAGCCGATGCCGTTGAAGTCGCCGATGGAGGTGGACAGGCGGTTCTTCAGCGGGGCCGTCCAGCGGTCGGGGAGCGCCGCTGGGTCTCCGGCCAGCAGGCCGGCGATGCTGCCGGCGGTCGCGCCGCCCGAGTCGGTGTCCCAGCCGCCGCTCACCGCGCGGCAGACCGAGCCGGAGAAGTCGCCGTTCGCGTGGGTGAGGGCGGCGGCGATGAGGGCGGTGTTGGGGACGGCGTGCACCCAGTGGTGGGTGCGGGCGTGGGTGGCGTGCAGTTGGTCGACGACCGTGTCGAAGTCCTTGTGGTCCTGGGCCAGTTGGATGGCGTGGTGGACGGCTCGGGCGAGGCGGGAGCGGGGCGGGACGACGGTGAGGCCGGTGCGCAGGCAGGCGTGGACGTCGTGTTCGCCCGTCGCGGCCTGCGCGATGGTGGCCGCCGTGAACATCGCCGCGTAGACGCCGTTGGCGGTGTGGGTGAGGGTGGCGTCGCGGTGGGCCTGTTCCGCGGCGGTGGCCGGGTCGCCGGGATTGGTCCAGCCGTGCATGTCGGCGCGGATCAGGGCGCCGATCCATTCGCGGAACGGGTTGCGGTGGCGGGCGGTGTGCGGGGGTTCCAGGCCGGTGAGGAGGTTGCGGTAGGCGATGCGTTCGGCGGTGAAGGTGCGGCCGGCGGGGAGTTCGTCCAGCCAGGTGCGGGCCACGTCCGTGGTGGTGAAGGACTTGCCGTGGCGTTGCAGGAGGACGAGGTTGAGGAGGGGGTAGTTGAGGTCGTCGTCCTCCGGCATGCCGTCGATGTTTTCGGCGAGGGAGGTTTTCGCCGAGCGGCGGTTCCAGGGGTGCTTCTGGAGCAGGTCTTCTGGGACGCCTCGGGCTGTGAAGTAGGTGGTGAGGGGCCAGTTGCCGGTGGACTTGGCCAGTTGGCGGATGGCTTCGAGGGGGAGTTTCTCGACTGGTTTGCCCAGGAGGCAGCCGACGGCACGGCCCAGCCAGGCGGCTTCCAAGTGCTGCTGGGTTGTGGCTGGAGTTGGGGTGGGGTCGCTCGCCGGCGCTGGCGGGGTGCCGCCTGACCAAGCCGGGCACAGCGACTTGATCGCTGCCAGGTCCGTCGGCTCGTCGTCCGCCAACCTGCTTGGGAGGTCGGCCAGTTCGTCCAGGAGGTCTTCTGCCAGTTGGCGGAGGTAGCGGGACCCCGGAGTCGCGGACGCGCCTGCGGTGCGTGGCGCCTCTGGGCCGCCCGCCGAGCGCCAGCGGGCTGCGATTGCCTTGGGTTCGCGGCCGTCCTGGGTCGCCTGGTGGAGTTCGTGGCCGATCAGGTCCTCCGGCTGGACCCAGGTCAGGCGGAGCATTCCGGGCCTCCGAGGGATGCGAAGGCCTGTTCGTGGGTGCGTCGGCGGGAGATGTCCCGGGTGAAGATCTCGCGGGTGACGGCCGTGAGGGTCGTGGCCGGTTCCCAGAGGTCCAGGCGGCTGGCCTCCGCGACCGTCTTGGCCCAGTCCTGGGGGACCGGCGAGCCGAGCGCGCCCGCCAGGGCGCCGGCCATCGTGGCGATGGAGTCGCAGTCGCGGCCGTAGTTCACGGCGCCCAGGACCGCGTGCCGGTAGCTGCCCTGGGCCACGAGCAACAGGCCCAGGGCTACGGGGAGTTCCTCGATCGCGTGGATGCGGGAGGGGCGGCGGGCGCCGAGGGACGGGGCGCGGTAGTCGGGGCCGACCGTGTCGTAGGGGGCGACCGCCTCGCGCAGGGGGGCCAGTGCCGACTCGAAGTCCGTGTGGCGGGAGGCCTCCTCGCAGACCCGCTCGATCGCGGTGCGTGTGCCGTCCTTCGCCAGGGACAGGCAGGTCGAGACGACCGAGTCCGGGGTGGCCCCCGGGGTGCACGCCGCCGCGACCGCCGCGGCCAGAACACCCGCCGCCTCGCGGCCGTACGACGACTGGTGCGCGCCGGCGATGTCGAGGGCCTCGGCGTAGGCCGCCCGCGGGTCGGCCGCGTTGACCAGGCCGACCGGGGTCATGTACATCGCCGCACCGCAGTTGACGATGTTGCCGGTGCCGGCCTCGCGCGGGTCGGCATGGCCGTAGTGGATCCTCGTCACCAGCCATTTCTCCGCCAGGAAGACGCGGTGCAGGGGGAGTGTCTCGGTCTCCAGCTCCGGGATCCAGCGGGGCTCGGTCATCAGGTCGGGGACCAGGTGGTCGGCGACCGCGTACGCGTCGAGGTGGTCGCGGACCCGTGCGTAGACGCGGATCAGGGCGTGTGTCATCAAGGTGTCGTCGGTGACGTGGCCGTCGCCCTTGTGGTACGGGGCGAGGGGGCGGGCCGTGCGCCAGTCGTCGCCGTGCCAGGGGCCGACGATGCCGTGGACGCGGCCGCCGTGGCGTTCCAGGATCTGCTCGGGCGAGTAGCCCTCGACGGGGCCGCCGAGGGCGTCGCCGACGGCGGCGCCGACCAGGGCTCCGGTGATCCGCTCGTCCAGGGTGGCGGTTTGGTGCGGTTTGGGCTGCATGGCCGCATCATCCTCCGGGGTGGGCCGGTTGTGCGGCTTCCAGGAGTTCGGCGAGTTCCACGAGGTCCGTGCCGGTGAGGCGGGGCAGGACGCAGCCGGAGAGGGTGCGGCAGGTCTCCCGCCAGGAGGCCGGGATCGAGGCGCCGCCGCCCAGCGCGCCGGTGAGGGCGCCCGCCAGGGCCGGGGCGGAGTCCGCGACGCGGGACAGGCAGGCAGCGGCGGGGACCGCCTCCGCGATGTGGCCGCGGGCCGCCGTGGCCAGGGCGAGGGCGACCGGGACCGTTTCGGCGGCGGCGATGCCGTAGCTGTAGACGTGGTCGACGATCTGGTGTTCCAGGGGCGGGACCAGGGCGAAGGCGCTGTCCGCATCGGCCGCGAGGTGCAGTGCGTGCCGGGCATTGCGGCCGATCTCCGTCTCCTCGGGCAGTTCGGCGAGCGCTGCGGTGACGCAGGCGTGGACGTCCGCGCCGGCCAGGGCCAGGGCGAGGGCCGCGGCCATCGCGCGGGCGCCGTGGACTCCGTCGCCGTCCTGGGTGTACCGGGCGTCGAACTCGGCGAGGTCGGCGGCGCGCCGAGGGTCCCCCGGGTGGGCCACGGCCAGGACGCACGCCCGTACGCAGGCTGCGTCGTCGAAGTAGTGGGGGTTGTCGTGGCCGGTGGCGGGCGGGCGCAGGCCGGTGGCGAGGTTGCCGAGGCCGGCGCGGACGGAGATGCGGGCGCGCAGGGGGAGGACGGCGGACTCGATCTCGGGTGCGCGGTCCGCTGCGGCGGCTACTTCGCAGGCGATGGCGTTCCAGGTGAGGTCGATCGCGGCGCGGATGCGGCGTTCTCGGCTGAGGTCGTTCAGGACGGTGTCGTCACCGGCGCGGAGGAGGGCTTCCGCGGCGAAGGCGGCCCATTCGGCGTCGTCGGAGGGGCCCAGGCGGAGGGGCTCCGGGGGCTGGTTCAGGGCGATGGGCACGGGGAGGGTGGTGGTCGCGTTGTGTTCGGCGAAGGTGTCCAGTTCGCGGGTGAGACGGCGGGTCCAGTCGGGCATGCGGGCGGCTCGGTGGCGGGCGGCGGGCCAGCCGGCGGCGTCGCCGGCGGCCAGGCCGAGCAGGAGGCCTTCGGCCTTTTTGTCTCCCACCCGCGCACCGCGCGTAACGGTCGCCTGAGGGGGCCTGGTCTCCGGTGGGGCTCCTTGTCCGTCGGCGGCTTCCGGTTCGTGCGTCGTCACGAGGCGGCCTCCGTTCCGTCGGCCGCCAGGACGAAGTCCGTCGGGCCCGGCTCCTCGGCGCCCACCGCGGTCCAGCCGTCCTGCGCCGGCGTCAGCAGGTCCGCCACGTCAAGGACGTGGTAGCCCGCCATCGCTGGCAGGCATGACCCCCGGGCCGGGGTGATGGCCGCCGCCCAGGCCGGTGGGATCGCCGAAATGCCCCGGGTCGCGCCCGCCAGGGCACCCGCGACCGCCGCCGTCGTGTCCGCGTCGCGGCCCATGTTCACCGCCGTCAGGACCGACTGTTCGAAGTCGCCGTCGGCCGCCGCGTACGCGCCGAAGGCGAGGGCGACCGCCTCGGGGGCCAGGTCGGTCCACGGGTAGCCGCCGATGACGACCGCGGAGCGGACCGCGCGTTCGCCGCGGTGGGCCACCGCCACCGCGCGGCGCAGGCAGCGGGCC
>KE354121.1 GCA_000415505.1 Streptomyces afghaniensis 772
CGACGACCGGCAGGGCCCGGGCTCGACGGCGGAGATCCCCGCCGTCCCGCGCGACGACGACCGGCAGGGCCCGGCTCTCCGGCCGACTTCGGTACGCGCGGCCCCACGCACGCCGACCGGTTCGGCCTTCCCGGCGCTGACAGCTCGCAGGGCTCGGGCCAGTTCGTCCGCCCGGACGTCTTCGGCACCCCGGGCGGCCGCCACGACCAGTCGTCCACGACGGGCCAGTACCCGGCTCCGCAGTCCTACGACAACGGCCAGAGCGGCCAGTACGACAGCGGCTCGACCGGCCAGTACCCGGCGCCCCGCCAGGACAGCGGCTCGACCGGCCAGTACCCCGCGCAGTCCTACGACAACGGCTCGACGGGTCAGTACCCGGCGCCCCGCCAGGACAACGGCTCCGGCCGGCCCACCCTCCCCGGTCCGGCCACCCCGGCCGACCCCGCGGGCACGGGCCAGTTCGAGCGGCCGCAGGTCAACGGCGCCCGGGGCGGGGCCGACTTCGGCGCCCCGCGTCCGCCTGCCCCGCAGGCCCGGCCCGCGCGGCAGGAGCCCGAGGCGCTGCCGCCGGCGACCGGTCCGGGCGACGGGCGTACGCCGCTGTACGACACGCTCGAGACCAACTGGTTCCACGGCCAGCAGGAGCAGCAACCGGCGCAGAGCAACGGCTCGGCTCCGGCCCCGCAGCAGCCGCAGGAGAACGGTGGTCCCCAGCGGTCCGCCTCCTCCGGCTGGCGCAGCTCGCCGAACGACGACCTCGTCCGCCAGGCCGAGCGCGTCCGCCAGCCCGCCGCCGGCGGTGTCACCACCTCCGGCCTGCCGCGCCGGGTGCCCCGGGCGAACCTCGTTCCGGGCACGGCTCAGCAGCAGCCCCAGCAGAGCGGTCCGCAGATCTCGCGTGCCCCCGATGACGTACGCGGTCGGCTGACCAATCTCCGCCGCGGTATTGCACAGGGTCGTCAGGCCGGGTCCACCCAGACCGGCAGCTTCCCTCGGCCCTCTCACCAGCAGGAGCGTTAGTTGAGTCCGATGAGCCAGGCGGCACAGAATCTCAACTGGTTGATCACCAACTTCGTGGACAACACCCCAGGGGTGTCCCACACCGTCGTCGTGTCCGCCGACGGTCTCCTCCTGGCGATGTCGGAGGGCTTCCCGCGCGACCGCGCGGACCAGCTCGCGGCCGTCGCCTCCGGTCTGACGTCCCTGACGGCAGGCGCCTCCCGGATCTTCGAGGGCGGCGACGTGGCACAGACGGTCGTGGAGATGGAGCGGGGATTCGTCTTCCTCATGTCCGTCTCGGACGGCTCGTCCCTGGCCGTCCTCGCTCACCCTGAATGCGACATCGGCCTCGTCGGCTATGAGATGGCGCTCCTGGTCGACCGCGCGGGCGCGGTCCTCACCCCCGACCTGCGAGCTGAGCTCCAAGGCAGTCTGCTCCATTGATCGGCCCCGGCACCACCCGTCTCACCACATCACCGTCCGGCTGCCACACACCCCACACAGGCCTCGTCAGACGGCTCGACTGACCGACTTGCTGTCCCGCCCGGAGGACCCATGACCCCGCCCCCGCCTCTCATGATCCGTACGCGGAGCCGTACGAGGACGAGGGCGACCAGCCGCTGGTCCGGCCGTACGCCATGACCGGCGGCCGGACCCGGCCGCGTTACCAGTTGGCCATCGAGGCACTGATCAGTACGACCGCCGATCCCGCGGCGCTCATGGGACTGCTCCCTGAGCACCAGCGCATCTGCCACCTGTGCCGTGAGGTGAAGTCGGTCGCCGAGGTCTCGGCGCTGCTCAACATGCCGCTCGGTGTGGCCCGGATCCTGGTCGCGGACCTCGCGGAGGCCGGTCTCGTCGCGATCCACCAGCCGGGCGGCGACGAGGCCACCGGCGCACCGGACGTGACACTGCTCGAAAGGGTGCTCAGTGGACTTCGCAAGCTCTGACGCGGGTCGGTCGACCACCTCCGCGAAGATCGTGGTGGCGGGTGGCTTCGGCGTGGGCAAGACCACGTTCGTCGGGGCCGTCTCGGAGATCAACCCGCTGCGCACCGAGGCCGTGATGACCTCCGCCAGCGCGGGAATCGACGACCTCACCCACACCGGGGACAAGACCACCACCACGGTGGCCATGGACTTCGGCCGTATCACCCTGGACCAGGACCTGATCCTGTACCTCTTCGGTACACCGGGCCAGGACCGCTTCTGGTTCATGTGGGACGACCTGGTGCGCGGCGCCATCGGCGCGGTGGTGCTCGTGGACACCCGGCGCCTGGCCGACTGCTTCCCCGCGGTCGACTACTTCGAGAACAGCGGTCTGCCCTTCGTCATCGCCCTCAACGGCTTCGACGGGCAGCAGCCCTACACCCCCGATGAAGTGCGGGAAGCCCTCCAGATCGGCCCCGACACCCCCATCATCACGACGGACGCCCGGCACCGGGCCGACGCGAAGAGTGCGCTGATCACGCTGGTCGAGCACGCTCTGATGGCACGGCTGAGGTAGCACGCAATTCAGAAGCGCCATACGGCAGTTGTCGTAGATGTACCGGAGCCGACTGTGTCCTTTGACACGGTCGGCCAAGGTGTTCATAACGTTTCGGCAGAGGAATCTGGTGGTACGGCCACGCGTCGCGCACATCCGGTCTCGCTGCGCGCACAATCGCCCCGCCTTTTGGCGGGGCTCGCTCTTTATGACCGTTTTATCTGGGGCTTACATCCCTCGGAATCCCCACCCCGGACTGTTTGGAAGAGCGCAGGTCGTCGTGCTGGAATGCCTGAACTGCCCAATAGTCAATGGCGTACACGTCAGTCGATGGCGTACCGGGCTCTGAGAAACTGCGGCACAACGTTGGTGCCGACCGCCGAGAGGTTGTTGGTCGAGTGAGGCGAAGCAAGAACAGTCCCGAGCCGTCGCCCGGGGCAACTTCACCCCGCCGCCGCGCACAGCGGCGCCGCCCCCGTGCCCGGTTCGGAGCCGACGGCCGCGCCCGCCCAGAGCGGCGGCCGTCTCTCCCCGCGCAACTGGCGTGTGGCGACCAGGCTCAACGCGATCCTGCTCATACCCGTGCTGGTCGGCCTCGTCATGGGCGGCTTCCAGGTGAAGAGCTCGATCGACACCTGGCAGGAGGCCGAGGACGCGGAGAACACCGCGCGTCTGGTGCGGGCCTCCCTGCTGTACGCCAATGCCCTCTACATCGAGCGCGACACCTCCGCGGCGCCCCTGCTGAAGGGCAGCGCCCAGAACGCCCAGGACAAGGCGACCGTCGCTCAGGTCCGCAAGGCCACCGACGAGGCGGCCGACGCCTTCGACGCCGCGGCCCAGAGCATGCCGGCCAAGCCCGGCCTGGAGCGCCGTCTGGACCTGTTCCGCAAGGCGGAGCCCAAGCTGCAGACCCTGCGCCAGGTCGCGTACACCTCCAAGCTCAAGGGCGTACAGACGGAGGAGGGCTACGTCGAGATCGCCCACCCGCTGACGGAGTTCGCCAACGAGCTGGGCCTCGGCACCGGCAACATCACCAGCTACGGCCGGACCGTCTACGCCATCGAGCTCACCAAGGCGGCCCTGTCGCTGCAGCGCTCCATCGGCATGCACATCCTGACGAAGCCGGGCCCGGACGAGGGCAACCTCGCCAGCCAGCGCATCGCCCTGTCCTCGTACGCCTACCTCGAGCGCATCGCCATGCAGGAGTACATCGGCGGCGGTACCGAGGAGGACGCGGCCAAGCTCAAGGCCGCCGAGGCGAAGATGAGGGCCGACGGTGCCGCGATGGCCCGGGAGGCCAAGGCCAAGAACCCGGACTACGTCGCCCCGCCGTCCAAGCCGGAGACGATGGTCTCGGCCGTCGCGACGCTCCGGACCACGGACCCGAGCGCCCGTGCCGCCCTCGCCGAGCAGGGCATCACCGCCGAGAACTGGTGGGCGGTCAACACGCTCCGGTTCAACGCGTACGAGAAGATCGAGACGGACATGGCCGACAAGGCCGTGAGCGAAGCCTCCGACATCGCCGACGGCGCCCAGCGCGACGCCTACATCACCGGTGCCGCCGTCGTGGTCGCCCTGCTCCTGGCCTTCATCCTGGCCGGCGCGGTGGCCCGCCAGATGAGCCGCTCGATGCGCCAGCTGCGCAACGCCGCCTTCGGCATCGCCGAGCAGCGCCTGCCGATGCTGGTCGACCAGCTCTCGCGCACCGACCCCGGACGCGTCGACACCCGCGTGCAGGCCATCCCGATCACCACCACGGACGAGATCGGCGAGGTCGCCCGCGCCTTCGACCAGGTCCACCGCGAGGCCGTCCGGCTCGCCGCCGAGCAGGCCCTGCTGCGGGGCAACATCAACGCGATCTTCACCAACCTCTCGCGCCGCAACCAGTCGCTGATCGAGGGCCAGCTGACCCTGATCACCGACCTGGAGAACAACGAGGCCGACCCGGACCAGCTGGAGAACCTCTTCCGCCTGGACCACCTCGCGACCCGTATGCGCCGCAACGGCGAGAACCTCCTCGTCCTCGCCGGCGAGGAGCCCGGCCGCCGCTGGGACCAGCCGGTTCCGCTGGTCGACGTGCTGCGCGCCGCCTCCTCCGAGGTGGAGCAGTACGAGCGCATCGAGCTGTCGGGCGTCCCCGAGGCCGAGATCCACGGCCGGGCCGTGACCGACCTCGTGCACCTGCTCGCCGAGCTGCTGGAGAACGCCACCACGTTCTCCTCCCCGCAGACCAAGGTCCGCGTGACCGCGACCCGTCTCCCCGACGGCCGCGTCATGATCGAGATCCACGACAAGGGCATCGGCCTGACCGCCGAGGACTTCGCGGACATCAACCACAAGCTGGCCAACCCGCCGACCGTGGACGCCGCGATCTCGCAGCGCATGGGCCTGTTCGTGGTCGGCCGGCTGTCCGACCGGCACGGCATCCGCGTCCAGCTGCGCCCCTCGGGCGAGCAGGCCGGCACCACCTCGCTGGTCATGCTGCCCGACGCGATCACCCACGGTGGTGGCGGCGAGCAGCACGTGGACCGCGACGAGTTCACCGTCTCGCAGATCATCCCCGAGCAGAACTTCGGCGGCGGCGAGAACTTCAACCAGCAGCCCATGCGTACGGCGGCGGAGCTCGGCTTCGACGACAGCCGCTACTCCGACGTGCCCGACGACATACGCGAGCTGGACCCCGTCGGCCGCTCCCTGATGCGCGAGGAGCGCCGGGCGGCCCTGGAGGCCCAGTCGCACGGACAGCCCGCCCTGCCCGGCCAGAACGGCCACAACAACCAGGAGCAGGCCGAGACGTCCGGATACGCCGAGGACTTCCACGGCCGGCAGGGCTACGACACCGGCCAGGGCTACGACACCGGCCAGACCGGCTACCCGGAGCAGCCCGCCGCGTACGACCGCCAGGCACCGTACGAGGAGCAGCAGCGGGCGTCGTACGAGGAGCAGCGGGCGTCGTACGAGGAGCAGCGGCAGACGGCGTACGAGGAGCCTCAGCGGGCCGCGTACGACGAGCAGTACTACGCGCCCAACGGCGGTCTGCCGCAGAACGACACCTTCTCGCCGAACGGCGGCTACCCGGACCCCTCCTCCTATGCGGAGCCGGCCCAGGAGGAGCACTCGGGGCCGGGCGCGGGCGGGCCGGGCAGCTTCCCCGCCTTCGAGCAGCGGCGCCACCAGGACGACTGGCCGCAGCAGGACGGTTACCAGAACGGCTACCCGAGCCAGTACCCTTCTCAGGCCCAGGAAACGGAATCTGCGCAGGCCGCTGACGCGAGTGAGCAGGACCGCGTAGGCTTCGACCGTCCGGGACCGGCCCACTCCGCCGCACCCTCGCTGACCGACGCCGGGCTTCCCCGTCGCGGGTCCGCCGCGAGCGGTGCGAACGGCGCGGGCGGCGCCAGGCACGCGAGCCAGGAGCCTCCGGCCTCGGCCTCCACCCCGGAGAGCAACGGCGACAGCGACTGGCGCTCGGCGAACGACGAGCGGTGGCAGCAGGCCTCGCAGCTCCGGAAGCCCAAGGCGGGCGGGGTCACCTCCTCCGGCCTGCCGAGGCGGGTGCCCAAGGCCAACCTGATCGAGGGTTCCGCCGAGAGCACTCCCCAGGGGGGCCCACAGGTCTCCCGCGCCCCGGAGGACGTCCGGGGCAGGCTGAGCAACCTGCGTCGCGGCGTACAGCGTGGTCGCAGCGCAGGCAGTGAAACGAACGGCCAGGGCTTCGGTCCTGACAGCACCTACAACCAGGAGCGTTAGTGTGAGCCCGATGAGCCAGGCGGCACAGAACCTGAACTGGTTGATCACCAACTTCGTGGACAACACCCCGGGGGTGTCCCACACGGTGGTGGTCTCCGCCGACGGACTCCTTCTGGCGATGTCCGAAGGCTTCCCCCGCGACCGCGCCGACCAGCTCGCGGCCGTCGCCTCCGGTCTGACGTCTCTGACGGCAGGCGCCTCCCGGATCTTCGAGGGCGGAAGCGTCAATCAGACGGTTGTGGAGATGGAGCGGGGATTCCTCTTCATCATGTCCATCTCCGACGGCTCGTCGCTCGCGGTTCTCGCACATCCGGAGGCTGACATCGGCCTCATCGGATACGAGATGGCGCTGCTGGTTGACCGAGCCGGTACGGTCCTGACACCGGACCTTCGTGCGGAGCTCCAGGGGAGCCTGCTCAACTAACAGACGGACGGTGCGTTTTGGCGTCCCGTGGCCGTAAGGTTTCGGGACGCGGCTCCACAGCGTTGGGTGCCCGGCACAGTCGGAGGAGGAGAAAGTGGCAACACCCCCAGGCGGTTCGTCTTCGGGCAACTGGTCGTACGGCCCTGCCCAGGGCCAGGGCGACGGTGGGCAGAACCCGAACCGTTACAACTTCCCCTCCGCACCAAGCCACCGGCAGCCGTACGCGCCGCAGGGCCCCGGCCCGTCGCCGTACGACCAGCCGCCCGCCCCGCGCATCCAGCCCGTGCAGCCGCAGCGCCGCAACCCGGAGCCGGCGCCCGCAGGGGCGTCGAACAATCCGTTGGTGCGTCCGTACGCCATGACCGGTGGCCGGACCCGCCCGCGTTACCAGCTCGCCATCGAGGCGCTGGTGCACACCACTGCGCAGCCGCACCAGATGCAGGGCCAGTTGCCCGAGCATCAGCGGATCTGCAACCTCTGCCGGGAAATCAAGTCGGTCGCCGAGATCTCGGCGCTCCTCACGATCCCTCTCGGCGTGGCCAGGATCCTCGTCGCCGACTTGGCGGAGGCGGGACTGGTCGCCATCCATCAGCCCGGCGGCGACGAGAACGCCGGCGGCCAGCCAGACGTGACACTGCTCGAAAGGGTGCTCAGTGGACTTCGCAAGCTCTAGCGGAGGGCCTTCCCGCTCCACCACGTCCGCGAAGATCGTGGTGGCTGGCGGCTTCGGCGTGGGCAAGACCACGTTCGTGGGTGCCGTCTCGGAGATCAACCCGCTGCGCACAGAGGCCGTCATGACGTCCGCTTCGGCCGGCATCGACGACCTCACCCACACCGGGGACAAGACGACCACGACGGTCGCCATGGACTTCGGCCGTATCACCCTGGACCAGGACCTGATCCTGTACCTCTTCGGTACGCCGGGCCAGGACCGCTTCTGGTTCATGTGGGACGACCTGGTGCGCGGCGCCATCGGCGCGATCGTGCTGGTCGACACGAGGCGGCTCGCCGACTGCTTCCCGGCCGTCGACTACTTCGAGAACAGCGGACTGCCGTTCGTCATCGCGCTGAACGGCTTCGACGGCCAGCAGCCGTACACGCCCGACGAGGTCCGCGAAGCCCTCCAGATCGGCCCCGACACCCCCATCATCACGACCGACGCCCGCCACCGGGCGGACGCGAAGTCGGCGCTGATCACGCTGGTCGAGCACGCTCTGATGGCCCGGCTGCGTTAGTTCTCTTGCTGTGGGACAGCCCCTGGCGGCCTCTGGGCTGCCGGGGGCTGTCGTACGCCTGGTGCGGGTCGTGTGTGGCTTGTCGCGCAGTTCCCCGCGCCCCAAAAAAGAAGGCCCCTCCATGAGGGGCCTTCTTTCTGGTTCTGGTGTCAGCGCCAGCTGTGCGGGGCGCGGAAGCCCGGCTCGCGCTCCAGGCGACGCCAGCCGGCCTTCACGCGGCCGCGGTGCGTCGGGGTCGGGTCCGTGGGGCGGGCGGCGGCGCGGGCCAGGAGGATCGCCGTGATGGCGGCGACTTCCTCGGGCTCGGCGTGGCCCTTCTCGACGCGGATGTCAGGGGTGTCCATGGGTGTCAGTCTCCGTGAGAGAGATGTCCGCCGTGTTACTGCGGAGGGTTGCCGTGCTTGCGGGAGGGCAGATCGGCGTGCTTGGTCTGGAGCATCGCGAGGGACTTGATCAGCACCTCGCGGGTTTCCGCGGGGTCGATGACGTCGTCGACCAGGCCGCGCTCGGCCGCGTAGTAGGGGTGCATCAGCTCGGACTTGTACTCCTTGACCATGCGGGCCCGCATGGCCTCGGGGTCCTCGGCGTCGGCGATCTGGCGGCGGAAGATGACGTTGGCCGCACCCTCCGCGCCCATGACGGCGATCTCGTTGGTCGGCCAGGCGTAGGTGAGGTCCGCACCGATGGACTGGCTGTCCATGACGATGTACGCACCTCCGTAGGCCTTGCGCAGGATCAGCGAGATCCTCGGCACGGTCGCGTTGCAGTAGGCGTAGAGGAGCTTCGCGCCGTGGCGGATGATGCCACCGTGCTCCTGGTCGACGCCCGGGAGGAAGCCGGGGACGTCCAGAAGAGTGATGATCGGGATGTTGAAGGCGTCGCACATCTGGACGAAGCGGGCCGCCTTCTCGGAGGCCTCGATGTCCAGGACACCGGCGAGCACCTGCGGCTGGTTGGCGATGATGCCGACGACCTGGCCGTCCATCCGGCCCAGCGCGCAGATGATGTTGCGGGCCCAGCGCTCGTGGACTTCGAGGTAGTCGCCGTCGTCGACGATCTCCTCGATGACCTTGGTCATGTCGTAGGGCCGGTTGCCGTCCGCCGGGACCAGGTCCAGGAGGACGTCCGAGCGGCGGTCGGCCGCGTCCGAGGACTCGGTGCGGGGAGGGTTCTCGCGGTTGTTCTGCGGGAGGAGGGAGAGGAGGTAGCGGACCTCGGCGATGCAGGTCTCTTCGTCGTCGTAGGCGAAGTGGCAGACGCCGGAGGTCTCGGCGTGCACGTCAGCGCCGCCCAGGCCGTTCTGCGTGATCTCCTCGCCGGTGACCGCCTTGACGACGTCCGGGCCGGTGATGAACATCTGCGAGGTGTCGCGGACCATGAACACGAAGTCCGTCAGGGCCGGGCTGTAGGCGGCGCCGCCCGCGCACGGGCCGAGCATCACCGAGATCTGCGGGATGACCCCGCTCGCCTTGGTGTTGCGCTGGAAGATGCCGCCGTAGCCCGCGAGGGCCGAGACGCCCTCCTGGATGCGGGCGCCCGCGCCGTCGTTCAGCGAGACCAGGGGCGCACCGGCCGCGATGGCCATGTCCATGATCTTGTGGATCTTCGTGGCGTGGGCCTCGCCCAGCGCGCCGCCGAAGATGCGGAAGTCATGGGCGTAGACGAAGACCGTCCGGCCCTCCACCGTGCCCCAGCCGGTGATCACACCGTCGGTGTACGGCTTCTTGGCCTCCAGGCCGAAGCCCGTGGCCCGGTGCCGGCGCAACTGCTCGACCTCGCGGAAGGAATCCGGGTCGAGGAGGAGTTCGATGCGCTCCCGCGCGGTCAGCTTGCCCTTGGCGTGCTGCGCCTCGGTCGCCTTCTCGCTCGGTCCGGCCACCGCCTGCGCACGGATCTCGTGCAGTTCGGCCACGCGTCCGCGCGCGTCGGTCGGCTCACCCGGCGCCTCATCCAAAACGGTCATGTAGCGACCTTACGAAGCCAACCAAGGAATGCGGGCCGTCGACTCCTCACAGTCTCCGGCGTGTTTTCCTGGTACCCCTGAACAGAACCATGGCGGGGTGCAGCCCTTCTGACTGCTCAGGGGGCGTGTGGCTTGTAGGGGTCGAACAAAGCCGTCAGCCGAGAGTCATCTCACAGACGTGGGTGGCGCATGCCTTCCCCGGGGTGACACGCACGCGCAGTCGGCGGCCTGTGGAGAGCACTTCGACCGTCTCGTCCGCACGGGTGACCCGACGCACCGGGCGGTTCCAGGTGATCTCCAGCGGTTCGCCCGTGCGGGGCGGTTCGCTCACGCAGAGGGTAGCGGTACGGCCCCGGCGGACGGTCAGCACGCTCGCGCCTGCGGACGCGGTGAGCGGGCCCGCCGTGCCGGCCTGCCAGAAGTTCGCGGCCGTGAGGCCGAGGGAGGGCACGCCGACCGCCTGGCGGCCGGCGTCGTTGGCGAGGACCGACAGCCAGTGAGGGTCGGCGGCGCGGCGCGCGACCGCGCGGCGCGGCGCGCCGGGCATCAGGACGTAGGCGTACGTGGCGTCCTGCGGGTCGGTGCCGTGGTCGAGCCGGAGGGTCTGCCAGCGGCGGGTGCGCCGCTGGGGCGCGCCGCCGGTGTTGATGTCGGACCAGGCGCCGGTGCGGTCCTCGCGCAGGGCCGTCGGCTCGCCGTCGAGCAGGACCCAGCCGCCGTGATCCTCCAGGTGGGCCCAGTCCGGGCCCCGCAGGAAGGTCTGGGTGCCGGACTCGCCGAGGTTGCGGTTGTCGACGATCGTCTCCACCGGGACGCCGTCGGCGCAGCTGATTCCGGCGCCCAGGCAGATCACCGCGTCCGCGACGCAGAACCAGGACTTGCGGGCCTCGAGGGTGGAGCCGAGGCCCTTGAGGTGCTGGCCGAGCGCGGCGTACTGGCCGTCGGTGGTGCCGCCGACCCAGCGCGCGTCCGGGCGGGCCGTGCCCCACTCGCCGCCTTCCCGGTCGGCGAGGCGCTTGGTGGAGACGGTGGTGCCGGGCAGGCGGTACCAGTCCACGGTGGGCCAGAACCAGTCCGTGTACTGGTCGCTCGTGCCGGCCCACCAGGAGACCATCCCGGCGCCCGTGTGCCAGCCGCGTGGGTTCTCGCCGTTGCCGCACTCGTAGTGGGCGATGCGGTCGCTGGCCATGGCGATGTTCACGGTGAAGCCGGGGCCGCGGTGGACGGCGCGGTCCATGGCGGCGAAGAGGCGGTGGCCGGTGGGTTCTGGTGCGGCCGGGACGGGCGAGGCGGCGATCGCGTGCAGCCGGGCCAGCTCGGCGACGCCGAACTGGCGTGCCGTCAGGATCGGGGTGACGGTGTCCCGTTCGATCCAGCCCTTGATACGGGCGTGCCAGCGGTCGCGTTCCGCCGGGCTCGCGCCGGCCGCGAGGAGCGCGATGGCCGCGATGAGCTGCTGGCCGTGGAAGTGGTCGCTGCGCATGGCCGTGCGGTCGTCGGAGGCGAGGAGACCGCGGCTGATGGCCCGGCCGTTGACGCTGTCCATGACGAGTCCGTCGTGGATGAGCGGTGCGTAGGCGTGCTCGACGCTGTCGAGGACGATCTGCCGGTCCGGGTCGGTGACCTCCCAGTCGGATCCGGCGAGCAGGGCGAAGAGCCGGCCGAGGCCGTCGAGCACGACCTGGCCGTACGTGCCGGAGTAGGCGACCCAGGTGTGCTGGACGAAGGAGCCGTCGGCGTAGAGGCCGTCGCCCCGGGTGACGTACGGGAAGACCGGGGAGAGCGCGTCGCGGGCGAGGGCGATTTTGTCGGGGTCGCGGCCGAGGATGCCGCGCAGGGCGACGGAGCGGCACAGATCGACCCGGTTGGCGCCGGTGGAGGTGCCGGAGTAGTCGCCGAGGGCCGAGTCGGGCACGAAGTGGTCGACGGCGGCGCAGGCGGCCTGGATCCGGGCGTCGCCGAGCCGGTCGTACAGGGCGGCCGTGATGTCCATGAGCAGGCGCGGGCTGCCGATCTGCCATTCCCACCAGTTGCCGTAGCGGGTGGTGGCGGGGTTGTAGACCGTGGCGGAGAGGTGGTCGAGGCCGCGCAGGATGCCGGTGAGGAGGTCCGGGTCGGCGGTCGAGCCGGTGCCCTGCTGGACGTGGGCCCGGGTCATGGTCCACAGGCGGCTGTAGCTCTTGGTGATGCCGGCCGGCGGGTCGAAGGGGTGGCCGGGCCACAGGGAGTCCGCTGCCGGGGCCATGGCGGAGTGCAGGGCGCGGGCGAGCTCACCGGTCTCGGCGAGGCGGGAGGCGTACGGCTGCGCGGCCGGGTCGTAGCCGGTGCCGAGTGCGATGCCGAGCCAGCGCCGGCGGAGGGTGTCGTACGGGTCGGTGCCGACGCCGGCCTCTGGGTCCTGAGCATCGGCGCCGCGGG
>KE354122.1 GCA_000415505.1 Streptomyces afghaniensis 772
GAGCAGCAGGGCGCGTCGCCCGGGGCGGGGCGGGGCGGCGGCCTCGGCCGTACGGCGGGAGAAGACGCGACGCTGGGGAGTCATGCCCATGCCCTACCACGGGGAGGCGGTCACCTGAACGGAGGATCCGGCCGGAGTGACCCGAACGGCGCAGCGGCGCCGCGGGTGTGAGGCCGGGTCAGCCGAAGCGGCTCAGCAGGTGCCTGGACACCCTCGGGGCCAGGGCACGGAGGCGGTCCGGGAGGGCGAGCCAGGCGGGGACGTAGACCTGGTCGCGGTTCTCGCGTACCGCCTCCCAGACGGCGCCGGCGACGCAGCCGGGCGTGATCCGCCGGGGTCGGGGGCGGTCGTGCAGCCCGCCGCGGCGAGCGTGGAAGGGCGTGTCGACGGCACCGGCCACCACGAGGGTCACGCCCACGCCCGTGCCGCGCAGTTCCCGGCGCAGCGCCTCGGAGAAGGCGGCCAGAGCGGCCTTGGCGGCGGAGTACACCGCTTCGTCCGGTACGCCCGCACAGCCCGCGATCGAGCCGAGCAGCACCACCCGGCCCCGCCCGGCCGCGATCATGGAGGGCAGCACCTCGCGCACGAGGTGGAGTGTGGCGTTGAGGTCGAGGGCCAGCACGCGGTCGATGTCGGTGTGCGGCATGGCGGCGAACGGGCCCGCCCAGCCGATGCCCGCCCCGGCGACCAGGACGTCGACCCGGCCGGTCGTGTACAGCGCGGACCGGGCCAGCAGGCGCGGGCCGTCCGGCGCG
>KE354123.1 GCA_000415505.1 Streptomyces afghaniensis 772
GTGCCGTGGCCGCCCCGATGCCCGAGGAGGCCCCGGTGACGAGGGCCACGCGCCGGTCCAGCCGTCGCGGCGGCCCGTGTTCGCGCGCCGGGAGGGGGCCGCGGGAGGGCGCGGGGTGACGCCCGCCGGTGGGTCGTAGGCCGAGCCGGAGCCGGTGAGTGTCATCGGTCGGTCTCCCTGCGCTGTACGTCCGCCGTGGTCTCGGCTGTCGGTCGGCTTCCCGGGAACGGAACGCCGTCTGTCTCCTTGCCGGTCCCTTGACACGGAACCTTGCCTTCCAGGACACCGCCACCGCGGGGTCCCGCGCCAGTGCTGAGGCCGTTCCGCCGGGCCGGGCTCACCCGGTCCGGCGTGCGCCGTGCCGTGGGCGGTCCGCGGGCCGGGCGCCCGCGTACGGGATGCCACAGGACCACCCCTGCGTGCCGCCCCGTGCCGCCAGGCGGCCGTATGGACGGCACACCGACCGGCCGCGCCGGGTTACGTAGGGAGCACCAGTGTCCGGTACGGCTCCCCGTGGCGAGGTGACCATGCGTGTGCTGCTCGTCCATCCCAGCGCCCTGATGTACTCCGAGATCTTCCTGCGGCTCGAGCCCCTGGGCCTCGAACGGGTGGCGGGCGCGGCCCGCGAGGCCGGTCACGAGGTGCGGCTGGTGGACCTTCAGGTGCTGAGCCGCGGGACGCTGCGCGGTGAGGTGCGGTCCTTCCGGCCGGAGGCGCTCGGCATCTCGCTGAACTACCTCGCGAACATCCCGGAGGCGATCGAACTGGCCGCCGAGGTGAAGCGGGCGGTGCCGGACTGCTTCGTGTTCCTCGGCGGGCACAGCGTCTCCTTCGTCGCCGAAGACGTGCTGGAGCAGGCCGAGGGTGCGGTGGACGCGGTGGTGCGCGGCGAGGGCGAGCCCGCGATCGCGCCGCTGCTGGAGGCGGTCCGCGACGGGGGCGTGGCGGACGTGCCCGGCATCGTCACGGCCGCCGGCCGGGGTCCCGCGCCGTTGATGCTGCACGGCATCGACACGCCGCTGCCCGCGCGGGACCTGACGCGCGCCCGCCGGCGGTACTTCATCGGCGAGCTCGACCCGTGCGCCTCCATCGAGTTCACGCGCGGCTGTCCGTGGGACTGCTCGTTCTGCTCGGCGTGGACGTTCTACGGCCGCAGCTACCGCAAGGCCTCGCCCGAGGCGGCGGCCGACGACCTGGCGAACATCCGGGAGCCGAACGTCTTCATCGTCGACGACGTGGCCTTCATCCGGCCCGAGCACGGGGACGCCATCGCGGCGGAGGTGGAGCGGCGCGGCATCCGCAAGCGCTACTACCTGGAGACCCGCAGCGACGTCCTGCTGCGCCACCCCGAGGTCTTCGAGCGGTGGGCCCGGCTGGGGCTGAATTACATGTTCCTGGGGATGGAGGCCATCGACGCGGAGGGCCTGGACCTGTACCGCAAGCGGGTCAGCCCCGACGAGAACCTCCGCGCTCTGGAGACTGCCCGGCGCCTCGGCATCAAGGTCGCCGTCAACCTGATCGTGGATCCGTCCTGGGACGAGGAGCGCTTCCGGGTGGTCCGGGAGTTCGCGCTGGCGGTGCCGGAGATCGTCCACTTCACGGTGATGACGCCGTATCCGGGTACGGAGATCTGGCACACCGAGTCGCGGCGCCTGACCACCCGCGACTACCGCCTTTTCGACATCCAGCACGCGGTCGTGCCCACCACGCTCCCCCTGGAGCGCTTCTACGAGGAACTGGTGCGCACCCAGGCCGTCATCAACCGCAAGCACCTGGGCCTGCGCACCGCCGTGGGCGCCGCCCGGGTGCTGGCCCAGAACCTGCTGCACGGCCAGACGAACTTCGCCCGCATGCTGTGGAAGTTCAACCAGGTCTACAACCCGCGCCGGCAGTTCGCCGACCACGGCCGGCCGGTGCGCTACGAACTGCCCCTGCCGCGGCACCTCGACGTCGGCGACCGGCGTGCGCTCTACGTCCACACCCGGGGCGCGACGCAGGGCGCGCCGTCCCGGCGGACGACCGACTAGCACCACACGCCCGGCATCCCGACCGCGGTGCTGGCCTCCCTCGCCGCCGGTGTCTGCTTCGCCGTGGCCGGAGTGCTCCAGCAGTGGGCCGCGGGCGGGCGCCCGGACGCGGAGGCGCTGTCACCGCGCTTGCTGGCCCATCTGGCGCGTGACCGGGTGTGGCTGGGCGGCATCGCACTGGCCGTGCTCGCCTACGGCTTCCAGTCGCCGGCGCTGGCGTACGGGCCCCTCAGTCTGGTGCAGCCGCTGATCGTCGCCGAACTGGTCTTCGCCGTACCGCTGTCGGCGCGACTGCACCGGATGCGGCTGGGGTTTCGCGCTGACGCGGGGTGGGCGCAGCGGCACCCCACTCCGCCGGGCTGCCGGATCCTCACGCCGCCCGCGTGTTCTCCCTCTGCCGAGACCGTACGTGTGGCAGCCAGGCGGGGAGGAGGTCCTCCGTCAGGACACGGTCCCAGGTGGGGTGGGTGTCGCGGGCCGTGGTGATCGCGTGGGGGTACCGCCGAGAGCAGGCGGGGGCGGTCGACGAGCGCGCCGAGGGCGTCCGCCCACTCCCCCGGGTCGTCGTGCCGTACGACGATGCCGTCGCGGCCCGGTGCGGTCAGCCACTGTGCGGTGCGCGCGCCCTCGGGCAGCACGACCGCCAGGCCGCTCGCCATCGCCTCGGCGACGACGTTGCCGCAGGTCTCGGTGCGAGAGGGGAACGCGAAGACGTCACAGCCTGCGTACACCCGGGCCGGCCGGTCCAGCGGGAGCGGGCCGAGGAGGCTGACGTCGGCGCCGAGGGCGCGCCGGACGGGCCCGGCCTCCGCGCCGGCGCCGGCCAGGACGAGGTGCACGGCCCGGCCGCGCTCGCGCAGCAGCCGCACGCTCTCGGTCAGCAGGGGCACACCCTTGGTCGCGTCCAGCCGTCCGGCGAACAGCACCGGCGGACGGTCGGCCGGGACACCGTACTCGCGGCCGAGCGGGCGAGCGCCGGGGTCGGGGCGGAAGCGCTGATGGTCGATGCCGCGGCGTAGCAGGGAGACCCGGTGCGGCCCCAGGACGCGGGCGAGTTCGGCCCGCTCGGCGGGGGTCGGCACCAGCACGCGTTCGCAGCCGTCGAGGAGCCGGTCCCGCCGCCGGCGCAGCCGGCTCTCTGCCAGGTCCGCGAGGAACTCGCCTGGGCGCCGGGTGGTCGCCGGGCAGCCACCGGCCGGCCAGGTAGCGGGCGTAGACCGAGGCCGGCAGCGGGACGTCGGTGTGCACGGAGGCGAGCAGCCGGGGTGCCGGGCCGGCTCTGCGGGCGAGGCGGACGGCGGTGGTGGCGTAGGCGAAGCAGTGGGTGAGGTGCCAGACGTCGTGGCGCGGGAGTAGGGCCGCGAGCCGGGGGTGGTACGGGGCGAGATCGGTGACGTCCTCGGCGCCGTCGGCCGAGGTCAGGGCGGCCGTGCCGAGCACCGGGCGGAGCGTGACGATGCGCACGCGCGGCGAGAGGACGTCGACCCGTTCGCGCTCGCCGAGGAAGTAGCCGGTCAGGTCGAGACCGGACTGGACGCCGTCGGGCAGGTGTTCCGGTAGGCGGGCGGCGCTCTCCGCGAAACGCTCCCAGCACTTCACATGGCCGCCGGACGTGCGGCTCCGCAGCAGCTCGACCAGGACCGCGACCGAGGTCATGATCACCGGGTACCGCTCGCGCCGCGGGCCCGATCGTGAACACGCCGGCTCATGATGTTGAACGTTGAACGGGAATAGGTCTACGGTGGGTCGCGTTACCTAGTTCAACGTTCAACATTCAACGCAGGAGGCGTATCCCCGTGAGTATCTTCAGCCGCAAGGACACCGAGACCGCCACGACCGACGCCGTCCGCCCGGAGCTGGCCGCCCTGACCGGTGACTACACGATCGACCCCGCGCACTCGACGATCGGCTTCGTCGCCCGGCACGCCATGGTCACCAACGTCAAGGGCAGCTTCCAGGACTTCACGGGCACCCTCCACCTCGACGGCACCGACCCCTCCCGGTCCACGGCCTCCCTGGACGTCGTGATGGACAGCATCGAGACGGGCAACGCCGACCGCGACGGCCACCTCAAGAGCTCGGACTTCTTCAAGGCGGACGAGTTCCCGGCCATGACGTTCCGCTCCACGAAGGCGGAGGCCCTCGGCGGCGACGACTACCGCATCACCGGCGACCTGACGATCCTCGGCACGACCCGCCCCCTCGCCATCGACCTCGAGTTCAACGGCGCCGCGAAGGACCCCTTCGGCAACGAGCGCGTCGGCTTCGAGGGCAAGGCGGAGATCCTGCGCTCCGAGTGGGGCCTGACCTGGAACGCCGCCCTGGAGACCGGCGGTGTCCTGGTCTCCGACAAGATCAAGCTCAACTTCGACATCTCGGCGATCCGGAACGCGTGAGCCCGGTGCGGCCGGCCCGGTGACATACCACCGGGCCGGTTCTGACCGGTTCCTGTCTTCCGTTTTTGTCATGCGCTCGTCAATCTGATGCCTCGGTTGCACCTCCCCAGTCAACCCCCCACGAAAGGCATCACGTTGAAGAGACTCCTCACGGCCCTCAAGAGATGCGCGGTCCTCGGGGCCGCCGCCCTCGCGGTCGCCAGCCTTCAGCCCGTCACCGCCGCGCAGGCCGCCCCGTCGCCCGTCGTCGGCGGGACGCGCGCCGCGCAGGGCGAGTTCCCGTTCATGGTCCGGCTCTCCATGGGCTGTGGCGGCGCGCTGTACACCCAGCAGATCGTGCTCACGGCCGCGCACTGCGTGGGAGCCTCCGGCAACAACACCGGCATCACCGCCACCGCTGGGGTCGTCGACCTCCAGTCCACCAGCGGCCGGGTCCAGGTCCGCTCCACCAAGGTGCTCCGCGCCCCCGGCTACAACGGCACCGGCAAGGACTGGGCGCTGATCAAGCTCGCCCAGCCCATCAACCTGCCGACCCTGAAGATCGCCACCACCGCGCAGTACAACACCGGTGACTTCACCGTCGCCGGCTGGGGCGCGAACCGTGAGGGCGGCTCCCAGCAGCGCTACCTGCTGAAGGCGACCGTGCCGTTCGTCGGCGACGCCGCCTGCAAGGCCTACGGCGGTCTCTACAGCGGCCTCGTCGCGAACGAGGAGATCTGCGCCGGCTTCGACGCGGGCGGTGTCGACACCTGCCAGGGCGACTCCGGCGGCCCCATGTTCCGCAAGGACAACGCCGGCGCCTGGATCCAGGTCGGCATCGTCAGCTGGGGTGAGGGCTGCGCCCGGCCCGAGGCCCCCGGCGTCTACACGGAGGTCTCGACGTTCGCCTCCGCCATCGCCTCGGCGGCGTCGACCCTCTGACCCGCCCCCACGACAGCCTGCGGGCCCGGTGCCGTACGGTGCCGGGCCCTGCCCGTGTCTCACCGGGCCTTCCGGGCGGCCTCCAGCTTCGCGACCGCCGCCGCCACCTGTGCCGCCCGGCTCCGCGGCGTCCGGGCGCGGAGCACGCCGAGCATCGCCAGGTACCGGTCCGTCCGCCCGAGCGCCTCGAAGGCCGCCGCGGCCCGCGGGCTCCGCTCCAGGGCCGCCGCCAGGTCCTTCGGGACCTCGGCCTCCTGCTGGGACGCGTACGCCGCCTCCCACCGTCCGTCCGCCCGTGCGGCCGCCACCTCCGCGAGGCCGCCGGGCCGCATCCGTCCGGCGGCGGTCAGCTCTTCGACCCGGCGGACGTTGACCATGGACCAGAGGCTGCCGGGGCGCCGCGGGGTGATCCGCTGAAGGTAGTACGACTCGTCGAGTCCCTTGCGCTGCCCGGTGATCCAGCCGTGGCACAGCGCCACGTCGTTGACGTCGGCGGCGCTGACGGAGGGGATGCCCGAGCCCTTCTTGGCGACCTTGACCCAGAGGCCGGGATGCGGGGCGGGGTGTGCCGCCAGCCAGGAGTCGAGGTCGGCGGCGGCTGCGAAGGAGAGGGCGTCTCCGGAGGCGGTCATGACACCACCGTAGGGACGGAGTAGGACGGATCCTGTCCGCTACGCCAGGAGCGCGCGGGCCTGTTCGCGGGCCTGGGCGATGGCGTCCGGGAAGATGCCCAGGCCGTGCGCGACGAGCGCCCCCTCGTGCAGCAGCATCAGCGCCCGGGCCAGGGCGTCGGCCCGCTCCGGGGCGATGTCCGAGGCGAGGCGGGTGAAGAGGGCGAGCATCCACTGCTTCTGTCCGGTGATGACCGGATGGGCCGGGTGGGCGGGGTCGCTGATCTCCGCGTGGGCGTTGACCATGCTGCACCCCTTGGGGCTGAGCTCCGCCGCCCATTCCCGCGAGGCGTCGAAGACCGCCAGGACTTGCTCCCCGGGCTCGGGCGGGGCCGCGTCGAGGCGTTCGGCGAGGAAGGCCCGCCAGCGCTCGTCGCGGTCCGCGAGGTACTCCACGACGACCTGCTCCTTGGAGCCGAACCGGTCGTAGAGGGTCTTCTTCGTCACCCCGGCCTCGGCGGCGATGAGATCGACTCCGACGGCGTGGATGCCGCGCTCGTAGAACAGCCGGGCGGCCGCTTCCACTACGCGACGGGCGGCGGGCGTCATCGTGATCCGGCGCGGATTCTCGGCGGTGGAGGCGGTGGTACCCATGGCACCCGAGTATACCGATCTGTATAGTGAGCGGGGAACGGGTATACCGATCTGTCTACTGGTTGTGATGTTCGTGAACATCCTGCTCTCCGTCGCCTTCGTCCTCTGCTGGAGCTCCGGGTTCATCGGGGCCAAGCTCGGAGCGGGCAACGCGTCCGCGATCACGGTCCTGATGTGGCGGTTCCTGCCGCTGGCCGTCGTCCTCGTCGCGGTCGCCGCCCTCACGCGCACGGCCTGGCGGGGGCTCACCGCCCGGGACGTGACCCGGCAGGCCGTCATCGGCGTGCTGTCGCAGAGCGGCTATCTGCTCAGCGTCTACTACGCCATCCAGCTCGGCGTCTCCAGCGGCACGACGGCCCTGATCGACGGTGTCCAGCCCCTCGTCGCCGGGGCCCTCGCGGGACCGCTGCTGGGGCAGTACGTCTCGGGCCGGCAGTGGATCGGCCTCGTTCTGGGGCTGAGCGGCGTATCCGCGGTCACCCTGGCCGACGCCGCTGCCGGGACCGGCGTCGCCTGGTGGGCGTACGCCGTCCCGCTGCTCGGCATGCTGTCCCTGGTCGCGGCCACCTTCCTGGAGAGCCGGTCCCGCTCGCGGGTCGCCCCCTCGGTGTCGCTGACCGTCCACTGCGCCACCAGCGCCGTCCTCTTCTCCGCGCTGGCCCTGAGCACCGGGGCCGCCGCGCCGCCCGCCGAGGGCGGGTTCTGGGTGGCCGTCGCCTGGCTCGTGGGGCTGTCCACGTTCGGCGGGTACGGGCTGTACTGGCTCATCCTGAAGCGCTCCGGGGTGACGAAGGTGAACACGCTGATGTTCCTCATGGCCCCGGTCACGGCCGTCTGGGGTGCGCTGATGTTCGGTGAACCGTTCGGCGGGCAGACCGCTCTCGGCCTGGCCGTCTGCCTCGCGGCCGTGGTCGTCGTCCACCGGGGTGGCGGCCGGAAGAACCGGAAGGACACGGCTGTGACCGCCGCGCGGGGCGAGCCGGAGGAAAACCGGTGGACCCGTGCCGCCGGGTCCGCTTAACGTCGCCCCCATGTCCAGCCCCGAGGCGTCCAGAGTGCGGCCACCGGCTCTCCGGTGGCTGTTCGTGATGCCGGGCCGCTGAGCCCGCTCGCTCCGCTGCCGGAAGCCGTCCGACCTGTCGTGTCCGACGTCGACTTCGGGTTGCGGAGTTTCTTCATGCCGTTCGCTCTTCTCTTGCTGGGCCTTGCCGTGTTCGCGCAGGGCACGTCCGAGTTCATGCTGTCCGGTCTGGTGCCGGACATCGCGCGGGATCTGGGGGTGTCCGTTCCCGCGGCGGGGGCGCTGACCTCCGCCTTCGCAGTGGGGATGGTCGTGGGGGCGCCGCTGGTGGCGGGGCTCGCGCGGCGCTGGCCGCGGCGGGGTGCGCTGCTGGCGTTCCTCGTGGTGTTTCTGGCCGTCCATGTCGTCGGTGCCCTCACCGGCAGTTTCGAGGTGCTGCTCGCCACGCGGGTCGTGGGGGCGCTCGCCAACGCCGGGTTCCTCGCCGTCGCCCTCGTGGCCGCCGTGGACATGGTCCCGGCGGACGCCAAGGGGCGAGCCACGTCCATGCTGCTGGGCGGGGTGACGCTGGCGTGCGTGGCCGGTGTGCCCGCCGGGGCCGTGCTGGGTGGGCTGTGGGGCTGGCGTGCGGCGTTCTGGGCCGTGGCGCTGGTGTCGCTGCCCGCGCTGGTGGCGGTGGCCAGGTCGGTGCCGGGCGGTTCGGCGGGGGGTGCGCCGCCCGCGCTGGGCGGTGAGCTGCGGTCGCTGCGCAGCCCCCGGCTTGTCGTCACGCTGGCGCTGGGGGCCCTCGTCAACGGTGCGACATTCTGCACCTTCACCTATCTCGCGCCGCTGGTCACCGAGGTGACGGGGCTGGGCAGCGCCTGGGTCCCCGGGGTGCTCGCGCTGTTCGGGGCCGGGTCGTTCGCCGGGGTGACCGCAGCGGGCCGGTTCGCCGACCGGCACCCCGTCCCGGTGCTGGCCGGCGGGGGCGCCGCGGTGGGCCTGGGCTGGTGCCTCCTGGCGCTCGGGGCCGGGCACCCGGTCCTGGCCCTCGCGCTCGTCTTCACCCAGGGGGCGCTGTCCTTCGGCGTCGGCTCCACGCTGATCTCCCAGGTCCTGTACGCGGCACCGGGCGCCCCCACGCTGGCCGGTGGTTTCGCCACGGCCGCGTTCAACGTGGGTGCCGCGCTGGGCCCTTGGGCCGGTGGCGTGGCGATCGGCGCGGGGTTCGGGTACCGGTCGCCGGTGTGGGTCAGCGCGGGCCTGATCGCACTGGCGGGCGTGACGGCCGCGGTTGTGTGGCGGCAGGGGGAGCGGGTGCTGGGGCGGGAAGCGGCCGAGCGCTGACCTCCGGCGCATGCGCCGGGCCTGGGCCCAAACGGCCGGGCGCTGAGCCTCGGCCGGGGGTGCCGGGGGCTGAGGACGGCGACCAAGGTCGAGGCTGGCGGCGGCCAGGTCGAGACCTGGCAGCAGCGCGCGGGGCCTGGGCCCGGAAACGGCCGGTGCGCTGAAACCCGGGCGGCCGGAGTGCCGGGGCTGAGGACGCCGGCCAAAGTCGGGCCTGCCGGCGGCCAGGTCGGGCCCGGCAGCAGCGGGAGCGGAGCCTGGGCCGGGAAGCAGCCGAACACTGCCCCCGGCTCAGGCACCCGGCCTGGCCCGGTAACGGCGCGAGGTCGGCCCCGCCGGTCGCGTCAGAATCCGCCTCCGAAGTCGCCTCCCCCGCCGAAGTCGCCTCCGCCGAAGCCTCCGTCACCGAAGCCGCCGCCGAAGTCGCCCGTGTCGAAGTCCGCGCCGGAGACGTCGCCGCCGCTGAAGTCGCCGTAGCCGGAGCCGTAGTCGGACGCGTAGGCGGGGGCGGCCATCATGCTGCCGAGCATGGTGCCGATGAGGAGGCCGGGCAGGAGGCCGCCGCCGAAGTAGCCGCCGGCCCAGGGGCCGTACGCCGGGCCGGCCTCCCAGTACGGGCGGCGGCCGAGTTCGGTGTCGACCTCGCGGATCACCGGGTCCCGGCCCTCGGCGAGCCGCGTCCGGTCGGCCGCGCAGACGGGGACGTCGCGCGTGGCACCGCCCGGTGGCGTCCAGCTCGCGTCGGCGACCGAGGGGCCGTGGCGCGGGTCGAAGAAGCAGGGCGGGCGGCGCTCCGGCAGCGGGGCGCCCTCGCGGCGGGCCGCGAGGCGCGCCAGCGAGAAACGCCCGTCCTCCACGGCCTGGGTGACGGGCCGGACGTCCTCCGGTTTCGTCGCGGCCGCCATCAGGGACTTCGCCTGTTCGTAGGAGTCGAGGGCACGCTCGTAGTCGGCGCGCATCGCGTCGTCGGCACCGGGTTCGCCGGGGTGGAAGTCGAGGCGGTCGAGTTCCTCGCCGAAGGCGGTGATGTCCTCGTCGACCACCACGCGCAGCTTCTCCAGCGCGGCCCGCTGCTCCTCCTCGTGGCGGCGGCGGTTGCGGCGGACCAGCGCGTAGGCGCCCGCGCCACCGGCCGCGACCAGCGCGCCGAACGTGACCAGGCCGCCGACCGGCACGTCGGTACCCGAGCCGTCGCTCCAGCTGCTGGGCGCCGAGCCGCCCACGTTACGCAGGGCGTCGTCGACGAAGTCGTTCAGCTGGGCCTTGGCATCGCCCGCGCCCCTGACGGCCGTGACCAGGTTGGCCACCGCCTGGCTGCTCATCACCGAGCTGTCCGCACGGGCGTCGAACCGGTCTCCGAGGCGGATGCCGTACAGACCGGTGATGCCGGTCTCGGTGCGGAGGTTGCGGAAGAGGTCCTGCGTGGGGACGTCGGCAGGCAGGACCGCCACGAAGACGGGCTTGTCCGCGTCCTTGATCTTGTCGGCGAGCGCCTCGGCGTCCGACGCGGCCAGCTGCCCGCGAGCGGCGGGATCGACGTAGACCGGGCTCTCGCGCAGTTCCGCGGCGACCTTCGAGAGGTCGGTGGCCGCGTGCGCCCCGGGCGCACCGACCATGAGCGCCGCCAGTACGGCGACGACCGGCACGATCAGCAAACGTACGAGGGTACGCACCGTTGCGGCCTTCATATGTTCGAAGCTACCCGAATCGGCACAGAATCGACACAGACGGACGCAATGGATCGGCTGAGGCGACGGCGCGCAAGGCGCCGTCGCCACCCGCCTACTCGGCCGGGCTCACTCCCGCTCGCAGCAGCCCGTACGTGTACGCGTCCTCCAGGGCCTGCCAGCTCGCGGCGATGACGTTGTCGGCCACGCCCACCGTCGCCCACTCGCCCGTGCCGTCGGACGTGGAGATCAGCACGCGGGTCGTCGAGTTGGTGCCGTGCTTGCCCTCCAGGATGCGGACCTTGTAGTCCACCAGCTCCAGCTTGGCGAGCTGCGGGTAGATCTTCTCCAGACCCACGCGCAGGGCCCGGTCCAGCGCGTTGACCGGGCCGTTGCCCTCGGCCGTGGCGACGATGCGCTCGCCCTTGGCCCAGAGCTTGACCGTGGCCTCGTTGGCGTGGGAGCCGTCGGGCCGGTCCTCGACGATGGCGCGCCAGGACTCGACCTCGAAGTAGCGCAGCGGCTTGCCCTGGACCTCGGTGCGCAGGAGGATCTCGAAGCTCGCGTCGGCCGCTTCGTACGTGTAGCCCCTGAGTTCGCGTTCCTTCACTCGCTCGACCACCCGGCCGACCAGTTCGCGGTCGCCGCCGAGGTCGACGCCGAGTTCCTTGCCCTTGAGCTCGATGGAGGCGCGGCCGGCCATGTCGGAGACCAGCATCCGCATGGTGTTGCCGACCTGCTCGGGGTCGATGTGCTGGTACAGGTCCGGGTCGACCTTGATGGCCGAGGCGTGCAGGCCGGCCTTGTGCGCGAAGGCCGAGAGGCCTACGTAGGGCTGGTGCGTGGAGGGCGTGAGGTTGACGACCTCGGCGATCGCGTGCGAGATGCGCGTCATCTCGCGCAGCCGGCCCTCGGGCAGGACCTGCTTGCCGTACTTGAGCTCCAGGGCCGCCACGACCGGGAAGAGGTTGGCGTTGCCGACGCGTTCGCCGTAGCCGTTGGCCGTGCACTGGACGTGCGTCGCGCCCGCGTCGACGGCGGCCAGGGTGTTCGCCACCGCGCAGCCGGTGTCGTCCTGGGCGTGGATGCCGAGGCGGGCGCCCGTGTCGGCCAGGACCGTGCCGACGACCGCCTGGATCTGCGCCGGGAGCATGCCGCCGTTGGTGTCGCAGAGGACCACCACGTCCGCGCCGGCCTCCGAGGCCGTACGGACGACCGACTTCGCGTACTCGGGGTTCGCGCGGTAGCCGTCGAAGAAGTGTTCGCAGTCGACGAAGACCCGGCGGCCCTGTTCCTTCAGGAAGGACACCGTGTCGCGGACCATCGCCAGGTTCTCGTCGAGCGTGGTGCGCAGGGCGAGTTCGACATGACGGTCGTGCGACTTGGCGACCAGCGTGATGACCTGCGCGCCGGACTCCAGGAGCGCCCTGACCTGCGGGTCCTCGGCGGCGGTGGCACCGGCGCGGCGGGTGGAGCCGAACGCGACCAGCTGGGCGTGCCGGAAGTCGATCTCCTGGCGGGCGCGGGCGAAGAACTCGGTGTCCCGGGGGTTCGCGCCCGGCCAGCCGCCCTCGATG
This sequence comes from Streptomyces afghaniensis 772, assembly GCA_000415505.1. Classification (GTDB taxonomy): domain Bacteria; phylum Actinomycetota; class Actinomycetes; order Streptomycetales; family Streptomycetaceae; genus Streptomyces; species Streptomyces afghaniensis. The sequence goes on from KE354123.1 coordinate 12,204, forward strand.
AAGCCCACGCCGAAGTCGTCCAGGTGCCGAGCGATGGCCAGCTTGTCCGCGACGGTGAGGTTGATGCCCTCCCGCTGGGCGCCGTCGCGGAGGGTGGTGTCGAAGACGTGGAAGGAATCGTCGAGCTCGCTGGTAGCGGTCATGGTGTCAAGGCTCCTGAGGATTGGATCTCGGTCGTACCGGAATGACCGGCTCCACCGCCCCCACATACTCCCTCGCGCTCTCGCTCCTGACTGCGGGTGGGCCAGAAATGCGAAAAACCCCTCGCGGGTGCGAGAGGTCTGCGCGCGGGTCGAGGACGACGGTGTCCGCCCGTACCTGGTCGTACGTGGCGGTCACTGCGGACCGGCGCGCCTGCTGCCAATAATCATGGCGAACGAGAGCACGGGGGCAGTCTGGCACAACCCCCGTGCCGGGATCACGGTTGTCTCAGGATGCGGTCGGTCACTTCAGGTGACGGACGTAGACGTGCGAGGTGTCGTACGTGTCGCCCGGGACGAGGTCGGGCGCGGAGCTGCTGAAGGCGAGCCGGCGGCCGTGCCGGTCGATCACCGGGGCGGACACGCCCTGGTCGTTCGGCCCGCCCTGGGCGTCCGGGCTGGCGAGGACCGTGCGCCCGGTGCGCAGGTCGCGGACGTACGCGCGGGTGGTGTGGTGCGTGTCGCCCGGGTCGGCCGAGACGAAGGCCAGATACCGGTTGTCGGCGCTGAGCTGCGGATTCGCGGTGAACGCGGCCGGGTCGGCGGCGTCGATGCGGCGCAGCTCGCCCGTCCTGAGGTCGCGGACGAAGACGTTGTGTCCCTTGTTGGTGTCGCCCGGGGTGAGCCGCGAGTCGAGCGAGTTGAACAGGGCGTACCGCCCGTCGGCGCTGACCTGCGGGAACTCGGTCTGTCCGTCGGACTTCACCCCGTCCGGCGCCCGGTCTGCGTGGAACAGCTCGCCGCTCGGCACGTCACGGACGTAGGCGTCGCTCCAGTCGCCCGGGGCCGGGTGCGGGATGAAGAACTGGTAGCCGACGCGCTTGCCGTCGGCGCTGATGGACGGGTTGGTGGCGGCGGTCTTCCGGTCGCCTGCGGCGGGCACCTGGCTGACGCGGACGGCCTCGCCGGTGGTCCGGTCGACCCGGTAGACGCGTCCCCAGCCGTCGTCGGACGGCGTGAGGTCCGAGCGCTGGGCGATGAAGGCGACGTAGCGGCCGTCGGCGCTGAGGGCGGGCCGCCGGCCGGAGTCGTAGCCCGTGTCGACGGTGTCCTCGATGCGCTGGAGCGCGCCGGACTTCAGGTCCTTGACCCAGATGTGGCTGCGGCCGTCGCCGGTGCCGGTGGCGCCGAACGCCAAGTAGCGGCCGTTGCCGCTGAGGGCGACGTCGTCGACCGGGCCGACGTCCGCACCGGTACTGGCCAGCCGGGTCGTGCCGGTCCGCAGGTCGCGCACGAAGGCGTCGGCGGCGCCGTCGGTGTCACCGGCGACGAGGTTGTCGGCGCTGGAGACGAAGGCCAGACGGCGGCCGTCGGCGCTCAGGCTCGGCCCTCCGGAGTCGCCGTTGCCCTCGGCGCCGTCCGGGGCGACGCTCGCCTTCTCGGTCCGCGGCGCCTCCGGAGCGGCGCTGGCGGGCAGCGCGGCGAGGCCGCCGAGTGTGACGGCCAGAGCCACGCCGAGCGCGCCGGACGTGACCCTTGTGGTGCTGGTCATGTGCTGTTCCCCCTGTGTTCCCCGTTGACGCTTCTCCCCCGGCCCCGCGCCGAGGGCTCCCCCAGAGCCAACAGCACCGCGAGCCACAGGGTCAATCCGTCGTTTTGAGTACAACCCGGGCAGGCGTTCAGGCGTCCGCGAGGAGGCTGTCGGCGAGGAACTCGTGCACGTGCCTGAGGACTTGGGCCCGGTCGGTGCCGCGCAGGCCGATCGCCACATGGATGGCGAAGCCGTCCAGCAGCGCGCGCAGGCGGGTGGCGAACCGGTCCGGGTCGACGCTGCGGAACTCGCCCCGCGAGATGCCCTCGGCGAGCAGGGCGACCAGGTCGCGGTGCCAGACGCCCTCGATGGCGGCCTGCCGGTCGCGGGCGTCCGAGTCGACGGCAGCGCTCTGCGAGCGGTTCCAGACCTCCAGCCACAGGATCCAGTGCGGGTCCCGGTGGCCGTCGGGGACGTACAGGTCGACGTAGGCGTCGAGGCGTTCGCGGGCGGTGGCGGCCCGGGCCAGCAGCCGTCCGCGCTCGGCGCCCAGCCGGCCCTCGCTCCACTCCAGGGTGCGCAGCAGCAGCTCGTCCTTGGAGCCGAAGTAGTAGAGCAGGTGGCCGCTGCTCATGCCGACCTCGCGGCCGAGCGCCGCCATGGTGAGCTTCTCCAGGCCGCGCTCGGCGATCATCTCCATGGCGGCGGCGAGCACGTCCTCGCGGGGCGGGGCCTGCCTGCGCCCACCGGCCATCTGCTCTCCCGGGTGTCAGATCCTCGGCTGTTGCTGGGTGATGCAGTGGATGCCTCCACCGCCGGCAAAGATCGTACGGGCGTCCACCAGTGTCACGGTCCGCTCCGGGAAGAGACGGCGGAAGATGCCGGCCGCGAGTTCGTCGCGCGGGTCGTCGAAGCCGCACAGGACCACGCCGCCGTTGCAGAGGTAGTGGTTGATGTAGGAGTAGTCGGCCCAGTGGCCGTCGGTCTCCAGGACGGTGGGGGCGGGCACCTCGACGACCTCCAGGCGGCGGCCCCGCGCGTCCGTCTGCGACCTCAGCAGGCCGGTGATCTCCTTCGTCACCTCGTGGTCGGGGTGCGCCGGGTCGGGCTGCGCATGGGCCACGATCACGCCGGGGCGGGCGAAGGCCGCGACGATGTCGACGTGGCCGAGGGTGCCGAAGCCGTGCGGGGGGTAGTCGCCGGTCAGGCCGCGCGGCAGCCAGATCGCCTTGCGGGTGCCGAGCAGGGCGTGGATCTCGGCCTCGACCTCCTCCCGCGTCCAGCCGGGGTTGCGCTCGGGACCCAGTTGAACGGTCTCGGTCAGCAGGACCGTCCCCTCGCCGTCCACATGGATCGCCCCGCCCTCGTTGACGAGCCGCGAGGCGTACGTCCGTGCCCCCGCGAGGTCCGCGACGTGCGCGGCGATCTTCGCGTCGTGCTCCCAGCGGGCCCAGCTCTGGGCGCCCCAGCCGTTGAAGGTCCAGTCGACGGCGGCCAGTCCGCCACGCCCGTCGGTCAGGAACGTCGGGCCGATGTCGCGCATCCAGGCGTCGTCGAGGTCACGCTCGACGGTCTCGATCCCCTTCCCCAGCAGCGCACGCGCCTGGTCCGACTGCCCCGGGCCGCACACCACCGTCACCGGCTCGAACCGGCGGACCGCGCGAGCCACCGACGCCCAGGCGGTCCGGGCGGCGGCCAGGTCCTCCGGGTCGTCGAACGTCGGGTTCGGGCCGGGCCAGGCCATCCAGGTGCGCTCGTGCGGGGCCCATTCGGCGGGCATGCGGAAGCCGTCGGCGGCTGCGGACATCGTGAACCTCAGAGGAAGTAGAGACGGTTGAGGGAGACGGACTCGGCCGGTGCGGAGCGCAACGGCTCGCCGTCGAGGGTGACGAGGCCGGTGCGCTGGTCGACGTCGACGGCCCCGGTACGGGAGTTGAGGCGCAGGTCGGCCGGGCCGATACCGCGCGTGCCGCGCACGGCGACCCTGCGGCGGCGGGTGGGCATGGTGTCGCGCCCCTGGTCCAAGGCTGCCTGCGCGACGAACGCCACCGAGATGTCGGCCGGTGTCGCCCCGTGCGCGCCGAACTGCGGTCCCAGCACGAGGGGTTCGCAGGTGTCCGTCGCCGCGTTCGGGTCGCCGGTCACGCCGTACGCCGGGAAGCCAGCCTTCAGCACGAGCTGCGGCTTCGCCCCGAAGTACTCCGGCCGCCACAGCACGATGTCGGCGAGCTTGCCGGCCTCCAGGGACCCCACCTCGTGCGCGAGTCCGTGCGCGATGGCCGGGTTGACGGTCAGCTTGGCGATGTACCGCAGGACGCGTTCGTTGTCGTGACCGGCATCCGGGGCGCCGGACTCGGCCTTCATCTTCCCGGCCATGGCGAAGGTACGGCGGACCGTCTCGCCCGCGCGCCCCATGCCCTGCGCGTCCGAGGAGGTGATGCCGATCGCGCCCAGGTCGTGCAGGACGTCCTCGGCGCCCATGGTTCCGGCGCGGATGCGGTCGCGGGCCATGGCGGCGTCGCCGGGCAGGTCGGGCTTGAGGTCGTGGACGGAGACGATCATGCCGTAGTGCTCGGCGACGGCGTCCCGCCCGAAGGGCAGGGTCGGGTTGGTGGAGGAGCCGATGACGTTCGGCACGCCCGCCATCTTCAGGACGTTCGGGACGTGCCCGCCACCGCAGCCCTCGATGTGGAAGGCGTGGATGGTCCGGCCCTCCAGCACCCGCAGGGTGTCCTCCACGGACAGGCACTCGTTCAACCCGTCGCTGTGCAGGGCGACTTGGACGTCGTGCTCCTCGGCTACGCGCAGCGCGGTGTCCAGAGCACGGGTGTGCGCGCCCATGTCCTCGTGCACCTTGAAGCCGCAGGCGCCGCCCTCGGCGAGCGCCTCGACCAGGGGCGCCGGGTGGGAGGAGGAACCCCGCCCCAGGAAGCCGATGTTGACGGGCCAGGCGTCGAACGCGTTGAACGCGTGCCGCAGCGCCCAGGGCGAGTTGACGCCGACACCCCACACGGGACCGAACTCCTGCCCGATGACCGTGGTCACGCCGGAGGCGAGCGAGGCCTCCATGACGCGCGGCGACAGCAGGTGGACGTGGGTGTCGACGGCTCCGGCCGTGGCGATGAGCCCCTCGCCGGACACGATGGACGCCCCGGTGCCGACGACGACGTCGACGCCGTCGAGAGTGTCGGGGTTACCGGCCCGCCCGATCGAGCAGATCCGCCCCTCGCGGATGCCGATGGAGACCTTCCGGATGCCCTGCACGGCGTCGATCACCACGACGTTGCTGATGACGACGTCACACGTCTCCCGGACGGCGGCGGCCTTGAGGTGCAGCCCGTCACGGGCGGTCTTGCCGAACCCGGCGAGGAACTCGTCGCCGTACCGCTGGGCGTCGGACTCGACGCGGACGATCAGGCCGGAGTCGCCGAGGCGGATGCGGTCGCCGGCGCGGGGGCCGTGGGTGGCGGCGTACTCGTACGGGGTGAGGCGGCGGGCCTCGGCGGGGTGGCCTCCTGGGCGGCTCATCGCTCGACCTCCTGATCAGGTGTTTCCGGTACGCCGAGGTATCCGCAGGCGGCGGCCCGCCGCAGGGCCTCCTCCTTCGCGCCCGGTGCGTCCAGCGGCCCGTCGACGAGTCCGGCGAAGCCGATCGCGACCCGCTCGCCCCCGATCGGCACCAGCCCCACCTCGGCGCTCTCCCCCGGCCCGAACCGCACGGAGGACCCGGCGGGCACGGCCAGGCGCATGCCGTAGGCCCGCCCGCGGTCGAAGGCGAGCCGAGGGTTGGCCTCGAAGAGGTGGAAGTGGGAGGTGACGGAGACGGGCACGGTGGCGGTGTTGGTGACCGTCAGCCGTACGACCGCCTCGGGCTCGGCGTGCTCGGGCCCCGGCAGCAGGGCGCCCGGGGCCCGGTCGCCGAGGCCGGCGCCGATCGGATCGCTGACGACCGCGAGCCGCGAGCCGTCGTCGAAGACCGCCTCGACGTGCACCTCGGTCACGACGTCGGCGACGCCGGGCAGCACGTCGTCGGGCCCGAGGACGGACCGGGCGGCCTCGACGGCCTCCGCGAGCCGCTGGCCGTCCCGGGCGGCCTCGCACACCGTGTCGGCGATGAGCGCGGTCGCCTCGGGGACGTTGAGCCTCAGTCCCCTGGCCCTGCGGGCGCGGGCGAGCTCGGCGGCACCGAAGAGCAGCAGCCGGTCGCGTTCGGTCGGGGTCAGCCGCATGTCACTCCCTCCATTTAGAGCATCACTCTAAACATGAAATTCCCTCCACCGGAAGGTTGACGTCGAGCCTTCACGCCCATCACATTGAACGTCGCTCTAACCGAGGGAGACAAGCATGCCGATCGAACAGCGCGGAGTCGACACCATCCCCGAGGAGGAACGCACCAGCGGGCCACGCGACCTCGTCTCGATCCTGCTCGGCTCCAACCTCTGCCTGGGCGTGATCGTCTTCGGCTGGCTGCCGCCGTCCTTCGGCCTGGACTGGTGGTCGTCGGTCAGCGCGGTACTGGCGGGCACGGTGGTGGGAGTGGTGCTCACGGCCCCCCTCGCCCTGGTCTCGCTGCGCACCGGCACCAACCTGTCGACCTCGTCCGGCGCCCAGTTCGGGGTCCGCGGGCGGCTGGTCGGCTCCGTGGTCGGCCTGCTGCTGGCCCTCGGCTACACCGCGCTGACCGTGTGGATCGGCGGGGACGTGATGGTGGGCGTGCTGGGCCGGCTGGCCGGGCTGCCGCAGGACGGGGTGTCGTACGGGATCGTCTACGGGCTGCTCGCCGCGGCCACCGTCGCGGGCGCGGTGTACGGCTACCGGGTGCTGCTCGCCATGTCCCGGATCCTCGCCTTCGGCATGACGGCCCTGCTGGCGCTCGGCGTGATCGCCTACGCGCCCGGCTTCACCACCGCCGCGCTGCCGGAGACCGGCGGCTATCTGCTGGGCGGGTTCTGGCCGACCTGGCTGCTCGCGGCCGTGGCCGCCGGGCTGTCAGGGCCGATCGCCTTCATCACCCTCCTCGGCGACTACACCCGCTACATCTCCCCGGCCCGCCACTCCGCACGCAAGGTGCTGCACGCGACCTGGCTGGGGCTGATGCTGGGCCTGCTGGTGCCGCAGCTCTTCGGCACCTTCACGGCGTACGCGGCCGGAGCCGCCCTCGACTACGCGGGCCCGCTCGTCTCCGCCGCCCCCGCCTGGTACCTCGTCCCGCTGCTGCTCGCGGCCTCCGCCGGCTCGGTCGGCAACGCGGGTCTGATGCTCTACTCGATGGGCCTCGACCTCGACGCGATCCTGCCGCGCGCCTCCCGGGCCAGGGCCACGTACACGGTCGCCGTGGTGGCCACGGCCTGCGTCTTCGCCGGGCACTACTACTCGACCGCGCAGAACGCGATGACGTCCTTCGTGCTGCTGCTGACGGCCATCGGCACACCCTGGGCGGTCATCACCCTCATCGGCTTCGCCCGCTGCGGCGGGATGTACGACGCGGACGCCCTCCAGGTCTTCAACCGCCGCGCCCGGGGCGGCGTCTACTGGTACCACGCCGGCTGGAACATCCCGGCGACCGCCTCCTGGGCGGCCGGGGCACTCGTCGGCGTCCTGGCGGTGTCCCTGCCGTCGTACGAGGGCCCACTGCTGGCACTGACCGGCGGGGTGGACTGCAGCTTCCTGCTGTCGGGGCTGGTGGGCGGGGTGGCGTATGCGCTGTCGGCCCCGGGTTCCGTGGCAACGGGACCCGGGGCCGATGAGGCGACCAGCGCTTCCAGTCCGACCGCTTCGGGCGGCGGGTGGGCATAGGCCGGAGTCCGGGGGCGGAGCCCCCGGTGGGCACGGGCACTCAGCCCAGCTGGTGCATCCAGCCGTGCTTGTCCTCGGCCGTACCGCGCTGGATGTCGAGCAGGGCCTGGCGGAGCCGGAGCGTGACCTCGCCCGGCTCTCCCCCGCTCTGCTTCCACTCGGCCCCGGCCCGCTTCACCGTCCCGACAGGCGTGATCACCGCGGCCGTACCGCAGGCGAACACCTCCGTGAGCGACCCGTTCTCCGAGTCCCGCTGCCACTGGTCGACCGAGACCCGGCCCTCCTCGGCCTCGTACCCGAGGTCACGGGCGACGGCGAGCAGGGAGTCGCGCGTGACACCTTCCAGGATCGAACCCGTGAGGGACGGCGTGACGATCTTGTTGCCGTACACGAAGTACAGGTTCATGCCGCCGAGCTCCTCGACCCACTTGTGCTCGACCGCGTCGAGGTAGCAGACCTGGTCACAGCCCTTGGTCGCGGCCTCGGCCTGCGCCAGCAGGGACGCCGCGTAGTTGCCGCCGGTCTTCGCGTCGCCCATACCGCCGGGGACGGCACGGACGCGGTCCTCGGAGACCCAGATGGAGACCGGCTTGACGCCGCCCGGGAAGTACGCACCGGCCGGGGAGGCGATGACCAGGAACAGGTACTCGTTGGCCGGCTTCACACCCAGCCCGACCTCGGTCGCGATCATGAACGGGCGCAGGTAGAGGGACTCCTCGCCGCCGTGCGCCGGCACCCACGCCTTGTCCTGCTTCACCAGCGCGTCGCACGCCTCGATGAACGTCTCGACCGGCAGCTCGGGCATCGCCAGCCGGCGCGCGGAGCTCTGGAAGCGCTCGGCGTTCTTCTCGGGACGGAACGTGGCGACCGAGCCGTCGGGGCGGCGGTAGGCCTTCAGCCCCTCGAAGATCTCCTGCGCGTAGTGCAGGACCGTGGTGGCGGGGTCGAGGGAGATCGGCGCGTACGGCACGAGCTGGCCGTCGTGCCAGCCGCGGCCCTCCGTCCACCTGATCGTCACCATGTGGTCGGTGAAGTGGCGGCCGAACCCGGGGTTGGCCAGGATCGCCTCCCGGTCTGCGGCGGAGAGCGGGTTGGCGGACGGCTTGAGCTCGATCGTGGGCGTCGTCATGGGTTGAAGTCCTTCACCGGTTGTAGTGACGGGCCGCGCTCGGTACAGCTCTGATGGTGACCAGTGCTAGGACGTCCGAGCATTCCCTCGTTCCGCGGCCTCGCGTTCGATTATCGCCCGGGGGCGACGGAGGACGGAACGGGGTGAATGCGGCCCGGTGGTCGATGGTGACACCCGGCGGGAACATGCGGAAGCCGCCGGGTGCGGATGCGACCCGGCGGCTTGGGTGAAGCAGCGGCGGGTCAGCCGGCTACTCGTACGGCGAGCGCGTCGCCGATCTCCGAGGTGGAGCGGGCGGGCTTCCCGGTGCGCTCCGACAGGTCGGCGGAGACCGCCTCGTCGATCCGGGCGGCCTCGGCCTCGTAGCCGAGGTGACGCAGGAGCAGGGCGACGGACAGCACGGTGGCGGTCGGGTCGGCCTTGCCCTGGCCGGCGATGTCCGGGGCCGAGCCGTGCACGGGCTCGAACATCGAGGGGAACTCTCCGGACGGGTTGATGTTGCCGGAGGCCGCCACGCCGATGCCGCCGGAGACGGCCGCGGCGAGGTCGGTGATGATGTCGCCGAAGAGGTTGTCGGTGACGATCACGTCGAAGCGCTCGGGCTGGGTGACCAGGTAGATGGTCGCCGCGTCGACGTGCATGTACTCGGTGGTGACCTCGGGGAACTCCTCGGCCACCTTGTTGAAGATGTTGGTCCACAGGTGACCCGCGAAGGTCAGCACGTTGTTCTTGTGGATCAGCGCCAGCTTCTTGCGCGGACGGGCCTGGGCACGCGCGAAGGCGTCGCGGACCACGCGCTCGACACCGAAGGCCGTGTTCACGGACACCTCGGTGGCGACCTCGTGCTCGGTGCCCTTGCGGATCGTGCCGCCGTTGCCGGTGTACGGGCCCTCGGTGCCCTCGCGGACCACGACGAAGTCGATCTGCGGCTCGCCGGCCAGCGGGGTGGCGACACCCGGAAGCAGCTTGGAGGGACGCAGGTTGACGTGGTGGTCGAAGGCGAAGCGGAGCTTCAGCAGGAAGCCGCGCTCCAGGACGCCGGACGGCACGCTCGGGTCGCCGATCGCGCCGAGCAGGATGGCGTCGTGCTTCTTCAGGGCGTCGAGGTCGGCGTCGGTGAGGGTCTCACCGGTGGCGTGGTAACGCTTGGCGCCGAAGTCGTAGTCCTTCGTCTCCAGCTTCACATCCTGCGGAAGGACGGCGGAGAGGACCTTCAGGCCTTCGGCCACGACTTCCTGGCCGATGCCGTCACCGGGAATCACTGCGAGATTGATGCTGCGAGACATGCGGGCACCCTACTCCTCGTCCCATGGAATGACACAGGGTGTCCGTGATGCGGACAGTCGAGACGGCACCCGCCCGGGGGAACGCACTCCGCCGACGGCTTCCGTTCACCCGTATGTGGGGCGGACGTTGGCGTTCGCTGGGAAATTGACCCGACATGGAGATCCCCCACTTCGGCATCCCGCCCGAGCTCGCCCGCCGCATGAGCATGGCGGAACAGCACGAGTACCTGCGCACCCGGCTGTCGCGGCGCCGCACGCTGGTGACGGCCGGCGCGGTCGCGGGCGGCCTGCTGACCGGCTGCTCCGGCTCCGGGCCGGGGAGCGCCGCGCCGACCAGGAGCCCGTCGCCGAGCACGTCGAAGGCGCCCGGCTCCTTCATCACCCCCTTCGGCCGCCATCTCGCCTTCGGTGCCGACCCGAAGACACAGATGCGGATCTCCTGGCAGGTGCCGCTGGCGGTGAAGAAGCCGTACGTCCGGGTGGGCCCGCGCCCCGACGACCTCGGCCGCAAGATCGAGGCGGAGCTGCGCGACCTGCACACCCCGGAGCTGAAGGGCGTACGGCCGGCGGTCGAGCAGTACTACCTCCACGCGGCGCTGGACGGCCTGCGCCCGGACACGACGTACTACTACGGCGTCGGCCACGAGGGCTTCGACCCGGCGTCCCCGCGCCACCGGTCGACCGTCACGTCGTTCCGGACGGCGCCCGCGAGCCCGCCGGAGCGGTTCGTGTTCACCGCGTTCGGCGACCAGGGCGTCGGCGAGGAGGCGGCCCTCAACGACCGTCTGCTGCTGCGCCGGAGCCCGGCGTTCCACCTCCACGCCGGCGACATCTGCTACGCCGACCCGACCGGCAAGGGCAAGGAGTCGGACGTCTTCGACGCCGGACAGTGGGACCGGTTCCTGAAGCAGACCGAGCCGGTGGCCAGGTCGGTGCCGTGGATGGTGACGACCGGCAACCACGACATGGAGGCCTGGTACTCGCCGGACGGCTACGGCGGCCAACTCGCCCGCTTCTCCCTGCCGGACAGCGGCTTCGACGCGCGCACGGCGCCGGGGGTGTACTCCTTCACGTACGGCAACGTCGGCGTGGTCGCGCTGGACGCGAACGACGTGTCGTACGAGATCCCCGCCAACTTCGGCTACACGGAGGGCAGGCAGACCAAGTGGCTGGACAGCAAGCTCGGCGAGTTGAGGTCCTCGAAGGACGTGGACTTCATCGTCGTCTTCTTCCACCACTGCGCGTACTCGACGTCCACGCACGCCTCCGACGGCGGGGTGCGCGCCGAGTGGCTGCCGCTGTTCGCCAAGCATGAGGTGGACCTGGTGATCAACGGCCACAACCACGTCTACGAGCGGACCGACGCCATCCGCAACGGCGAGGTGGGCAGGCCGGTGCCGGTCGGCGGGACGACGGATCCCAGGCGGGACGGGATCGTGTACGTCACCGCGGGCGGCGGCGGCAAAGAGCTGTACGGCTTCCCGGACGGCGTGAAGGAGAGCTACGAGGGGAACACCGCCGACCGCGAGTCGGTCGCCACGTTCCGGTGGACCAAAGGCCAGGACACGAAGGCGGAGTCGGCGCAGTGGTCGCGCGTGCGCTACCGCGGGTTCTCGTTCCTGTCGGTGGAGGCCGTGAGCGGCGCCGCGCCGAGGCTGAAGGTGTCGGCGCTGGCGTCGAGCGGTGAGCGGATCGACCATTTCGAGGTGCGGCGCGGGGGGTGAGGCCCCGCACCGCACCTCGTCGGGTGCGGCTCCCGGACCAGGAGTGTCACGGCGCGGCTCGGTGGCCGGCGGATCCGCTCAGTGACCGGTGTTTCCGCCGTTGTCCCTGCGGTCGAGGGCGCGCTGGAGCGCTGCGGCGGCGTTCTTGCGGTCGGACTCGCTCGTGCGGGAGACGTGACGGACTCGGCGGCGGACGGTCGTCTCGGCCATGGGAAATCGACTCCTTCGACAGCACGGAGTGCACAGGGAGGGTTACGAGACGCCGGATGGGGCGGGGAGCGGTGCCGCAGGGGTTGCCTGCACGGGGCCCGGCTCACGACCGCCATTCGCTTGGTCGAGCGAGACGTTCGGCTCCTACAAAACTAAGGGAGGCCGGAGCGTCTGTCTCCACAATTACTCGGACTTCCTACTATCTGAGACGGTGGACTATGTCACACCGCGCTGACCTGCGGTGATCCCTAGAGCACATCTCCGTCGCGCCAGTCGAAGAGCAGCTCGTGCGCGGGGTCGAGCGGGCCGGCGAGGGCGGGCCGGACATAGGTGCTGCCCTCTTCGTCCGGCAGGCGGACGACACCGTCCTGCGGGCTGAGGGCGTGCACCTGGCCGCGCCACAGCCGCCAGCCGCGGGAGGTGTAGAGCCGGGCGCCGGCGTCGCTGGCGGAGAGGGCGCCGAGGTCGTAGGCGCGGTCGACGACGCGTTCCAGCTCCGCCATGACCTGCCCGCCGAGGCCGGTGCGGCGGGCGTCGGCGCGTACGGCGACGTTCTCGACGTACCCGGCGCGCAGCCACCGGCCGCGGTGGCGCACCCGGCGCATCACGACCGCCCCGTGCGCGGCGAGCCCCGAGCCGTCGTACACGAGGGCGTGCATGCCGCCGAGGCCGTGGTCCCAGTCCTCGTCGGCGAAGTCGCCGTCGAAGGCGGCGTCCAGCAGGGCCCGTACGGCGTCGAGTTCCGCCGGGCTGAGGTCGGCGGTGTGGGCGGTGCGCACTCGGGTGGTCATCGGCCCAGTCTTCCCGCGGACATGCCGACGGGCCAGGTCATTTCGTGACCCGGCCCGTCGGTGCCGCGGGGCTCAGCCCATGTGCGGGTAGGTGTAGTCGGTCGGCGGGACCAGCGTCTCCTTGATGGCGCGGGTCAGGGTCCAGCGCATCAGGTTCTGCGGGGCGCCGGCCTTGTCGTTGGTGCCGGAGGCACGGCCGCCGCCGAAGGGCTGCTGGCCGACGACGGCGCCGGTCGACTTGTCGTTGATGTAGAAGTTGCCGGCCGCGTAGCGGAGCTTGTCCGCCGTGTACGCCGCCGCCGCGCGGTCGTTCGCGATGACCGAGCCGGTCAGGGCGTAGTCGGAGACGGACTCCATCTGCGTCAGCATCTCGTCGTACTTGTCGTCCTCGTAGACGTGCACGGCGATGACCGGGCCGAAGTACTCGGTGCGGAAGACCTCGTTCTCCGGGTCGGTGCACTCGATGACGGTCGGGCGGACGAACCAGCCCTCGGAGTCGTCGTAGGTGCCGCCCGCGACGATCGTGCAGGAGGGGTCCTCCTTGGCACGGTCGATGGCGGCCTTGTTCTTGGCGAAGGCACGCTCGTCGATGACGGCGCCGATGAAGTTCGACAGGTCGGTGACGTCACCCATCCTGATGCCGTCGACCTCGGCGGCCCACTCCTCCTTGAAGCCGGAGTTCCAGATCGAGGCGGGGACGTACGCCCGGGACGTGGCGCTGCACTTCTGGCCCTGGTACTCGAAGGCACCCCGGGTCAGCGCCGTCTTCAGGATGGCCGGGTCCGCCGACGGGTGGGCGACGAGGAAGTCCTTGCCGCCGGTCTCGCCGACCAGACGCGGGTAGGTGCGGTACTTCTCGATGTTGTTGCCGACCGTCTTCCACAGGTACTGGAAGGTCTTGGTCGAGCCGGTGAAGTGGATGCCGGCGAGGTCCCGGTGCTCCAGGGCGACCTTGGAGACCTCGATGCCGTCACCGGTGACGAGGTTGATGACGCCCTTGGGCAGGCCGGCCTCCTCCAGCAGCTGCATGAGCAGCACGGCGGCGTGGGTCTGCGTCGGGGACGGCTTCCAGACGACGACGTTGCCCATCAGGGCCGGGGCCGTCGGCAGGTTGCCCGCGATCGCCGTGAAGTTGAAGGGCGTGATCGCGTAGACGAAGCCCTCCAGCGGGCGGTGGTCCAGCCGGTTCCACACGCCCGGGGAGTTGGCCGGGGGCTGCTCGGCCAGGAGCTTGCGGGCGTAGGAGACGTTGAACCGCCAGAAGTCGATCAGCTCGCAGGGCGTGTCGATCTCGGCCTGCTGGGCGGTCTTGGACTGGCCGAGCATGGTGGAGGCGGCGAGCGTCTCGCGCCAGGGGCCGGACAGCAGCTCGGCGGCGCGCAGGATGATCGCCGCGCGGTCGTCGAAGGACATCGCACGCCAGGCGGGCGCGGCGGCCAGGGCCGCGTCGATGGCGTCCTGGGCGTCCGCCTGCGTGGCGTTGCGATACGTGCCGAGGACGGCCTGGTGGTTGTGCGGCTGGACGACCTTGAAGGCCTCACCGCCGCCCATCCGCTTCTCGCCGCCGATGGTGCAGGGCAGGTCGACGGGGTTGTCGGCCAGCTCCTTCAGCCGGGCCTCCAGCCGGGCACGCTCGGGCGAGCCGGGGGCGTAGCCGTGCACCGGCTCGTTGACGGGGTGGGGACCTGGGTCACAGCGTCCATGTTTTCCGTAACTCCTTACTGAGCGGTGTTTCGGTCTCAGCCCTTGAAGAGCTGTCAGCCCTTGGTGAGCATCGAACGGGCGAAGAAGCGCAGGTTGGCCGGCTTCTCCGCGAGTCGGCGCATGAAGTAGCCGTACCAGTCGGTGCCGTAGGCCGTGTACACGCGCATCCGGTGGCCCTCGGCGGCCAGCCGCAGGTGCTCCTCGGTGCGGATGCCGTAGAGCATCTGGAACTCGTACTCGTCGAGCTTTCGCCCGGCGCGGTGGGCGAGCTCCTGGCCGATGGCGATCAGGCGCGGGTCGTGGGACCCGATCATCGGGTACCCCTCCCCTCCATCAACGTCCTGAGGGTCCGGACGTATGCCCGGTCGATCTCGTGTTTGTCCAGATACGCGACCGAGGCCGGCTCCTTGTACGCGCCCTTGACCAGGCGCACCCGGCTGCCGTTCGCGGCGAGGCGGCGGGCGTCGGCCTCGGTGCGGAAGAGGTACGCCTGGATGACGCACCCGGTCTGCGGGAAGTCCTTCCGCAGCTCCTCGTGGATGGCGAACATCGAGTCGAGCGTGGTGTGGTCCTCGGCGTCCAGGGTGACCGTGGTGCCGATCTCGGCGGCCGCCTCGACGACCGGGCGGACATTGGCGAGGGCCAGTTCGTGGCCGCCGTCCAGCGCCTGCCCGAACATCGACAGCTTCACCGACATCTCGGCGCGGGTGCCGAGCTCCAGCGGCTTCAGGCGGTCGATCAGCTCCAGGTAGGCGTCCCGCGCGGCGGCGGCCTGGGCGGGGTTGGTGATGTCCTCGCCGACGACGTCCATCGTCAGCTCCAGGCCCTGCCCGGTGAGCTCCCGGATGACCGGTACGACGTCGTCGACGTCCTCGCCCGCGATGAATCGGTCGACGACCTGTTTGGTCACCGGGGCCGCCGAAACCAGGCGTCGCATCCGGTCGCTGCGCGACGCGGCGAGAATCACGGGACCCAGCACGGGGCACCTCCAGAGCACAACCAACGGATGGCCGGACCCCGGGCGGATGACGCTTCGGGTACGGCGCGGAGAACCACCGTGAAACCTAAGGATCCCCCCGATCGTCGGCCATCGACAGCTGTCACGCATCCGTGCCGCAGATCTCAGACAGATGTATGAAGGGTCCCGTGGAGTGCGGGACAATGCCCGGATGACGTCGGAACACAGGGGTGACTACGAGGAGCTGGTCGACGAGATCTCCGAGCTGCTCGGGGCGCCCGCGACGCTGGAGAACCGGGACTTCGAGCTGATCGCCTTCGGCGCGTACGACAGTGAGGGCGACCTCGATCCGTCGGCCCTGGACCCGGTGCGCACCCGCTCGATCCTCACCCGCCGCTCGACGGCGGCCGTCCGGGCGTGGTTCGAGGGCTTCGGCATCACGCGTGCGACGGGCCCGGTCCGCATCCCGCCGACGCCGGAGGCCGGGGTGTACCGGGGCCGGATCTGCCTGCCCGTCCGGCACCGGGGCGTGGTCCACGGCTACATCTGGCTGCTGGACGACGACCCCGGCCCGAGCGAGCGCCAGCTGTCCGCCGCCATGCAGGTCACGGCCCGGATCGGGGCGCTGCTCGCGGACGAGGCCCAGCACGGCGCCGACCTCAGCCGCGAACTGCGGGCCGTCCTCACGGCCGACCGCGACTGGCAGCGCGACATGGCCATCGCGGAACTCCGCACCGCCCTCGGCCCCCGCGCCGACGGTCTCCACGCGGTGCTCTGTGTCGCCCCCTGGCCCACGGCCGACCCCGACGACGCCCCTTCGGTCCGCACGATGCCGGGCGCGACTGCCCTGTGCACCGTGCCGTGGGGGGCCTCGTCCCAGTGCGTGGCCGTCCTGATCCGCCTGCGCTCGGCGGACGTACTGACCCCGGCGACGACAGCGGCGACCCGCCTGCTGGAACGGGCGGGCGGTCCGACGGGGCCTGACGCCCGGGGGGCGGCGACGAGTCCGGCACGAGCAACGGCCTCGGGCGGGCGAGGCGCAGCGGGCACCGGCACCCGCTCCCCCGCCGCCGGTCTCGCGACGCCCCGCTCCGGTCTCGCCGAGCTGGGAACCGCCTGGTGGGAGGCCTCGGCGGCGGCGCGGGCCGCGTTGGCCGAACCCCGGCTGGGGCCCGTCGCCGAGTGGGCGTCGATCGGGCCGTTCCGGCTGCTCACCGCGCTGCCGCCGGACGTGGCCCACGACCCCGCGGTGCACGCCCTGCTCTTCCCCGTCCACCGGGAGCTGGCCCGTACCGCCGAGGTCTACCTCGACTGCGCCGGCCAGGCCGCCCGGGCCGCCGCCGAGCTGGGCATCCACCGCCAGACCCTGTACTACCGCCTCTCCAGGATCGAGAAGCTCACCGGTCTGGACCTGGACGACGGCGAGGACCGCCTGCTCCTGCACATGGCCCTGAAAGGGGCCCGGCTCGCACAAGGTCAGGACAGCGGGCCGTCCGGATGAGCCCCTTCGCCCGAACGGGCGGTTCCGGGACGGACCCAGGCCGTCGGACGCCGCGCGTGGCCACGGTTCTCCCGGTGTGCATCGCCGACTCGTCGCCTGGGCGCTGCGGACGTGCTTCCGCCCCGTGCCCTGACAGCCGGGCAGCCGGGCAGCCGGGACCGCTTCTGAAAACGATTGTCATCATGCTACGGTCGTGGCGCTTTCAATCATTTACCAGGCCTTGACCGAGGTGTCCCGTGCGCGTCCCCGCCCGTCTCGCCCCCCTCGCTGCCCTCAGCGCGGCTTCCGCCCTGCTCACCGGCTGCTTCTCCGGTGGGCAGTCGGCCACCGACGACTCCGGGGCAGGGGGCAAGCGCATACGCGTCGCGATGATGCTGCCCCCGCGCTCGGCGCTGTCCCCGCTGTCGGACGACGCCTTCAAGCTGTCGCGCTGGTCCACGGCGGAGACCCTGGTGAAACTGGACGCGGACGGTGACGCCGAGCCGGCGCTGGCCACCGAGTGGACCCAGTCCGGCCGGAGTTGGACCTTCACCCTGCGCGACGGCGTCACCTTCCACGACGGGACGAAGCTCACCGCCGAAACCGTCGTCAACTCCCTCACCAAGGCCGCAGCCGCCTCCCCCAAGCCCCGCATCCTCGACGGCGTCGACCTGACCGCGAAGGCCGACGGCGACAAGGTCACCGTCACCACCGCCACCGAGGACCCCCTGGTCCCGCAGCGGCTCAGCTCCCCGCAGTTGTCGATCCTGGCCGCCAAGGCCTACCGGGGGAAGACCGTCAGCCCCGTCGGCGCGGGCACCGGCCCCTTCGAGCTGACGAAGGTCAACGGCACCTCCTCCGCCGCCCTCGACCGCTACGACGGCTACTGGGGCAAGAAGGCCAAGTCCCCCGGCATCGACGTGCGGTTCGTGCCGGACGGCACCGCCCGCGCCGCGGCCCTGCGCAGCGGCGAGGCCGACATCGTCGAGGCGGTGCCGGTGTCGCAGGCGGCGGTGCTGGACCAGGACCTGATCACCGAGGTGCCCATGCCGCGCACCAACACCCTGTACCTGAACACCGACAAGGGCCCCTTCAAGGACGCCGCGCTGCGGGCGGCGGCACGCGAGGCGATCGACGCCGAGTCGATCGTGAAGGGCGTGTACGAGGGGCGCGCCGATGTCGCCGAAGGGCTGCTCGGCCCCGCCCTGCCGTGGGCGGCCGAGCTGCGGAAGCCGGTGAAGCGGGCCAAGGCCGGCGACCCGGCCAGCAAGACGATCACCATCGGCACCTTCACCGACCGCGCCGAACTGCCCGAGGTCGCCGCCGCGCTGCAACAGCAGCTCCAGAAGGCCGGGTTCAAGGTGAAGCTCGACGTCCGCGAGTACGCCAACATCGAGTCCGACGCGCTGGCGGGCGCCTTCGACGCGTTCATCCTCTCCCGCGCCACCGTCCTCGACTCCGGGGACCCGGCCGCCTACCTCTACAGCGACTTCGCCTCCGACGGCTCCTTCAACATCCCCCAGCTCGCCGACCCGGCCGTGGACAAGGCCCTGAAGAAGGCCGGCGAGACGCCGACCGGCGACGCCCGGCGCAAGGCGGTCATCGCCGCCGAGGCCGCCGTGCTCGGCACGGACGCGGCCGTGCCCATGCTGCACGAGCGCGTGATCCAGGGCGACGCCGCCGGCGTGACCGACGCCGCCCACGACCCGCGCGAGCGGGAGCTGGTCACGGCGGACACCTACGTCAAGTGATAGCCCGGATACGACGGTCGGCCGGCGCCGCCGCGCTGACCCGCCTCCTCTGCCTGATCGCCGTCCTGGCCGCCGTCGGCCTGCTGCCCTGGCTCTCCGGCCGGGACCCGGCACTGGCCGTGCTGCGGGCCCGCTCCGCCGAGCAGGACCCGACGAAGGAAGCCCTGGACTCCATACGACGGGACCTCGGTCTGGACGCCGGCCCCCTGTCCCTGCTGGGCGACTGGGCCGCGGACCTGCTGCGCGGCGACCTCGGCACGTCCTGGGTGTCGGGGACCGAGGTCCTGCCCTCCGTGGTCTCCGGGCTCCAGGTGTCGCTGGCGCTGATGGGTGCCTCGCTCGGCGTGGCCCTGCTGCTGGCGTGCGCCCTGGTCACGCCGGTGCTGGTGCGGGGCCGGGCCTCGGCCGGGGCGTGGGCCGCGATGCTGGCCGCCGTGCCGGAGTTCCTGCTGGCCACGGTCGCGCTGCTGGTGTTCGGGGTGTGGCTGGGGTGGCTGCCGACGTCGGGCTGGATGGGGCCGCAGAACATGGTCCTGCCCGCCGTGGCCCTCGGCGTCCCGGGTGGCGGGCTGCTCGGCCGTCTGGTCGCGGACGCGCTGCCCGCCGTGCTCGACGAGCGGTGGGTGGAGCTGTGGCGGGGCGCCGGGGTGAACCGGGCGCGGATCGCCGGGGCGGCGCTGCGCCGCGTCCTGCCGCCGCTGGTCCCGCAGTTCGGGATGGTCGCCGTGGGGCTCACCGGGGGCGCGGTCGCCGTGGAGACGGTCTTCGCGGTGCCGGGCATCGGCCGCACCGCGCTCGGCGCGGCCAAGTCGCAGGACCTGCCGCTGCTCCAGGGCGCGGTGCTCGCGCTGCTCGCGCTCGGCCTGGTCACGGGCGCGCTGGCGGCGCTCGCCCGGCGGCGGCTGCTGGGCCCGGCCCTGCGTGACGCCTCGCTGGCGCTGCCCCCGGCACGGCCGGTGCGCGCGCACCCAGCGGTCCCGTTGTCGCTGTTCACCGTCCTCGCCGTGACCATCGGCTGGGGCCTGCTGCGCGACCCGTACGCCGTGAACACCACGGCCCGGCTGGCCTCGCCCTCCTGGGCGCACCCGCTCGGCACCGACGGCCTCGGCCGTGACGTGCTCGCGCGCCTCGGCCACGGCGCGCCTCCACGGTCGGCACGGCAGCGGCCGTCTGCCTGCTGAGCCTGCTGGTCGCGCTCGCCCTGGGCTTCCTGCCCCGGATCGCGGAGGGCGCCGCTGACATCGCCAACGCCCTGCCCCCGGTGATCGTCGGCATCCTGGTCGCGGCGGCCGTCGGCCCGGGCACCGGCGGGGCGGCCCTCGCGGTCGCGCTGATCTCCTGGCCGGCCCTGTCCGCGCACGCGGCGGCGCTGGTGCAGGAGGTGCGCGCGTCGGCGTTCCTGACCGCCCAACGGGCCATCGGGGCGAGCCCGTTCTGGATCCTCACCCGGCACGTCCTGCCGTCGGTGGCCGGCCCGGTCGCCCGCCACGCCCTGCTGCGCCTGCCGGGCATCGCCCTGGCTCTGGCCTCGCTGGGCTTCCTGGGTCTGGGCGCCCAGCCGCCCGCCCCCGAGTGGGGTCTGCTGCTCGACGAGTCCCGCGCCTATGTGGAGCGCGCCCCGTGGGCGGCCCTCGCCCCGGCGGTGGCGCTGGCCCTGCTGGCGGGCCTCGCGGTGTCGGGCGCGGCACTCACACAGGGCCGGAGGGTACGACGAGCCGCCCCGACTCCGGTCAAGATGACGAAGGAGGCCCCCGTTGGAGTCTGAGGCACTGCTGTCGGTCCGCGAGTTGCGGATCGCCTTCGACGGGGTCGAGGCCGTGCGCGGCCTGTCCTTCGACGTCCGGCCTCGCGAAGTGCTGGCGATCGTCGGCGAGTCGGGAGCGGGCAAGTCCCTCACGGCCCGCGCGCTCCTCGGCATGCTGCCGCGCGGCGCGACGACGAGCGGGACGATCAGCCCGGACCTCTCGGCCCACCGGGGCCGGCGCATCTCCCTCGTCCCGCAGGACGCCCTGTCGGCCCTGTCGCCCGTGCACCGGGTGGGCGACCAACTCGCCGCCGCCGCACGGTCGGTGGCCGGGATCTCCCGCACCGAGGCCCGGGCCCGGGCGGTCGCGGCCCTGGACCGCGTCGGCATCCCGGACGCGGCACGCAAGGCGCGGGCGTATCCGCACGAGTACTCCGGCGGGATGCGGCAGCGTGCGGTGATCGCCATGGCCACGATCAACGAACCGGACCTCGTGGTCGCCGACGAACCCACCACCGCCCTCGACGAGGAGCGCCGCGACCGGGTGCTGCGCCTGCTCGGCGAGCAGCGGGAGGCGGTCGGCGCCGCGCTCGTCCTGGTCACGCACGACATGGACGCCGTACGCGGACACGCCGACCGGGTACTGGTGATGTACGCCGGGCGCCTCACCGAACTCGGCCCGGCGGACGAGGTGTTGGCCCGTCCTCGCGCCCCCTACACGGCCGGCCTGCTGGCGTCCCTCCCGCAGAACGCGACGGGCCGCCGTCTCCCGGCCCTGCGCGGCACCCCGCCCGCCCCGGGCACGCTCACGCCGGGCTGCGCCTTCGCCCCGCGCTGCCCGCTCGCAGCGGACGCCTGCCACACGGCGGAACCGGAGCCCCGGCAGGTCTCCGGACGCCTGGTCGCCTGCCACCGCTGGGAGGAACTCCCCCACCCGGCCACCGAGTTGTTCCTGAAGGAGGGGCAGCCCGCATGACCGATCCCCTGCTCGACGTCCGCGACCTGGTCGTCCGCTACGGCCCGGTCACCGCCGTGGACGGCGTCTCCTTCACCCTGGCCGCCGGCGAGACCCTCGCCCTGAACGGCCCGTCCGGCTGCGGCAAGTCCTCCACGGCCCTGGCGGTACTCCAGCTGCCCCGCCCGGCCGCAGGTGAAGTGCATTTCGAGGGGCGGGAGTTGACGTCCCTCACCGAACGCGAACTGCGCCCGCTGCGCCCCCGTATGCAGCCGGTCTTCCAGGACCCGTACGGCTCGCTGAGCCCCCGCCACCGCATCCGCGACGCCATCGCCGAACCCCTGAAGGTCCAAGGCCGCTGGCATCCCGCCGACGGCCCGGCCCGGGTCGCCGAACTCCTCGACCGGGTCGGCCTCGACCCCGCGTACGGTGACCGCCGGCCGCACGAACTCTCCGGCGGCCAGTGCCAGCGCGCCGGCATCGCCCGCGCCCTGGCCTCCGAACCGCGGCTGCTGGTGCTCGACGAGCCGGTGTCGTCACTCGACCCGTCGGTACGCGCGGGCGTGCTGAACCTGCTCGCCGACCTCCAGGACGACCTGGGCCTCGGCTACCTGTTCATCTGCCACGACCGGGCGGTCGTACGGCACTTCGCGGACCGGGTCGTCGAGATGCGCGAGGGGCGCGTCGGCGTCACTTCGGGGTAGCGGCCTCGATCACCTGGCGGAGCCCCTCGGCGAGCTGGCCGGCCTCGGGCGCGCTCTTCGGATCGAAGGTCCACTGCGCCATGAGCCCCATCATCAGGGTCAGGTAGAAGTAGCCGACGGTGTCCACCCGCTCCTCGGGGATGTCGTCCTCGCTGCCGCCGTGGAAGAGCGTCACGATGCCGCGCGCACCCTCCCGCTGGGCCCGCGCGAGATGCTCCCGCACCTCCGGCAGCTGGTCCCCCATGGCCACGATCTCCATACTGAGCCGCCACATCGAACCGGGCTCCCGCATGGTGGAGATGATGTTCGCCCACACCTCGGTGAACCGCTCCAGCGACCCCGGCTCCCCGCGCAGCTCGCCGCCTCCCTCGAAGGCGTCGGACATCCCCTCCACCATCTCGACGTACGCCTGTGCCAGCAGCGCGTCCTTCGAGCCGTAGTGGTAGCCGATCGACGCCAGGTTCGTCCCCGATTCCTTGACGATGTCGCGCGCGGTGGTGCGCAGGAAGCCCTTCGCCAGCAGGCAGCGCTTCGCGCCTTCCAGCAGATCCTCACGGTGTCCCATGGCTCGTCACCCTACCCCGGTATCCAGACATCCGTATTAAACAACCGTACTAGACAAGCGTTTAATACGCCCGTACAGTCCTGCCCCATGACGACGAACCCCAACCCGCCGGCCCGCGCCGGCCGCCGCGAATGGACGGCGCTCGGCGTGCTGATGCTGCCGTTGCTGCTGGTCTCGATGGACGTGTCCGTCCTCTACTTCGCGATCCCCGCGATCAGCGCCGACCTGGAACCGAGTGCCACCCAGCAGCTGTGGATCTTCGACATCTACGGCTTCGTCCTGGCCGGCCTGCTGATGACGATGGGCTCGCTGGGCGACCGCATCGGCCGCCGCAGGCTCCTGCTGTTCGGCGCCGCCGCCTTCGGCGCGGCCTCCCTGGTCGCGGCCTACGCGGACAGCGCCGAGACGCTGATCGCCGCCCGCGCGGTCCTCGGCATCGGCGGCGCGACGCTGATGCCGTCGACGATGGCGCTGGTGCGCACGATGTTCACCGACCCCGGGCAGCGCACCAAGGCGATCGGTGTGTGGTCGGGTGTGATGACGGCCGGCATCGCGCTCGGCTCGGTCATGAGCGGGGTCCTCGTCGAGCACTTCTGGTGGGGCTCGGTCTTCCTGGTCAACCTGCCCGCGATGGTGCTGCTGCTGGTCCTGGGGCCCGTCCTGCTGCCCGAGTCGAGGAGCCCGGGTCAGGGCCGCTTCGACTGGCTGAGCGTTCCGCTGTCGATGGCGGCGGTGCTCCCCGTGATCTACGGCCTGAAGGAGCTCGCGTCTCAGGGCTGGAACGTGCGGTACGTCCTGTCGGTGACGGTCGGCCTGCTCTTCGCCGCGCTGTTCGTCCACCGCCAGCGCACGGCCGTGTCCCCGCTGATCTCACCGGCACTGTTCCGGAGCCGCGGCTTCACCCCGGCCGTCGTCCTCAACCTCGTCGCCGCCTTCGGCATGATGGGCTCGGCCTACTTCACGACCCAGTACATCCAGTCGGTCCTGGACAAGAGCCCTCTCGAAGCAGCGCTGTGGAGCCTGCTGCCGTCGGTGCCCATCGGACTGGCGGCCCCGGTCAGCGCCCAGCTCGTGCAGCGCGGCGTCCCCCGCGCGTACGTCGTAGGCGCAGGCTTCGCGATCACCGCGGTCGGCTACGTACTGCTGGCCCTGGTCGGCACGGACTCCCTCTGGCTGCTGCTGGCCGCGTGTGCCGTCCTGGCCTGCGGTGTCGTCGCCGTCATGTCCCAGGTGGCCGACCTGGCCCTGAGCGCCGCCCCGGTGGAGAAAGCGGGCGCGGCCTCGTCGCTGCTGGAGACCGGCACGGAGTTCGGCGGCGCGCTGAGCATGGCGTTCCTCGGCTCCATCGGCACGGCCGTCTACCGCCATGAGATCCCGGCCTCGGCGCCCGGTCCGGCCCGCGAGACACTGGGCGGCGCCCTGGCCGTCGCCGACCGGCTTCCGGGGCGCGCGGGGGACGCCCTGGCGGCGGCGGCACGCGAGGCCTTCACCAGCGGGATGCACGCGGCGGCGGTCACGAGCGCGGTGCTGCTGGTCGGGGCGGCGGTGGCGGCGACGGTGACGCTGCGGCGGGTCCGGGTACGGGAAAACGCCGGACGAGCTGATCAACTCAGCCCGTCCGGCGTGTGAAGACGAACCCGTTCGGGGCGAACGGGGTCCGGGGCGTCAGCCCCCGGGATGCATCAGACCAGGTTCACCGAACGAGCCGAGGTCGCACCGATCTCAGCCGCCACTTCGGCCAGCACACCGGAGGTCACCGTGTCGTCCACGGTCAGCACCGCCAGCGCCTCGCCGCCGGCCACGGCCCGCGACACCTGCATACCGGCGATGTTGATGCCCGCCTCACCGAGGATGCGGCCCACCGTGCCGACGATACCCGGCCGGTCCTCGTACTTCAGGACGACCATGTGCTCGGCGAGCGCGAGGTCGACGTCGTACTCGCCGACGGCGACGATCTTCTGCAGGTGCTTGGGGCCGGCGAGCGTGCCGGAGACCGACACCTCCTCGCCGTCGGCGAGGGTGCCGCGCACGGTGACGACGTTGCGGTGCTCGGTCGCCTCCGAGCTGGTGGTCAGCCGCACCTCGACGCCACGCTCCTGGGCGAACAGCGGGGCGTTGACGTACGACACCGTCTCGTCGACGACGTCCTCGAAGACACCCTTGAGGGCGGACAGCTCCAGCACCTTCACGTCGTGCTGGGTGATCTCGCCGTACACCTCGACGTCGAGGCGGACCGCGACCTCACCGGCGAGCGCGGTGAAGATCCGGCCCAGGCGCTCGGCGAGCGGCAGGCCCGGCTTGACGTCCTCGGCGATGACGCCGCCCTGGACGTTCACCGCATCCGGCACGAGCTCACCGGCGAGCGCGAGGCGCACCGAGCGGGCGACGGCGATACCGGCCTTCTCCTGCGCCTCGTCGGTGGAGGCACCGAGGTGCGGGGTGGCGACGACCTGGTCGAACTCGAAGAGCGGGGAGTCCGTGCAGGGCTCCTTCGCGTACACGTCGAGGCCGGCACCGGCGACCCGGCCCTCCTTGAGCGCGGAGTACAGCGCCTCCTCGTCGACGATCCCGCCGCGCGCGGCGTTGACGATGCGCACGCTCGGCTTGACCTTGCGCAGCGCCTCGTCGCCGATCAGACCGAGCGTCTCGGGGGTCTTCGGCAGGTGGACGGTGATGAAGTCGGAGACCTCGAGCAGCTCGTCCAGCGACAGCACCTTGACGCCCATCTGCGCGGCCCGGGCCGGCTGCACGTAGGGGTCATAGGCGACGACCTTCATGCCGAAGGCGGACATGCGCTGCGCGACGAGCGCGCCGATGCGGCCGAGGCCGACGACGCCGAGGGTCTTCTCGGCCAGCTCCACGCCCGTGTACTTGCTGCGCTTCCACTCGCCGTTCTTCAGCGCGGCGTTGGCCTGCGGGATGTTGCGGGCGGTGGCGAGGAGGAGACCGCAGGCCAGCTCGGCGGCGGTCACGATGTTCGAGGTGGGGGCGTTGACGACCATCACGCCGGCCTTGGTGGCGGCGGAGACGTCCACGTTGTCCAGGCCGACGCCGGCTCGCGCGACGACCTTGAGCTTCTTCGCGGCGGCGATCGCCTCGGCGTCGACCTTGGTGGCCGAACGGATCAGGATCGCGTCCACGTCGGCGATGGCGGGGAGCAGTTCGGCCCGGTCCCCGCCGTTGCAGTGCCGGATCTCGAAATCCGGGCCCAGCGCGTCGACGGTGGCAGGCGACAGCTCTTCAGCGATGAGTACGACTGGTTTCGAGCTCACGTGAGTCCTCACAAGTCCAATGCTGCGGACGGCCGTCCCGACGGCCGCAGGCGGTGGAGGGGGCTAGCCGCGTGGAAGACGCACGACGCTGTGGGCCTGACGCGTATGTAATGCAGCAGTCTAGTGGCGCCGAGGGCGTCGTCTTACGCCGCTGCGGAAGGATCACCCGTCCGTGGCCGGACGGGATGGACAACGCCGTACCACCGACGTTACCCCGGGTCAGCCGAAAGGGCCGGAGCCTGTCGCTCCGGCCCTTTCGGCCGTGAGGCTTACGCCTCCTCGTCGACCCAGCTCATGAGCTTGCGCAGCTCCTTGCCGGTGGTCTCCAGGAGGTGCTCGGAGTCCTGGGTCTTGTACTCGTTGTACTTCTTCAGACCGCCGTGGTACTCGTCCATCCACGCCTGGGCGAAGGTGCCGTCCTGGATCTCGGCGAGGACCTTCTTCATCTCGGCCTTGGTGGCGTCGGTGATGATGCGCGGGCCGGTGACGTAGTCGCCCCACTCGGCGGTCTCGGAGATCGACCAGCGCATCTTCTCCAGGCCGCCCTCGTACATGAGGTCCACGATGAGCTTCAGCTCGTGCAGGCACTCGAAGTAGGCGATCTCCGGCTGGTAGCCGGCCTCGGTCAGCGTCTCGAAGCCCGCCTTCACCAGCGCGGCCGTACCACCGCAGAGGACGGCCTGCTCACCGAACAGGTCGGTCTCGGTCTCCTCGGTGAAGGTCGTCTTGATGACGCCGGCGCGGGTGCCGCCGATGCCCTTGGCGTACGACAGGGCCAGCGCGAAGGCGTTGCCGGTGGCGTCCTGCTCGACGGCGGCGATGCAGGGAACGCCGCGGCCCTCCTCGTACTGGCGGCGGACCAGGTGGCCCGGGCCCTTCGGGGCGACCATGCAGACGTCCACGCCGGCCGGGGGCTTGATGAAGCCGTACCGGATGTTCAGGCCGTGGCCGAAGAACAGCGCGTCGCCGTCGTTCAGGTTGGGGGCGATGTGCTCCTCGTAGACCTGCGCCTGGATCGGGTCCGGGACGAGGATCATGATGACGTCGGCCTCGGCGGCGGCCTCCGACGGCGTCACCACGCGCAGGCCCTGCTCCTCGGCCTTGGCCTTGGACTTGGAGCCCTCGTGCAGACCGACGCGGACGTCGACACCCGAGTCACGGAGCGACAGCGCGTGGGCGTGGCCCTGGCTGCCGTACCCGATGACCGCGACCTTGCGGCCCTGGATGATGGACAGGTCGGCGTCGGCGTCGTAGAACAGCTCGGCCACTTTGGGTTCTCTCCTCGGGAGTGCAGGTGTTGCGTCCCACCGTATGACGGGGGGCGGAAGGGAAGTCTGAGGGTCTCGGAATACGGGCGGCCGGCGGCGCGCCGACCGCCCGTTTCAGGTCTTAGGCCGACCGGTCCAGGGCGCGCAGCGACCGGTCCGTGATGGAACGGGCTCCACGGCCGATCGCGATCGTGCCGGACTGGACGAGCTCCTTGATGCCGTACGGTTCCAGCATCTTGAGCATGGCGGACAGCTTCTCGCCGGATCCGGTGGCCTCGATGGTGACGGCCTCCGGGGAGACGTCGACGGTCTTGGCGCGGAACAGCTGGACGATCTCGACGATCTGGGAGCGCGTCTCGTTGTCGGCGCGCACCTTCACCAGGACGAGTTCGCGCTGCACCGCCTGCGACGGCTCCAGCTCGACGATCTTCAGCACGTTGACGAGCTTGTTGAGCTGCTTGGTCACCTGCTCCAGCGGCAGGTCCTCCACCCCCACGACGATGGTGATCCGGGAGATGTCGGGGTGCTCGGTGACGCCGACGGCGAGCGAGTCGATGTTGAAGCCGCGGCGGGAGAACAGCGCGGCGATCCGGGCGAGGATGCCGGGGGTGTTCTCCACCAGGACGGAGAGCGTGTGCTTGGACATGATCTCTTCGGTCTCTCTCGCTCAGTCGTCTTCGTTGTCGCCGAAGTCGGGGCGGACGTCCCGGGCGGCCATGATCTCGTCGTTGGAGGTGCCGGCGGCGACCATCGGCCAGACCATCGCGTCCTCGTGGACGATGAAGTCGACGACGACCGGGCGGTCGTTGATCGAGTTCGCCTCCTCGATGACCTTGTCGAGGTCGTCCGGGGACTCGCAGCGGATGGCGTAGCAGCCCATGGCCTCCGACAGCTTCACGAAGTCGGGGACGCGGGTGCCGCGGGCCTCGGGGTTGACGTCGTCCGGGCCGGAGTGCAGCACCGTGTTGGAGTACCGCTGGTTGTAGAAGAGGGTCTGCCACTGGCGGACCATCCCGAGGGCGCCGTTGTTGATGACGGCGACCTTGATCGGGATGTTGTTCAGGGCGCAGGTCGTGAGCTCCTGGTTGGTCATCTGGAAGCAGCCGTCGCCGTCGATGGCCCAGACGGCCCGCTCGGGTGCGCCGGCCTTGGCGCCCATGGCGGCCGGGACGGCGTAGCCCATGGTTCCGGCGCCGCCGGAGTTCAGCCAGGTGCCAGGCTTGTCGTACTCGATGAAGTGGGCGGCCCACATCTGGTGCTGGCCGACGCCCGCCGCGAAGATCGTGCCCTCGGGCGCGAGCTTCCCGATGCGCTCGATGACCTGCTGCGGGGAGAGCGAGCCGTCGCCGGGCTGGTCGTAGCCGAGCGGGTAGGTCTCACGCCAGCGGTTCAGGTCGTTCCACCACATGCTGTAGTCGCCCTGGTGGCCCTCGCTGTGCTCCTTCTGCACGGCCTGGATCAGGTCGGCGATGACCTCGCGGGCGTCGCCGACGATCGGCACGTCGGCGGCGCGGTTCTTGCCGATCTCGGCCGGGTCGATGTCCGCGTGGACGATCTTGGCGAAGGGCGCGAAGCTGTCCAGCTTGCCGGTGACGCGGTCGTCGAAGCGGGCGCCGAGCGCGACGATCAGGTCGGCCTTCTGCAGGGCGGTGACGGCGGCCACGGAGCCGTGCATGCCGGGCATGCCGAGGTGCTGCGGGTGGTCGTCGGGGAACGCGCCGAGCGCCATCAGGGTGGTGGTGACCGGCGCGCCGGTGAGCTCGGCGAGGACCTTCAGCTCGGCGGTGGCCTTGGCCTTGAGCACGCCGCCGCCGACGTACAGCACCGGCCGGCGGGCCTGGGTGATCAGCTTGGCGGCCTCGCGGATCTGCTTGGCGTGCGGCTTGGTGACGGGCCGGTAGCCGGGCAGGTCCATGGTGGGCGGCCAGGAGAACGTGGTCTTCGCCTGCAGGGCGTCCTTGGCGATGTCGACCAGGACCGGGCCGGGGCGGCCGGTGGAGGCGATGTGGAACGCCTGCGCGATGACCCGCGGGATGTCCTCGGCCTTGGTGACGAGGAAGTTGTGCTTGGTGATCGGCATGGTGATGCCGACGATGTCCGCCTCCTGGAAGGCGTCCGTGCCGATCGAGGCGGAGGCGACCTGGCCCGTGATCGCGACCAGCGGCACCGAGTCCATGTGGGCGTTGGCGATCGGCGTGACCAGGTTGGTGGCGCCCGGTCCGGACGTCGCCATGCAGACGCCGACCTTGCCGGTGGCCAGCGCGTAGCCCTCGGCCGCGTGACCGGCGCCCTGCTCGTGGCGGACCAGGACGTGGCGCACCCTGGTGGAGTCCATCAGCGGGTCGTAGGCCGGGAGGATCGCACCGCCGGGAATGCCGAATACCGTGTCGGCGCCGACCTCCTCGAGGGAGCGGATGAGGGACTGCGCGCCCGTCACCTGCTCGGGGGCGGAGTGCTGTCCTCCGGATCGGGGCCGGGGCTGCGGGTGATGGGCCCCGGTGGCCTGCTCGGTCATCGGCATTCTCTTCTCAGATGCTGAGGGTTTTTTGCGAAGGTTGTACGGTTTTCGGCTGTTGCACGGAAGGCGCCCGTGCAACAAAAAACCCCTCGTGCCATAAGGCAAGCGAGGGGAGCGCGCCGGGTGGGGTCGCTGAGCGGTCGAGGCTCAGCGTCAGCCGACGCGCTTTCCAAGTACGAGAATTCGGGTGCGCATGGCACAGACCCTCCCCCGGCACGCACTCACTGTCAAGTGGGTGGGACGGGAGTCTCATTATGTGAGCGGAGGGCCGTGCCGCCTCCGATGACGGCGGACACACCCGAGCTGTACACCCGCGAGGCACCGCCCGCGAACACCGGTTCGGCCGGTTCGTGCGGCACCGGATAATGGCCGGAAGCGAGCGCCCGGCGCAGCCGGTACTCGTCGAGCGGCCCGGAGAATGCCATCCCCTGCCCGTGGGTGCAGCCCATCGCGCGCAGGGCGACGACCTGCTCGGGCAGATCCACCCCGTCGGCCACGGACTGCAGCCCCAGGTCGCCGGCGATGCGCAGCAGCCCACTGGTGATCTTGTGCAGACGGGCCGACTCGACGACGCCCTCGACCAGACTGCGGTCGAGCTTCAGCACGTCGACGGGCAGCCGCCTGAGGGCCGTGATCGCCCCGTAGCCACTGCCGAACCCGTCGAGGGCGATCCGGACCCCGACCCGCCTGAGGGCACCCAGACGCCGCTCCAGCTCGTCCAGGCCGGTCCTGGGGTCGGCGTCGGACAGCTCGATGATCAGCGACCCGGACGGCAGTCCGTGCCGGGTGAGCAGCGCCTCGATCGAACCGAGCGGCATCGACCGGTCCAGCAGCCGGCGGGCGCTCATCCGGACGACGACCGGCGCGGACAGCCCGGTCCCGTGCCGTTCGGCGGCCTGCTCGACGGCCTCCTCGATCATCCAGCGGCCCAGCTCGGCGGTCTTGTCGCTGTCCTCGGCCACGCGCAGGAACTCCGCCGGGGTGAACAGCACCCCCTGCGAGGAGCGCCAGCGCGCCTGCGCGGACACCGACGCGATCCGGCCGTCCTCCAGGGACACCACCGGCTGGTGCAGCAGGGTGAACTCACCGTCGTGCAGCGCGGCCCGCAGGCGCGTGGCCAGCTCCGCCTTCCGCACGACGTCCTGCTGCATCTGCGGCTTGTACAGCTCGACGCGGCCCTTGCCGCCCGCCTTGGCGCGGTACATCGCGAGGTCGGCGTTGCGCAGCAGCTCGCCCGCGCCGAGGCCGGCCTCCGCGAAGGCCACACCGATGGAGGCGTTGACACGGACATCGTTGCCGTCGATGAGGTAGGGCTGGGACAGCGTCGTCCTGAGACGGTCGGCGAGCTCCAGTATGTGCCGCTGCCGCGCCTCGCGGTCGCGGGTGTTGTCCCCGACGATCAGGGCCGCGAACTCGTCGCCGCCCAGCCGGGAGGCGGTGTCGCCGTGCCGGACGGAGTCCTGGAGGCGGCGGGCGGCCTGGACGAGCAGCTCGTCCCCGGCCTGGTGCCCGATCGTGTCGTTGACGGCCTTGAAGCCGTCCAGATCGATGAACAGCACGGCCGTGTTCCGCAGGGCCACACCCCGGTCGGAGGCGCGGCGGCCCGACAGGGCGTGCTGGACGCGCTTGGTGAACAGGGCGCGGTTGGGCAGGTCCGTGAGCGGGTCGTGCTCGGCGTTGTGCTGCAACTGGGCCTGGAGCCGGACCCTTTCGGTCACGTCCCTGCTGTTGAAGATGAGGCCGCCGTGATGCCGGTTGACGGTCGACTCGACGTTCAGCCAGCCTCCGTCACCCGAGCGGAATCGGCACTCGATGCGCGTAGTGGGTTCCTCGACCGGGTCGGCGGCGAGGAAACGCCGCACCTCGTGCACGACGCAGCCCAGATCCTCGGGGTGGATGAGGTTGGCCAGTTCCGTGCCCACCAGCTCCTCCGCCGGACGGCCGTACACACCGGCTGCGGCCGGGGAGACGTACCTCAGGACACCGCTGGGTGCGGCGATCATGATGACGTCGCTGGAGCCCTGTACCAGGGAGCGGAAGTGGTTCTCCTTCTGGGCCAGTTCCTGGGTGAGGGTGATGTTGTCGAGCAGCATGATGCCCTGGCGCACCACCAGCGCGAGCACGACCGTGCCGCCGGTGAGCAGGACCACGCGGTCGACGCTGCGGCCGTTGAGCACGTTGTAGAGGATCCCCAGGGTGCACACGGCCGCCGCGAGATACGGCGTGAGGGCGGCGAGCGAACCGGCGATGGGCCGGGCGGCCGGATACCGGCCGAGTTCGCCTCCGGGCAGGGGCACATGGTGGTGCGGGCCGCTGCGCTGCCCGGGCACGTGCTCGTGCACCACGCGCGTGTGCCCTGCCGTGCTCTGCCGGTCCGGGCCGTGCCGGTCGCTGTCCGGCGTGCGGGGCCCGGCCCACGGGGCGTAGGCCAGGAGCAGCGAGCCGGCGAACCAGCCCGCGTCGAGCAGCTGGCCGGAGTGGTAGTCGTGGTGCATCAGCGGTGAGGTGAACAGGGCGTCGCACATCACGGTCAGCGCGAGCGCGCCGATCGCGGTGTTGACGGCGGAGCGGTTCACCGCGGACCGCCTGAAGTGCAGCGCGAGCACCATGCTCACCAGCGCGATGTCGAGCAGCGGGTACGCCAGCGACAGCGCGGTGTGCGCCACGCTCGGCCCTTCGGACTTCGCGGCCTGGGCGAGGGCGAGGCTCCAGGCCAGGGTGAGCAGCGAGCCGCCGATCAGCCAGGCGTCCAGCCCGAGGCAGACCCAGCCGGCCTTGGTGACCGGCCGCTTGGCGAGCACGAGCAGCCCGACGATCGCGGGCGGGGCGAAGCAGAGGAAGAACAGGTCGGCGTAGCTGGGACTGGGCACGGGCTGTCCGAGGACGACCTCGTACCACCCCCAGACCAGGTTGCCCAGGGACGCCATGGCCGAGGAGAGGCCGAACAGCAGCCAGGCGGGTCGAAAGCGGGTGTCGCGGCTGCGGGCGTAGAGGAAGCACGACACGGCGGCGGTGGCCGCCGCGGCGCTCAGCCCGAAGTCGCCCATGATCAGGGCCAGTTCGCCCGAACCCCAGCCGAGCGCGGAACCGACGGCGTATCCCGCGCAGACCAGGGCGAGGACGAGTTGGAGGGCCGGGCCCGGCCGGGGGCCGGGGCTGGCGTGCGGGGCAGCAGCGCCCCGGGGGACGGAGGCTGCGCCCGCAGCGCTCCGTCGAGCGTGGGCGCGGGGGTCGGCGGCGCGCTCACCGGACCCTCCCGGTCCGCGCCGCTCCCGGGTCCTGTCGGCCCCGGTGCGCCGGCTGGGCATGCCTTCTGCGGCTGCCGGGCCTGCGGCGGTGATGGCTGTGGTCGGTGTGGTGGTCGCTGTGGTGGGTGTGGTGCCCGCCGTGATCGGCGTGGTGACCGCGTCTGCCCGCGGCCGTCCGCCAGGGTCGCCGCCGGCAGCCCCGCCCCGTCGGATCGCTCGTCCATAGGCCGTGCATCGCCTGTCGCCCCCCTCACAGTCCGAAGTGTCCATCCCCGGCGCCGAACGGTCCGCGGCGCAGCCCCTGTCGGGACGATACACCAGTCTCGTCACTCAGGGACATAGGTTCTCTACGCTCCGTGACGATCAATAGATATATGAGTACCCACCGCGCCCGAAGGATTGCGGACGGTACTCGAGTTCGGATCAGCCGGCGGATGCACCCGTCGTAAGGATCACGTTGCGCAGCGGCTCCCGGTTCACATAACGGTTCAACTGGTCCACCAGGAGCCGCTTGGCGCGCGGCAGGAACGCGGAGGTGGGACCGCCGACGTGCGGGCTGATGAGTACCCCCGGCGCACGCCACAGGGGATGTTCGCGCGGCAGGGGCTCGGGGTCGGTGACGTCGAGGGCGGCGGTGATGCGGCCGCCCTCCAGCTCGGCGAGCAGCGCCTTGGTGTCGACGACGGGGCCGCGGGCGACGTTGACGAGGAGCGCCCCGTCCTTCATGCGGGACAGGAAGTCGGCCCCGGCCAGGCCACGGGTGGTTTCGGTGAGCGGCGTGGACAGGATGACGACGTCCGCTTCCGGGAGCAGCGCGGGGAGTTCGGTGAGCGGATGCACCGGCCCGCGCGCCGTGGTGCGCTTGGAGCGCGCGACGCGCGCCACCCGCGCCACCTCGAACGGAACGAGCCGGTCCTCGATGGCCTCGCCGATCGATCCGTATCCGACGATGAGGACGTTCTTGTCGGCGAGCGCGGGCCGGAACCCGGCGAGCCACTCCCCGCGGTCCTGCGCGCGGACGAAGTCGGGGACACCGCGCAGCGAGGCCAGGATCAGCGCGAGGGTGAGCTCTCCGGTGCTGGCCTCGTGCACTCCGCGCGCGTTGCACAGCCGCACCCCCGGAGGCAGGTGCCGCAGCCCCGGCTCCACGTGGTCGATCCCGGCCGAGAGGGTCTGCACGACCTGTACGTGGCTCATCTCCGGCATCGGACGCACGCACAGCGGGCTGGGCTTCATGTAGGGGACGACGTAGAAGGCGCAGTCGGCCGGGTCCGCGGGGAAGTCCTCCTCGCCGTTCCAGAAGCGGTAGGCGAGGCCCTCGGGGAGGCCCTCGATCTCGTCCGGCGGGATGGGCAGCCACACGTCAGCAGTCATGCTCAGGAGGCTATGTCAGGAGGGTGCGACGCCAGAGGTTAGGTTGGGGTGGCCGGAACAGGGAGGGTCACGACCAGGTGGAGCGCAGGACGATCGGCGCGGCGGCGCTCGCGGTGGGGGCCGTCGGACTCGGGTGCATGCCGATGAGCTGGGCGTACAGCGCGTCGCGGCAGCGGGGGGACGAGTCGCTCAGGGCGGTGCACCGGGCGCTCGACCTGGGTTCGTCCCTGCTGGACACGGCCGACATGTACGGCCCCTTCACCAACGAACTGCTGGTGGGGCGGGCGTTGAAGGAGCGGCGGCCGGACGCGTTCGTGTCGACGAAGGTCGGTCTGCTCGTCGGTGACCAGCACATCGTCGCCAACGGCCGCCCCGGGTATGTGAAACGGGCCTGCGACGCGTCGCTGCGGCGCCTCCAGACGGACGTCATAGACCTCTACCAGCTGCACCGGGCCGACCCGGAAGTGCCCGTCGAGGAGACGTGGGGCGCGATGGCGGAGCTCGTCCGGGCCGGGAAGGTAAGGGCGTTGGGCCTGTGCGCGGTGGGCGCGCGGGCCGGCCGCCGCTCCGGGGCCCGGCTGCACGACGCGACGATACGGCAGCTGGAGCGGGTGCAGCAGGTGTTCCCCGTGAGCGCGGTGGAGGCCGAGCTGTCGGTGTGGTCGCCGGAGGCTCTGGAGACGCTGCTGCCGTGGTGCGAGACGCGGGGCATCGGGTTCCTGGCGGCGATGCCGCTCGGCAACGGCTTCCTGACCGGCCGGCTGCGGCCCGGCGCGGGCTTCGAGGCGGACGATCTCCGGGCCCGCCACCCCCGCTTCACGGCCGAGATGATGGCCGCGAACCAACCGATCGTCGCGGGCCTGCGCCGGGTGGCCCGCCGCCACGGCGAGCACGTCACCGCCGCCCAGGTCGCCCTCGCCTGGGTCCTCGCCCAGGGCCGGCACGTGGTCCCGGTCCCCGGCACGAAGCAGGAGCGCTGGGTCACGGAGAACGCCGCCGCTTCGGCCCTGCGCCTGACGACGGAGGATCTGCGCGAGGTGGCGGAACTGCCGCCGGCACAGGGGTCCTGGGACTGAGCCCCGTCCCGCGCAGGGGGCGTTTCGGGCAAACCCCGTGTTCGCGGTCCCGGGTTCCGTGATCGGGAACTTGGGAGGCGCCCGCGGTGTATGACAGGGAGAAGACCTGCCCCGTCGAAGGGACCATGATCGTGCAACGTCGAGCCGTGCCGACCGTGTTGGCCGCCGCCGCGCTCCTGCTGACGGCCGGCTGTTCCTCCGACGGCGGAGGATCATCCGGCACCGACGGGAGCGCCTCCCCGAGCCGTAGCGCACCCGGGTCTTCCGCACCCGCGGGGCAGGCCGCGGAGGAGACACCGCCCGCCGAGGGCTCGGTGAAGGTGGTGCGTACCGTCGCCGAGGGCCTGGACTCCCCCTGGGGCCTCGCCCCGCTTCCCGGCGGCGGCCTGCTCGTCTCCTCCCGGGACGACGGGACGATCGTCCGGGTCGACGAGAAGACCGGCAAGAAGACCGAGCTGGGCGAGGTGCCGGGCGTATCGGCCGCCGGCGAGGGCGGCCTGCTCGGCATCGCCCTGTCCCCCGAGTACGCCTCGGACCACATGGTCTACGCGTACTTCACCTCGGCCTCCGACAACCGCATCGTCCGCATGCTCTACGACGAGAAGAAGCCCTCCGGCGAACAGCTCGGCGCTCCCGACACGGTCTTCAGGGGCATCCCCAAGGGCTTCATCCACAACGGCGGCCGGATCGAGTTCGGCCCGGACAAGATGCTGTACGTCGGCACGGGCGAGAGCGGTGACACGGGCCTGTCCCAGGACAAGGACTCCGTGGGCGGCAAGATCCTTCGGCTGACCCCGGAGGGCGAGCCGGCGCCGGGCAACCCGTTCGGGGACTCGCCGGTGTACTCGTACGGCCACCGCAATGTGCAGGGCCTGGCCTGGGACGCCAAGCAGCGGCTGTTCGCCTCGGAGTTCGGCCAGGACACCTGGGACGAGCTCAACGCGATCAAGCCCGGCGACAACTACGGCTGGCCGGAGGCCGAGGGCACATCCGGCGACTCCGGGTTCCACAACCCGGTCGACCAGTGGACCACGGCCGAGGCCTCGCCCAGCGGCATCGCCTACGCCGAGGGTTCGGTCTGGATGGCGGGCCTGCGCGGCAAGCGGCTGTGGCGCATCCCGCTGAACGGCACCGCGGCCTCGGCCGAACCGCAGGCGTTCCTCGAGGAAGAGTACGGCCGGCTGCGCACGGTGGTCCCGGCGGGCGGCGACCGGCTGTGGCTGGTGACCAGCAACACGGACGGCCGGGGCAGCCCGAAGGACGGGGACGACCGGATCCTCGAACTGCGGGTGAGCTAGTGCGGGATCCGTCCTCGGGGTCAGTCCTCTGAGTCTTCGGCCTCCGGCTCCTGAGGCGGGCGTACGACGACCTTCCCGGACGACAGGTCTATCGGCCCGCGTCCGGGATCGCCGTCCCCGGTGTCCTGACGGGTCAGCTCCAAGCGGTTCTGTTCGTCACGGGTGTGCTTGCGGCCTGGTGAGAACAGTTCCTCGAACATGTTGAACACGGAGCCTCCCAGGGCCGCGACTCCCCCGACGTCCTTTACAGCGTATACCTCAGCCTGCCGGGCCGGGGATGACGGATTCGGCCGGGAACAGCCCCAGCCGGTGGGCCACCGCCGCCGCCTCGCCGCGCCCTGAGACGCCGAGCTTCGCCAGGATGTTGGAGACGTGGACGCTGGCGGTCTTCGGGGAGATGAACAGCTCCTCGGCTATCCGGCGGTTGGTGTGACCGGCGGTGACCAGGCGCAGCACGTCCCGTTCCCTGCTGGTCAGGCCGAGGGCCTCGGCGGGATCCCGGCGGGGGCGATGGCCGGGTCCGTGGCGGGCGTGAGCGGCAGGGCGGGCGCGCGTGGGCGAGCGCGGTGGCGGCGTCGGCGAGCGGCCGGGCCCGAGGTGGCGGGCTGCGGCATGGGCGAGGCGGAGCAGTTCCGTGGCGCGGTCGCGCTCGTCGGCCTCGCCGCCGTCCGCCAGCAGCGACTCGGCCAGGCGGTACCGGACGCGGGCGAGGTCGTAGGGGCGCTCCAGGGGTTCGAAGGCGGTGACCACCTCCGACCAGATCTCCGGGGCGCTCCGGCTTCCGGCGCCGTGGAATGCGGCGCGGTGGAGTTCGGCGCGGACCCACTTCTCGTGGGCGAGCCAGACGGGGGCGTTCGTGGTGAGGCGTCTGACGGCCTCGAAGATGCTCTCCAGGGTCTCCTCCCGGCCGTTCCGAGCGGTCGGCAGCGCCCGGGTGTCGGCCTCGGCCGTGGCGGCTTCGAGCAGCAGGGGCCAGGCGTAGCGCTGGGTGCCGGGCGGGAAACCGGACTCCAGGGCGCGGGCCAGTTCGGCGCGGGCGTCGGCCAGGCGGCCCTCGGCGACGGCGACCTGGAGGGTGAGGCAGGCGATCGGGAGGTCGTGCTGCGGCATGGGGTCGTGCGGGCCGTAGGAGGCGCGGCTCTCGGCGAGATGGCGAGCCGCCTCGGGCACCCGGCGCGGGCCAGCGCGAGGACGCCAGGCTGTGGCGCCGAGCCGTACGGCGCGGCC
>KE354124.1 GCA_000415505.1 Streptomyces afghaniensis 772
AGGTCGCGTGCGTCCGCGGTGGCGCCTGGCAGGCGAAGGACGCCTTCCGGACGGCAAGGCTCTTCGGGGAGTCCGCCTCGCCCCGGACGTAGGTGATCGTGAAGGACGTGGTGGCGCCCTTCCCCAGGGTGAGCGGCTGGGCCTTCGCGGACTGCTCCGGAGGCACGGACGTCGTGGTGTCCTCCGCCAAGAGGTCGACGGCGGGGAAGCCCTTCAGGGTGCACGGGGCACCGTTGTTCGTGAGGGTGACGGTGACGTTGCCGGTGTCCCCGGCCGCCGGGGCCGCACCGGCCCCGACCTCCATGCCCAGGTCGCCGATCGCACAGGGCGAACCGCCCGGCCGGTCCGCGTTCTTGGCGTCGTCGCCACTGGTCTTGTCGTCGTCGCAGGCGGTCAGCAGGAGTGTCGCTGCGAGAGCGGCGGCCAGGGCGAGGGGAGGAAAGGTGCGCATGGGGTCCTCTGGTGCGTGATGGCGATGAGCGGTTCCGACGTACGGATCATCTCGGACGCGGGGACCGTCACGCACCCGGGCAGGCCGCCCGCCGGGGCGGCCTCACAAAACCTCCGCCCGGCAAAACCCCGCTCCTACCCAAGGCCCCCCGTCGGCAGCCCCGTCGGCAGCTTCCCGCCCTCCGCCTTCTGGTACGTCTCCGCGCCGAGGCCGCCCTCCCAGGTGACCTTCAGGCTGCTCCCGTTCACGGAGTCGACCATGCCGGTCGTCCGGTCCTTGGAGCCGTCCGTGCACTTCAGGCGGATCATCCGCATCCCGGACTGCTCGCCAGCGGTGCCGGTGCACACGCTGCCGCCGGTGGCGAAGAGCGCGGCCTGCTTCCCGGTGATCACCAGGGCCACGGCCTTGCCGTCGGTCGTGGCGAGCCAGCTGCCCGCGAGCTCGCCCCCGGCCGACCCGTCGGAACCGGAACCGGAATCGGAGCTGGAGCCGGAGTCGCCGCCCGTGCCGGCGGACGCCGTGGCGGACGGGGCCGGGGTGGACGCCGAGTCGTTCCCGGAGTCGCCGTCACCGCTGCACGCGGACAGGACGAGCACGCCCGCCAGTCCCGCGGCCGCCGCCGCGACCCGCACCCGCACCCGCCGACTCGCTCCCGGGCGACGCGAGAAGATCACCGAAGTCACTGCAAGCCCCCAAGCTGTAGCCGGCCGACCGGCCCCGGCGGAGCCTGCCGGCCCATGCCGGAACCCGCAGCAAGCTACCAGGGCCGGTCAAGAGGCCCCGGGGCGAACCCCCGAGGGCCTCTTACCGGCAAGCCCCCGGCTCACCAGGACGACTTGCGCACCCCCGGCAGATATCCCGCGTGCGCCTGCTCCCGCAGACTCACCCGGGACAGCCCGAACGCCCGGAAGTAACCGCGCGGGCGCCCGTCCACCTGGTCCCGGTTGCGCACCCGCGTGGCGCTGGCGTCGCGCGGCTGCCTGCGCAGTTCCGCCTGCGCGGCGAGCCGTTCGGCGTCCGTGGACGACGGCCGCCGGATGATCTCCTTCAGTTCGGCCCGCCGGGCGGCGTACCGCGCGACGACCTCCTGCCGCTTGTCGTTCTTCGCGATCTTGCTCTTCTTCGCCATCAGACCTTCACTCCCCGGGCGCGGATCCGGGCGACAGCCGCCTCGACCCCGATCGTGTCGACGGTCTTGATCGCCCTGGCGCTCAGCCGCAGGCGTACGGACCGGCCCTCGCTCGGCAGCCAGTAGCGCTTGGACTGGATGTTGGGGTCGAACCGGCGTGACGTGCGCCGGTGGGAGTGCGAGATGCGGTTGCCGAAGCCGGGCTGGGTGCCGGTCAGCATGCAGTGCGCGGACATGTGGTGACGTACCTCTCTGGCTCAGGAGATGTAAATGGAATTCATTTTCAGTAGCATAGCGGCATGGCACGCAATGAACTCCGGCCGGTCATCAAGCTCCGGTCCACCGCCGGGACCGGCTACACCTACGTGACCCGCAAGAACCGTCGCAACGACCCGGACCGACTGACCCTGCGCAAGTTCGATCCGGTCGTCGGCCGCCATGTCGACTTCCGAGAGGAGCGCTGACCATGCGCAAGGGAATCCACCCGGACTACGGTCCCGTCGTCTTCCGCGACCGTGCCGCGAACTACGCCTTCCTCACCCGCTCGACCATGACGAGCGAGAAGACGATCGAGTGGGAGGACGGCAACACCTACCCGGTCGTGGACGTCGAGATCTCCGACGTCAGCCACCCCTTCTACACCGGCACCGCCCGCGTCATGGACACCGCGGGACGCGTCGAGCGCTTCGAGCGCCGGTACGGAAAGAAGGGCTGACCCCGTGGCTGTCCCTCCTGGGCTCCCCGTCGTGATCGTCGGCGGGCTGCACGCCGACGCCCGCAGGGCGGCCGTGGCCCGCCTGCTCGCAGACGTGCCCGGCAGCGTCGCGCTCCACCACGACCTGGCGACGGCCGCGGCCGGCACGGTCGTCCGCACCGTCCGGGACGCCACCGGCGTCCTGGACGCGGGGGAGGCGCCGCTCGTCAACGACTGTGCCTGCTGCGCCCTGCGCGAGGACCTGGTTCCGGAGCTGGAGCGGCTCGCGGACGCCGGGCGGACGCCCTTGGCCGTCGTCGAGCTGTGGGACTCCGTCGAGCCCAAGGCCATGGCCGAGGTCGTCACCGCCGGCGGGCTCACCGTCACCGGCGTGATCACCGCCGTCGACCCGGCCCTGCTCCTGCCGTACCTCGGCAACGGCGACGACCTGGCCGACGGCGGTCTCGCCGCCGCCGCCACCGACCAGCGCACGGTCGCCGACACCTTCGCCCGCCAGCTGGAGTACGCCCCCGTCCTCGCGATCGCCGAGTCGCCCGAGGCCGACGACGAGGACCGCGAGCTGCTCGCGCAGCTGCACCCGACGGCCCGCCAGGTCCCGATCGGCCACGGTGACCTGGCGGGCGCACCCGCACCCGGCGCCTTCGCGGCGGACACGGCCGACGGCCTGACCGTGCCGGCCCCGCGGCGCCGCCCGCTCTCCCCGCTGGCCGAGGCCGCCCTGGCCGGCTTCGACGTGGAGTCGGCGGCGGCCGCCCAGCACCCGGCCTGCGCCCTGCTCCCCGCCGAGGCCGACGCGCACGGCGTCTCCACCCTGGTCTGGCAGCAGCGCCGCCCCTTCCACCCGGAGCGGCTCTACGCCGCCCTGGAGGACCTGACCTGCGCGGCAGCCCGCAGCCGGGGCCGGTTCTGGCTCGCCGACAAGCCCGACACGCTGTTCCACTGGGACGCCGCGGGCGGGGCCCTGTGCGTGGAGAGCGCGGGACCGTGGCTCGCCTCCCTGCCGGACGCGGCCTGGGAGATGGTCCCGCCGGTGCGCCGCGCCGCCGCCGCGCTGGACTGGCACCCCGAGCACGGCGACCGCGGCCAGCACCTGGTCTTCACCTCGCCCGGTCTCGACCGGGACGGCCTGGAGCGGCTGCTGGAGTCCTGCCTGCTGACCGACGCCGAGTACGCGGCCGGGCGCGACGCCTGGCAGCGGCTGCCGCACGCCTTCGACACCCTCCTGGAGGTCTGAACCGACATGCCCCGCAAGATCGACCGCAAGCCCGTCAAGAACCGTCCCAACCCGTTGGACCAGGCCGGGATCGAGTACATCGACTACAAGGACACCGACCTGCTGCGGAAGTTCATCTCCGACCGCGGCAAGATCCGCAGCCGCCGGGTCACCCGCGTGTCGGCCCAGCAGCAGCGGCAGCTGGCCCGGGCGATCAAGAACGCCCGCGAGATGGCGCTGCTGCCCTACGCCAGCCGCTGATGCCGTACGCCGGCCGCTGACCGTCCCGACCCGGGTGAGGTTCCCCACGCTTGACGGTGGGGAACCTCATGCATCTGCCGCGAGGCCCCACGGGACGCACGCCGGGCGGTCCGTCAGGGCCGGTCGGCCGACCGCCTGTCCGGCGATGGTCCGACCTCGGTACCGGCCCCGAGGAGGACGTCACGGTCATCCGCGCGGCCCATTTCTCCCTGCTCCCGCAAGCGGCGGTCGTCTTCCGCATGGAGGCCTGCCGGCACTGCCGCAGCCCCCGCCCCCGCGTCCCCAGCTCCTGTTTCTCCCGCACGCCCCCGCGCGGTTCCTCGCGCCCGCAGCCGAGCGGATGCTCCGCCTCCATCAGACCTCCGCCGAACCCGCCGACTTCGTCGCCGGTGGCCGGGAACGCGCGGCCGGGCAGTCCCGTCAAACAGGCAAGAGCTTTCGGTAAAGCAGTCGTCAAAGCTGTAACCGGAGGACCACCCCGCGTGCACGTGCATCTGCCCATGCATCTGCACATGAACACAGCTATGATCCGGGTCAGTTGACCACTGCATCAATGGCCACACCAGCCAGTGCACCACCGGGGAGCGACCTGTGGACCACGACGTGTACAACGGTATGGCGGCCGCCGGGCTGCGTGGTGTGGCCTGGCAGAAGAGCCGGCACAGCAACTCGCAGGGCTCGTGCGTGGAGTTCGCCCGGCTGCCGGGCGGTGACGTGGCCGTCCGCAACTCGCGCTTCCCCGACGGCCCCGCGCTGGTCTACACCCGTGCGGAGATCGAGGCCATGCTGCTGGGCGTGAAGGACGGCGAGTTCGACCACCTGGTGGGGGGCTGACGCCCCGGCATCCCCTTCCCGAAACGGGGCAATCGGTATTCAACGCGCGGCGACGCGCGTAGAACCGCGGCGCACGGAAGCGCCGCGGTTTCTCATTCCGCGTGCGGCTCCGAACCGGGCCGCGGCAGCCGGAACAGCGCCCAGACCACCTTCCCGCTGAGCGCGCCCGCGAGCGGATGCCAGCCCCAGCTGTCGCTGAAGGAGTCGACGAGGAACAGCCCCCGGCCCGACTCGGCCGAGAAGTCGTCGGTCTCCCGCGCTACGGGACTGTCGTGACTGGGATCGCGCACCGCGCACACCAGGCGCTCGGTCCAGCGCATCAGGTGCAGCCGTACGGGAGGCTCCTGGCCGGTGGTGGCGCACCGGGTGCTCGCCGGCAGGCCGTGCCGCAGGGCGTTGGTGACCAGTTCCGAGACCACCAGGCAGACGTCGTCGAAACGGTCGCCCATGTCCCACTGGTCGAGCGTTCTGCGGGTGAACCGCCGTGCTTCGCGCACCGCTTCGTAGCGGGCGGGCAGAGCGCAGGAGGCGGCGTCGGACACGGCCGCGGGGTCCAGCGGCGGAAGGCCCTGCCGTAACGGCTCGAGCATGGTCGATCCATTCGTCCCCATGCGAGGCACTCCCGGGAATTCGCGGTCGGTGCGATGCGGCGGTGGTGCGGGACCATGGTTTCGGATGCGTACAGCAGATGCAAGGGCAGATGCACGTGCACGTGACCGGAATGAGTCGTCCCGTACCGCTTGTTGGTTAATTTTTCCGTCATCTTCACGGCCCTGTCTGCCCGTTCGCTTGCCTCTTTCTTGAATCCGCGCGCGTGCGTCCCCTGTCTCGATTCCGTTTCCGTAACCGGACGAGTACTGCTCGGAGTGTTTTAGTGGCAGACTTCGGCCCCTGAAGACGTTGGGGAGGCTGGCGAACGTGAGCGCGGGAGAGCCGGGATCGGTGGTGCGGCGCATGCTGCTCGGATCACAACTCAGGCGACTGCGTGAGGCTCGGGGCATCACGCGCGAGGCGGCGGGCTACTCGATCCGCGCCTCCGAGTC
Organism: Streptomyces afghaniensis 772; assembly: GCA_000415505.1. GTDB lineage: Bacteria > Actinomycetota > Actinomycetes > Streptomycetales > Streptomycetaceae > Streptomyces > Streptomyces afghaniensis. The sequence goes on from KE354124.1 coordinate 5,647, forward strand.
GAAGATCAGCCGGATGGAGCTGGGCCGGGTGAGCTTCAAGACCAGAGACGTCGAGGACCTGCTCACGCTGTACGGCATCACGGACGAGCAGGAGCGCGCCTCCCTGCTGTCCCTGGCGAAGGAGGCCAACGTCGCGGGCTGGTGGCACAGTTACTCGGACGTGCTGCCGAGCTGGTTCCCCACCTACGTCGGCCTGGAAGGCGCCGCCTCGCTGATCCGGGCCTACGAGGTGCAGTTCGTGCACGGCCTGCTCCAGACGGAGGCGTACGCGCACGCGGTGGTCCGGCGTGGCATGCAGGGCGCCAGCGAGGCCGATGTCGAGCGGCGCGTGGCGCTGCGCCTGGAGCGGCAGAAGTACCTCGTCGACGAGAGGGCGCCCGACTTCCACATCATCCTGGACGAGGCCGCCCTGCGCCGCCCCTACGGCGACCGCGAGGTGATGCGCGGCCAGCTCCAGCACCTCATCGAGATCTCCGAGCGGCCCAACGTACGGCTCCAGGTGATGCCGTTCAGCCTCGGCGGCCACTCCGGCGAAAGTGGCGCGTTCACGATCCTCAGCTTCCCGGAGTCCGACCTCTCGGACGTCGTCTACCTGGAGCAGCTCACCAGCGCGCTGTACCTGGACAAGCCCGAGGACGTCGCCCAGTACGAGAAGGCGCTCAAGGAACTCCAGAGCGACAGCCCGGGCCCTTCGGAGAGCCGGGACCTTCTCCGGGGGCTCCTCCAACTCTCCTGAAACCTCCAACTCTCCCGAAACCTAAGTACGATGACGTGTGATCAGATCGTGAAGGCGCGATCGAGGGTCTGCTAGGGATCGAGGGATCACATGTCGTCGTCCTACTTCACCGACCTTGCACAGCAGTACATCGACGGTGAGTGGCGCCCGGGTACCGGCTCCTGGGACATCATCGACTTCAACCCGTACGACGACGAGAAGCTGGCGTCGATCACCATAGCCACGGTCGACGAGGTCGACCAGGCGTACCAAGCGGCCGCCCGCGCCCAGAAGCAGTGGGCCGCGACCAACCCCTACGCCCGCCGTGCCGTCTTCGAGAAGGCCCTGAGGCTCATCGAGGAGCGCGAGGCCGAGATATCCGAGGCGATCATCGCCGAGCTCGGCGGGACGCGTCTGAAGGCCGCCTTCGAACTGCACCTCGCCAAGGAGTTCCTGCGCGAGGCGGTCCAGCTCGCGCTGCGCCCCGAAGGCCGGATCCTCCCCTCGCCGGTGGACGGCAAGGAGAACCGCGTCTACCGCGTGCCGGTCGGCGTCGTGGGCGTGATCAGCCCCTTCAACTTCCCGTTCCTGCTCTCGATCAAGTCCGTCGCCCCGGCGCTCGCCCTCGGCAACGCCGTGGTGCTCAAGCCGCACCAGAACACGCCGATCGTCGGCGGCGCCCTGGTCGCGAAGATCTTCGAGGACGCGGGGCTGCCCGGCGGTCTGCTGAACGTCCTCATCACCGACATCGCGGAGATCGGCGACGCCTTCCTCGAGCACCCGATCCCCAAGGTCATCTCCTTCACCGGCTCCGACCAGGTCGGCCGGCACGTGGCGACCGTCTGCGCCCGGCAGTTCAAGCGCTCGGTCCTCGAACTGGGCGGCAACAGCGCGCTGGTGGTCCTCGACGACGCCGACATCGACTACGCGGTCGACGCGGCCGTCTTCAGCCGCTACGTCCATCAGGGCCAGGTCTGCATGGCCGCCAACCGCGTCTTGGTCGACCGGTCCGTCGCCGACGAGTTCACCGAGAAGTTCGTCGCCAAGGTGAAGACCCTCAAGGCGGGCGACCCGCGCGACCCGGAGACCGTCATCGGCCCGGTCATCAACTCCTCGCAGGCGGACGCCGTCGCGGGCGTGGTCGAGCAGGCCCTCGCCGAGGGCGCCACGGCCCTGGTGCGCGGCGGGCGGACCGACAACCTCGTCGAACCGTCCGTGCTGACGGGCCTGCCCGCCGACTCGGCCCTGCTGCGGCAGGAGGTCTTCGGCCCGGTCGCGTTCCTCGTCCCGTTCGACGGCGAGGAGGAGGCCGTACGCCTCGTCAACGACACCCCGTACGGCCTGAGCGGCGCCGTGCACACCGCTGACATCGAGCGCGGCGTGAACTTCGCCAAGCAGATCGACACGGGCATGTTCCACGTGAACGACGGCACCGTCCACGACGAGCCGATCGTCCCGTTCGGCGGCGAGAAGCACTCGGGCCTCGGCCGGCTCAACGGCGAGACGATGCTGGACTCCTTCACCACGCTGAAGTGGATCTCCGTGCAGCACGGCCGGAGCGGCTTCCCGTTCTGAGGGTGTTCGGGCCATGAGGGCCGACCTTGTCAGTGGCCTGAAGCCGCCTCGCTCCAGGCGACGAGAGCCGCGCCCAACTCGGTCCCGAAGGTGAGCTCCCCCATGGCGGGTGTTCGCGCCCGCCGCAGGAGTGCGCGTAGGACGTCTCCGAACGGCTTGTCAAGGAGCGCCGCCGCCGTCGGGGTTGCAGTCGAGGGCCTGGATACCGGTGTGGCGGTTGGGGCTGTTCAGCGGGTGGTAAGGGTGCGGTCCGGGGAGGTCGACGGGTCGGGCGAGGCAGAACGCGGCCGCGAGCCAGGACCCGGGCCCGGCCCCGCCCGACGCAGCACGGAAACGCCGCACAGTGCCGCGCCGTGCCGTGCCGTTCGACGCCAAGTGGCAGGGTGACGCAGGACTTTGACGGAAAGCCAGACATGGCCGCGCCGACTTGATCTTGTCTTGGCCCCCATGAAAGGATTCTTTCATCCTGTATCCCCCCACATTCCCGCAGACAGGAGCTTCTGTCATGAGAACTCTCGGGTTCGCTGGAAAGTCATGCGCCGCCGTCGCTCTGGCCTGCGCGGCCACGCTACTGATGCCGGCCACACCGGCCTCCGCCGAGGACTGGGACCGGAGCTGCTACAAGATCTCGGCCCCCTACAAGGGCATCAGTGAGATCATCGGCGCGGCCAGCAAGACCAGCAGCAAGTGCAGGGACGCCACGATATCCCTGCTGCGCCACCGCTGGTACGGCTGGGAGGAGATGGACTGGACCCCGCTCGAGAGCGGCTCCAAGATCGCGTATTGGAAGTGCACGGGTTCCGGCACCTACACCTACAAGACCGTCGTGGGCGTCGACTCCAACCTCGCCACCTATGAGAGCGCCGAGCGCCGCTTGACCTGCTGAGGACGGACCGGCGGGGCCGGCCCGGGGTGGCCGGCCGCGTTCGTCACCTCACGGGGCCGTACACGGCGCCGTCACCACAGGCCTCCCACATACCGGACATGGCGGGCCGCTCACACCCGCGCTTCGACTGCCGTCGGCGGCATGTCCAACCAGTTGGATTCCGCCGGGCACGACCTGAGCGACGAGCTGTGGCCGACGCGGCTGCTCGCCGAGCGGCCCGAGGCGATCGCCGAGGCGCATCTCGCCTGGTGTGAGGCTGGCGTGCGCGGGCGGCCGAGCAATCGCCGCGAGCGTGGGCATGGTTCGCGAGAGCGCGCACCGGGTCCAGGCAGAGCCCCGCTGTGGGGGGCGGCGCCCGTCGGCCCCTACGGGGCGATGCTCGCCGACGGCTCCGAGTACTGCGGCCGGTACGGCCTGATCTCGGCCTGCGAGCCGCGGTCGCTGTGATGCATCAGGCTGGAGTCCTTCTTGATCCGGCGTCATCCACAGCGCTATCTCCGGCGCGTCCAGCGGAACAGGCCACCGCGAGGACCTAGGGGGCTTCTGATGCCCAGTCCCTCCAGAGCCGTGCGCGGTTTCGGGCTGCCCGACAGCAATCCGGATGGGCACTTCCAGGAGCGCGGGATGTACAGCTCTCGGTCCACCGCCGCGTGTCCCCGCTCGTCGGCGTAGACGAGGTGGACGGCGACCCGGGAGTTCTCGATCCGCCCGGCCGTTCCGGAGTGCTGGTGCTGGTGCTGGTGCTGGACCCCGACCGTGTCGGCGCCCTTCTTCACGTCGCCGGTCTCGTCGACGACCAGCATCGCTGCCTCGTCATGGAGGTGCTCGACGATGTATTCGCGCACGTCGTCGCGGACGGCGTCGGCATCCCAGACGACGGGCGGGCCGGGCGGTTGGTGCTCGGCCCGCTGTCGGACTGGAGGGCTCTCTCGCTAAGAGCGGCTGTCCTTGCGGACAGAAACTGACCGCAAGGGTGCGTAGCTTCGTCGGTGTCAGGGGGAAGAGGCCCCCGGTCCGACGAAAGGCGGCGGTCATGGTCACTCACGTTCCCGCGGAGGCACACGGCGACGAGCGCGGAGCGCTGCTTTCCTTCATCGAGGAGCAGCGCGGCGGCATCCGGCGGGCGGTGCTGGGTCTGACCGACGAGCAGGCCATGAGCACGCCCAGCGCCAGTGAGCTGTCGCTCGCCGGGCTGCTCAAGCACGTCGTCGAGGTCGAGCAGTTGTGGCTCGCCCTGGCCAAGGGCGAGCCGCCGGCCGTCGAGCGGGACCAGAGCAACTGGCACGAGTGCTTCCGGCTGGTGAGGGACGAGACCGTCGAGTCGCAGCTGGCGTACTGGGAGAAGGTCGCCGCGGAGACGGAGGCCTTCATCCGCTCGGTGCCGAGCCTCGACGACACCTTCGCGCTGCCGCCCCAGCCCTGGTTCCCGCCGGACGGGCGGGTCTCCATGCGCTGGCTGTGCCTGCACCTGATCCGCGAGACGGCCCGGCACGCCGGCCACGCCGACGTCATCCGCGAGTCGCTCGACGGCCGGACGGCTTTCGAGCTGGTGGCCGAGGAACAGCGGGCGGTGGCCGAGGCATAACCTTGGCCGCATGTCAACGATCCGCCTCCTCGTGCTCGGCGCGGTCCGCATGCACGGCCGCGCCCACGGCTACCAGGTGCGCAACGACCTGGAGTACTGGGGCGCGCACGAGTGGTCCACGGCCAAGCCCGGTTCGATCTACCACGCCATGAAGCAGATGGCGAAGCAGGGCCTGCTGCACGCGCACGAGATCGCCCCGTCCACGGCCGGCGGCCCGCCGCGCACCGAGTACGAGGTCACCGGGCAGGGCAGCGAGGAGTACTTCCGGCTGCTGCGGGAGGCGCTGGTCACCTATGACCAGCGCGCGGACGCGAAGACGGCGGCCGTCGGCTTCATCGTCGACCTGCCGCGCGCCGAGGCGGTCGCGCTGCTGAAGGAGCGCACCCTGCGGATCGAGCAGTGGCGAGCCTCCGTCCTGGAGCACTACGTCCCCGAGGAGGGGCCCGGCCAGCTGGGCCACATCGGCGAGATCATGAACATGTGGGTCCACACGGCCGACTCCGAGGCCGAGTGGACCCGCGGTCTCATCGAGCGCATCGAGGGCGGCGCCTACACCTTCGCCGACGAGGGTGACCCGTTCGTCGGGCTCCTGGCCGAGGGTGAGGAGAACCCGTACGCCACGGGGGAGCCGCACCCCGGGGACGCGCTCTAATCAAATTTGACGAGTGGCTCGGACGGGGTTACGTTCGAGCTTGTAGTCAAGTTTGACTAGCGAGGGAGTCCCTGTGGCCGACACGGCGATCACCGTCGAAGGCGCGGAGAAGAGATACGGCGACAAGAAGGCGCTGGACGGGCTCGACCTCACGGTCGCGCGCGGCACGGTGCACGGGGTGCTCGGCCCGAACGGCGCGGGCAAGACCACCCTGGTGAGGATCCTGTCCACACTGCTGCGCCCCGACGCGGGCCGGATCGAGGTGGCCGGGCACGACGTGGTGCGCGAGGCGTACGCCGTGCGGCTGCGGATCGGCCTGCTCGGCCAGCACGCCGCGCTCGACGAGGAGCTCGGCGGGCGGCAGAACCTGGAGCTGTTCGGCCGGCTGCACCACCTGGGCGCGCGGCGGGCACGCGCGCGTGCCGACGAACTCCTGGAGCGCTTCGGTCTGGCCGGCACCGGCCGCAAGGCGGTCCGGCAGTACAGCGGTGGCATGCGGCGCCGCCTGGACCTCGCGGCCTCCCTGATCACCGAACCGGAGGTGCTGTTCCTGGACGAGCCGACCACCGGCCTCGACCCGCGTGGTCGCGCCGAAGTGTGGGACTCCGTCCGCTCCTTGGTCGGCGGCGGTGCGACGGTCCTGCTCACCACGCAGTACCTGGAGGAGGCCGACCAGCTCGCCGACCGCATCTCGGTCGTCGACGCCGGCCGGGTCATCGCCGAGGGCACGGCGGACGAGCTGAAGGCGCGGGCCGGCGGCGACCGCATCGACGTGGTCCTGCGGCACGCCGGCCAACTGGGGGCCGCCGTCGCCCTGTTGCCCCTCACCGGGGTCAGCGTCGACACCGACCGCCGGCTGCTGAGCGCCCCGGTGACCGACCGCATGGAGGCGCTCTCCGGGGTCGTACGGGCCCTTCAGGAGGCCGGGATCGAGGCGGAGGACGTCGCGCTGCGCCGCCCGACGCTGGACGAGGTGTTCCTGCACCTGACCGGAGACGACCGCCGAGTGAAGGAGGCCGCGTGACCGCCCACGCCCTGACCGACTCCTGGACCATGACCCGCCGGGAACTCGCCCGCTGGGGGCGGCAGCCGGTCCAGCTGGTCGTCAACCTCGTCTTCCCGGTGATGCTGCTGCTCATGTTCGGCTACCTGGTCGGCGGCGGCCGGGGCGTGGGCGGCGAGTACCGCGACTATCTGATCCCCGGCATGCTCGCGCTCACCATGGCCTTCGGCCTGGAGGGCACGATGCTCGCCGTCACGCAGGACCTCAACAAGGGTGTGATCGACCGCTTCCGCGCCATGCCCATGACCAACGGAGCGGTACTGGTGGGCCGTTCGGCCGCCGACATGCTCCAGTCGGCGATGGCCCTGGTGGTCCTCATCGGCGTGGGCGCCGCCCTGGGCTGGCGGACCCACGGCACTCCGGCGGCCTTCCTGGGAGCCGTGGGCCTGCTGCTCCTGTTCCGCTTCGCCATGCTGTGGATCGGCATCCACCTGGCGCTGGTGGCCGGGAAGCCGGAAATGGTCCAGGCCGTGCAGATCCTGGTCTGGCCGGTCGGCTTCCTGTCCAACGCCCTGGCCCTGCCCGACACCATGCCCGGCTGGCTCGGCACGGTCGTCGAGTGGAACCCGATGTCCCACACGGCCACGGCCGTACGGGACCTGTTCGGCAGCCCCGGCGCGGAGTCCGGGCACGTGTGGGCGGCGATCGTCTGGCCCCTGGCCCTGCTGACGGTGTTCTTCCCGCTGGCGGTACGGAGGTTCGGGCGGCTGAGCCGCTAGTCATGGAGTCCTGAGCCGCTAGTGGTGGAACCCGGTGGCCGCACCCTTGTCCCGGGTGAAGGGGCGCTGCTGCCGGCGCAGTTCCGGCAGCAGCCGTTCCAGGTCCTGCGTGAGAAGCTCGGCGAGGTCGGCCGAGAACCCGTTGCGGCACACCACGCGCAGCACGGACAGGTCCTCGCGGTTGGCCGGGAAGGTGTACGCGGGCACCAGCCAGCCGCTCTCGCGCAGCCGCCGCGAGACGTCGAAGACGTCGTACGCCGTGACGTCCGGCGCGGTCGTGAAGGCGAACACCGGCAACTGCTCGCCCCGGGTCAGCAGCCGGAAGTCGCCCAGCGCCTCGATCCGCGCGGCCATGCCCGTGGCCACGTCCCGCGCGGCCTGCTGCACGGCCCGGTAGCCGTCCCGGCCCAGCCGCAGGAACGTGTAGTACTGGGCCACGACCTGCGCGCCGGGCCGGGAGAAGTTGAGCGCGAACGTCGGCATGTCGCCGCCCAGGTAGTTCACCCGGAACACCAGCTCCTCCGGCAGCGCCTCCGCGTCCCGCCACAGCGCCCAGCCGACGCCCGGGTAGACGAGCCCGTACTTGTGCCCCGAGGTGTTGATCGACGCCACCCTCGGCAGCCGGAAGTCCCACACCAGGTCCTCGTCGAGGAACGGCGCGACCATGGCACCGGACGCCCCGTCGACATGCACGGGGATGTCGAGCCCGGTCCGCTCCTGCACCGCGTCCAGCGCCGCGCACAGCTCCGCGACCGGCTCGTAGGACCCGTCGAAGGTCGAGCCCAGGATCCCGACGACCCCGATGGTGTTCTCGTCGCACAGCTCGGCCGCTGCCTGCGGATCCAGGTGGAACCGCTCGCCCTCCATGGGGACCAGCCGGGCCTCGACCTCCCAGAAGTTGCAGAACTTCTCCCAGCAGACCTGCACGTTCACGCCCATCACCAGATTCGGCCGTGCCCCCGGGTACCGGTCGGCGTTGCGCCGCGCCCACCGCCGCTTCAGGGCCATCCCGGCGAGCATGCACGCCTCGCTCGACCCGGTCGTCGAACAGCCCACGGCCGCCGCCGGATCGGGCGCGTGCCACAGGTCGGCGAGCATCGCCACGCACCGCCGCTCCAGCTCGGCCGTGCGCGGGTACTCGTCCTTGTCGATCATGTTCTTGTCCCGGCACTCCGCCATCAGCACCCCGGCCTCCGGCTCCATCCAGGTGGTGACGAAGGTGGCGAGGTTCAGCCGCGCGTTGCCGTCGAGCATCAGCTCGTCGCGCACCAGCTGGTGGGCGGTCACCGGCGCCATGGGCTGGTCCGGGAGCCGGTGCGTGGGCGGGGCCTCGGCCATGTCGCCGAGCGGGTTGGCGGGGCCGTAGAAGGGGTTGACCGACAGGCGGCGTTCGCCGGGCCGGCGGGGGCCTTCGTTCAGTGGCATGAGGGGCTCCGGAAGGGTTGGCGGGGGAGAGGTGGGGTCATCGGACCGGCGTCCCGTCCGGCCGCAGTTGCATCTGCTGCCGGCCCGTCACCAGCAGCCAGGCCGGCAGCGAGGCGACGCAGAGCAGGACGAGGATCCCCGGCGAGTCGATCAGCACCGCGGCGACGAACAGGCTGATCCAGCCCTGCCGGGTGATCGCCAGCAGCATCCCGAGCACACCGGCGGACACCCCCACCGACGGATGCACCCCGGACACCAGGGCGTGCGCGCACAGACCCAGGGCGGTGCCGGCGAACACGGCCGGGAAGATGCGCCCGCCGCGGAAACCGCAGGACGCGGCGACGAGCAGCGCGGCCAGCTTCACCACCGTCATGACGGCGAACTCCCCGGCCGACCAGCCGTCCGGGTCGTGCGCCAGCTCGGCGATCTCGTCGAGCCCCTTGAACAGCGTCAGATGGCCGCCCAGGGCCGCGAGAGCGCCCAGGACGGCCCCGCCCGCCGGGAGCATCAGCATCGGGTGCCGCAGCCGGCGGAAGACACCGTGGACGTACGGGAGCGCACGCACGACGCACATGCCGAGCAGCGCCCCCGCCGCGGCGACCACGACGGCCGCCAGCAGGTCCGCCCAGCCCGGCCGGCCGAAGGACGGCAGGTCCAGGTCGAAGCTCGGGCGGTCGATGAGCGTGGCCGTCAGGGCACCGGCCACGGCGGCGGTCAGCGGCGCGAAGAGGTTGTCCCAGAGCAGGCCGCGCGTCTCCTGCCGGGACAGCACCTCGGAGATGACGAGGGCGGCCCCCACGGGCGTGCCGAACAGGGCGCCGAGTGTCGCCGCCTCCGCCAGCGCCGGCCAGATCCGGCCCGGGGCCCGGGGGATGGCCTTTCCACCCAGCCAGACCGCCAGGCCGACGTTCACGGCGATGATCGGGTTCTCCGGGCCGAGGCTCGGCCCGCCGGCCAGCATCAGCGCGGTCGCCAGCAGCAGCCCCGGCAGCGCGAAGGGCGGCAGGACCGGCGCGTCCAGCCCCACGGTCGCCGGATCCGGTCCTGCGTGCCCCGGCACCTTCCACACCACCAGCCCGACCGCGACACCGGTCGCGACGAGCATCACGAACATCCACGCCACGGAGTACCGGCCGATGCCCAGTGCGTCCGGCACGGTCTTCCACAGCACGCCCTGGAGCTCCTCGGCGGCGACCTCCACCCCCACCAGGAGCAGGCTGGACATCACGCCGACGGCCACCGCGGGCAGGATCGACGGCAGCAGGGCGCGGGCGGGGGTCGACGGAGTGACGGAAGGCGCCTGCTGCTCGGTGTCGACCACGGGCACACGATAAAGGGATCAAACGCCGCAAATCAGAAACACGCTCGCGCGCGGGCCTCACTCCCGGGCCAGGACCACCGCCGTGCCGTACGCGCACACCTCGGTGCCCACGTCCGCCGCCTCCGTCACGTCGAAGCGGAACGCGAGCACACCGTTGGCTCCACGCGCGCGTGCCTGTTCGACGAGCCGTTCCATGGCCTGGTTGCGGGTCTGTACGAGCGTCTTGGTGAGCCCGCGCAGCTCGCCGCCGACCATCGACTTCAGCCCGGCGCCGATCTGGCTCCCCAGGTGCCGGGAGCGCACGGTCAGTCCGAAGACCTCGCCGAGTACTTCCTGCACGCGGTGGCCGGGTACGTCGTTCGTGGTGACGACGAGGACGTCGGGCCGAGGGCCCTGTCCGCCGCCGTATTCATCGATGCCCATGGTTCACAGCTTTGACCGGGACCGCGCACAGTGCATCCTGAGTACGCCCATGGAACCTGGGCCATGACGGCTGCGTTGATACTTTGAAGCAGTCAGCCCCCAGCCCGTACCCCCAGCAGCAGGAGCCACATCCCCGTGACCACGCTTGCGCTCGGCCCCGAGTGGCTCAGCCCGGACTATCTGATCTCGACGTTCAGCCTGCCCGGCATCCTGCTCATCGTCTTCGCGGAGTCCGGGCTCTTCGCCTTCCTGCCCGGCGACTCCCTGCTGTTCACGGCGGGCCTCTTCGTGGCCGAGGGCACCTACATCACGCAGCCCCTGTGGCTGGTCTGCACGCTGATCGTGCTCGCCGCCGTCATCGGCGACCAAGTGGGCTACATGATCGGCAAGTTCCTGGGCCCGAAGCTCTTCAACCGTCCCAACTCCAAGCTCTTCAAGCAGGAGAACCTGGACAAGGCCCACGAGTTCATGGAGAAGTACGGCCCCAAGGCGATCGTCCTGGCCCGCTTCGTCCCGATCGTGCGCACCTTCGCCCCCATCGTCGCCGGCGCCGGCCGCATGAAGTACCGCACGTTCCTCACGTACAACGTCATCGGCGGCATCGCCTGGGGCACCGGCGTCACCCTCGCGGGGTACTGGCTGGGACAGATCGACTTCATCAAGAAGAACGTGGAGTCGATCCTCATCCTGATCGTCCTGCTCTCCGTCGTCCCGATCGTCATCGAGTACCTCCGCGACCGCTCCAAGAAGAAGCGCGCCGCCGCCGAGGCCCCGGCGGCCCAGCCCCATCCCCCCGTCATGGACGACGCGACGACCCAGCTCCGCCGCATCACCCCGGACGACCAGCCCCACCAGCAGCCGCAGCAGCCCCCGTACGGCAGCCCGAACGGTTACAACGACCAGCAGTACTACGGCCAGTACCCCCAGGCCCCGGGCTACGGCCAGCAGCAGCCCTACGGCACCCAGCAGGGCGGGGGCCAGCCCCCGTACAACGGGGGTTACTGACAGACGACTCGCGGCCGCCAACGGACAGGAAGCCCGAGCACAGGCAGAGGCGCTAGAAACCCCTGGTCCGCTTGGCGGCCCGCCGCTTCTCGGCAGACCCGATCCGCAGGAATAGCCGCGAGATTTCCGTTCCCAGGTTCACTCCGATCGCGATGGCCATCGCCAGCGCCGCGGCCTTCGACAGCCACACCAGCCCCGCGTCGACATTGTTCTGCGAGATCGACAACAGCCCGAAGTACGACGCGGAACCGGGCAGCAGGGGCCCGATGGCCGCCGTCGTGTACGGGAGCGCCGACGCGAACCGGTACCGGGACAGCAACTGCCCGAACAGCCCCACCAGCCCCGCCGCAACCGCCGTCGAGGCAACCGGCGAGAATTCGCCCGTGTAGTGCATCGCGCCGTACACCGACCACGCGACACCGCCGTTCAACGTCACCGCCAGCACGGTGGATCGTTCCTGCTGAAGCAGTATCGCGAAGGCCAGGGACAACAGCATCGACGCGCCGATCTGCAACAGCGGCCGTGGATCGGTACTCAGAGCCGCCTCGGGGGTGAGGCGGGCGCCCAACTGGACGCCGACGTAGAGCATCACCAGCACTCCGACGACGATGCCCACGAAGAAGTACATGACTTCCAGCAGCCGTGCGGACGCCGTGATGTAGTAGCCGGTCAGACCGTCCTGCACGCCCGCCACCAACGCCCGCCCGGGCAGCAGCGCGAACAGCCCACCAGTGATCACCGCGGACGCCTCGACATCCACGTGCGCCAGCGTCAGCGCGATCCCGATCGCGGCCGGAGGCGTCGCGGCGACCGTGAACTGGTAGAACTCCGGCAGCCCGCGCCCCGCGCACAGCCAAGCCAGCCGGTCGCCGAGCATCGCGCCCAGCACGGCCGCGAAGAAGACGATCAGGTCACCACCGACCAGCACCGATGCCGAGCCCGCCAGCAGCCCGCTTGCGGCGGTCAGTACCCAGCCGGGATAGGGGTGCCGGTTGCGGCGGATCTCGGCGAGTCGCCCGTAGGCCTCCTCCAGGGAGATCTGCGCCTCCGGGTCGCTGAGGTCGTCCACCAGCTGGTACACGGCCGCCAGACGCGTGTAGTCGGTGCCCCGGCGGCGTACCGTCCGGGACGCCGTCACGGGGTCGTCGACCAGGGACGGCTGGTGGGAGATCGACAGCAGGGTGAAGGTGACGTTCGGCTCGCAGCGGTCCAGGCCGTAGGACCGGCAGACGGCGAACATCGCCGCCTCCACGTCCTCGGCGCCCTCGCCGCCCGCCAGCAGCAGTTCACCGATACGCAGCGTCAGGTCGAGCACACGCGGAACAGCCGGACCCTCGTCCTCCTCCGCCTTGTGCGCGGGCTCCGGCGCGGGCCGCTCGGCCACCGGCATCCGCAGCATCGTGCGCATCCGGTCCTGCCAGGGCACGTCCTTGGTCAGACTGATCACGGGATGCCGGTCGGCGGCGTGAAGGCGGGCGGGGCGTTTTTGGCGCTGTAGGTCCTCGGCGGGTTGAACGCCGAACCCTCCGGCTCCGCCGCGGGCGCCTGCGGGACGTCGAGTCCCGTTGGGGAAGACGAACTCGGACGTCGTCTCCGACTCCGTACCGGTCGTTCGGG
>KE354125.1 GCA_000415505.1 Streptomyces afghaniensis 772
CCACCCCGCGCGCACATCTACGTGTCGCACTCCAGCACGCTCCGGCACAACGCACACCGCGCCCGCACCCGCCCCCGCACCGGCACCCTGATCCGCTGATGGCAGGTCGGACAGGGAAACACACCCGCAGCCGCCCGCCCCCGTGGGAGTGAACGAGTACCGCACATCCGGCTGCGGCGGCCCGGCGGCGCATGCCGCCGGTCGCGCGCGTACCGCCGTCGCCCCGCCACCCGCCGCCGTCAGCGGCGGCTGCTGCTCATCGCGCCGGGCCAGCTCCATCCCCTTCACGTACGCCGTGTACGCCTGCGGGCTGGTGAACCACACCGACGGGTCCTCCCCGAAGACCAGCGCGCGCTTGGCCAGCACGTACCCGAACTCCTCCGGAGTGAGATACCCCAGCTTCTGGGACGACGCCCGGTCCTCCCGGTACGCGTCCAGCAGCAGCCAGCCCGCACCCAGATACGTCGTCGCCGTGTCCGTCAGGATCTCGTTGTCCCTCACGCCTGGGAACGACAGGTCGAGGCGGTGCAGGTACACATGCATCACCTCGTGCGCCAGCGCCGCCCCGATGTCCCGCCGATGCGTACGGAACCGGTCGTTCAGCTCCACGAAGTACTCCGGCCCGGCCGCCAGCTCGACATTCGCCGCGTGCCGCATCTCCCGGAAGCTCACGATCAGCCGGGCGTCCGGCAGCCGGTAGTGCCGCACCAGCTCGTGCGCCACACGCTGCGCCCCCAGATACAGGTCGTCGGTGTCGCAGAACGCCACGTCGGCGGGGAGCACACTGGTCGCGAACGTCTGGATCGTGTCGTACGACAGCCGCCTGTACAGCGCCGTGATGGCGGCCCGCACCGTCTCCAGATGCGGGTAGCCGTGCTCGACCGGCCCGTCGTTCGCCACGCCTCACCCCCAAGACGCCCTGAACCCGGTTCCACTGTACGAAAGTGTGACGCCCACGGGGCCGCTCCGCCGCCGCGAAAACCGGTCGTCGCCGCCCCGGGCCGCTGGCAGAATCCGGGTCGTGACCGGCGAACAGCGCTCCGCCGCCGCCTCGCTCCGGGTGGGCGGCCAGGACGACACACTCGAGAAGCGGCTCGACGAGGAGCTCACCGCCTTCAACACCGCGGCCGCCGACGGCGCCACCACCGAGCCCCTCTCCGTCCGCGCCACCGACGAGGCCGGCGACCTGATCGGCGGGCTCACGGCCTGGACCTGGGGCAGCCTGGCTTGCGTGGACATGCTCTGGGTGCGCGCGGACCAGCGGCTCGCCGGCTGGGGCGGCCGGCTGATGCGCGCCGCGGAGGAAGAGGCCGTCCGGCGCGGCTGCACGGACATGATCGTCTCCACGTACAGCTTCCAGGCGCCCGGCTTCTACCCGCGGCTCGGCTTCCGGGAGCGGGCCCGCATCGAGGGCGTGCCCGGCGGACACGAGGACGTCTACTTCCACAAGCGGCTGAGCCCCGCCGAGTCGTGAGACGGCCCGCGGCCGCCGGGCGTGCGCCCCTTAGGCTGACCTGCCATGACCACCAGCAACACCGGCACCGGTGACGTCGACCCTGCCGTCGTTACGGAACTCGCCCGCCTGCGCGACAGCATCGACAACATCGACGCGGCCGTCGTCCACATGCTCGCCGAGCGCTTCAAGTGCACCCAGCAGGTCGGCCACCTCAAGGCCCGTCACCAGCTGCCGCCCGCCGACCCGGCCCGTGAGGCCCGCCAGATCGCACGGCTGCGCGCCCTCGCCGAGAACGCCAAACTCGACCCGGCCTTCGCGGAGAAGTTCCTGAACTTCATCGTCGCCGAAGTCATCCGTCACCACGAACGCATCGCGGACGAGACACTCAACGGCTCGACGCCCGGCCTCGACTGACCTCGCGCGACCACCCCCGGGGGGAGTGACACGGCGCCCCGCGCGGGGCATGCTGCGCTGTGCACAGCATGTCAGCTGACGAGTACTGCGCGTCAGTGTCCCGGACTTACTCTGGATCCTCCACGAGGGAGGGGCGTCGGGCCATGCCGTCGGATACCAGGATCCTCATCGTCGACGATCACGAGGACACGCTGTACGCGCTGGAGAGCGCCCTGGCCCCGCTGGGCTATCAGCTCGGCCGGGCCACCAGCGGCGACGAGGCGCTCAAGGAGGTGCTGCGCGGCCAGGTCGGCCTGCTCCTGCTCGACGTGCGCATGCCCGGCGTGAGCGGACTGGAGGTCGTGCGCTACATGCGGCGCGTGGAACAGACCCAGCACATCCCGGTGATCCTGCTCACCGGCTTCGGCCCCGACCAGGAACTGACCACCGCCGCCTTCGGCCTCGGCGTCGCCGACCTCGTCATGAAACCCGTGGACCCCTGGGCCCTGCGCACCAAGGTCCGCTACCTCTACGACGCCCACCAGCACCACCTCGCCCTGGAGCAGGAGGTGCGCCGGCTGCGCGCCCAGCTCCGGGAGCACACCGAGACCGCCGCACACCCCCAGCGGCCCGCCCTGCCCCACCCCGAGGCGCGCGTACCGCCCCAGCGGCCCGCGCAGGCGCACGCAGGGGAGCTCGAAAAGGACCGCACGTAGAACCGGACATCGGTCGCATACCGATCCGCCTCTGTGCCATGCCAGTGCCATCAGGCAGCATGTCCTGCATGTCCGTACTGACGCGCGACGAAGCGCAGACCCGAGCAGGGCTCCTCGACGTCCACCGCTACACGATCGAACTCGACCTGACCACCGGGGACGAGACCTTCGACTCCCGCACCCTGATCAGGTTCAGCGCCCGCGCGGACGGGGACACCTTCGTCGAGGTCAGGCCCGCCGAGCTGCACTCCGTCACCCTCGACGGACAACCCCTGGACCCGGAAGCCCTCGACGGCAACCGGCTGCCCCTGAAGAACCTCACCGTCGGAGAACACGAACTGCGCGTGCACGCGCAGATGCGCTACTCCCGCACCGGCGAGGGCATGCACCGCTTCACCGACCCCACCGACGGCGAGACCTACGTCTACACCCAGCTGTTCATGGAGGACGTCCAGCGCGTCTTCGCCGCCTTCGACCAGCCCGACCTCAAGGCCGTCTTCGAGCTGTCGGTGCGCGCCCCGCAGGACTGGACCGTCCTCGCCAACGGCATCACCGAGCACACCGGCGACGGCCTCTGGAAGGCCGCCGCCACCCCGCTGATCTCCACCTACCTCGTCGCCGTCGCCGCCGGCCCCTGGCACTCCGTGCGCACCGAGCACCGCGGCCTGCCCTTCGGCCTGCACTGCCGCCGCTCGCTGGCTCCCTACCTGGACACCGACGCCGACGAACTCCTCGACGTCACGCGCGCGTGCTTCGACCGCTACCACGAGAAGTTCGACGAGCCCTACCCCTTCGACTCCTACGACCAGGCCTTCGTCCCCGAGTTCAACGCGGGCGCCATGGAGAACCCCGGACTGGTCACCTTCCGCGACGAATTCGTCTACCGCTCCGCCGTCACCGACACCGAGCGGCAGACCCGCGCCATGGTCGTCGCCCACGAGATGGCCCACATGTGGTTCGGCGACCTCGTCACCCTCAAGTGGTGGGACGACATCTGGCTGAACGAGTCCTTCGCCGAGTACATGGGCTACCAGACCCTCACCGAGGCCACCCGTTTCACGGACACGTGGACCGACTTCGGCGTCAACCGCAAGGCCTGGGGCTACGACGCCGACCAGCGCCCCTCCACCCACCCCGTCGCCCCCGAGGCCGTCGACGACACCGCCTCCGCGCTGCTCAACTTCGACGGCATCTCCTACGCCAAGGGCGCCTCCGCGCTGCGGCAGCTGGTCACCTGGCTCGGCGAGAAGGACTTCCTGGCCGGCATCAACACCCACTTCGCCCGCCACAAGTTCGGCAACGCCACCCTCGCCGACTTCATCGACTCCCTCGCCGGCGCCACCGAACGCGACGTCCACGCCTGGGCCGACGCCTGGCTGCGCACCACCGGCGTCGACACCCTCACCCCCCGCGTCACCCCCGGCGAGAACGGCACCTGCGCCCTCACCGTCGACCGCACCGGCAGCCGCCCCCACCGCATCGTCGCCGGCCTGTACGACCGGGACCTCGGCGACGACGGCAGGCAGCTCGTCCTGCGCGAACGCCTCCACCTGGACCTTCCGCACACCGACGCCCGCCCCATCGGCAAGCGCCCCGCGCTGCTCCTCCTCAACGACGGCGACCTCAGCTACGCCAAGGTCCGCTTCGACCCCGAATCCTTCGAGACCATCCGCAAGGACCTGTCCGGCCTGCCCGAACCGCTCACCCGCGCGGTCGTCTGGAACGCCCTGCGCGACGCCGTCCGCGACGGCGAACTGGCGCCCGCCGCCTACCTGGAGACCGCCCGGGCCCATCTCCCGCTGGAGACCGACCTCGCGATCGTCCAGGGCGTGCTCGCCTTCGCGTCCACGTACATCACCGACCGCTACGTCACACCCGAGGAGCGGCCCGCCGCGCTCGCCACGCTCTCCGAGCTGTGCCGCGACCTCATCCGCCGCACCGAGGACGGCGACAACCCCGGCCTGCGCCTGATCGCCGTACGCCACCGCATCGACGTCACAGCCCACCCGGACACCATCGCCGCCTGGCTCGCCGACGGCACCGTGCCCGGCGGCCCGGAACTCGACCCCGAGCTGCGCTGGCGCGTCCTGGGCCGGCTCGCCGTCCTCGGCGCCGTCGACGAGGCCGCCGTCGCCGCCGAACTGGAACGCGACCCGAGCGCCACCGGCCTGGAGGGCGCCGCCCGCTGCCGGGCCGCCCTGCCCGACCCGGAGGCCAAGGCCCGCGCCTGGGAGTCCATGTTCGGCTCCGACGGCCTGTCCAACTACCTGTTCACCGCCACCGCCCAGGGCTTCTGGCAGCCCGAACAGGCCGACCTGGTACGCGCGTACGTGCCGCGCTACTACACCGACGCGGTCGACCTGGCCGACCGACGCGGCCCGGCCATCGCCGAAGCCGCCGGCCGCTGGGCCTTCCCCGCCGACACCGTCGACCCCGCGAACCTCCGCCTCGGCGAGGAATGCCTGCGGGACGCCGCACCGATCCCGGCGCTGCGCCGCAAGCTCGTCGACCAACTCGACGACCTGGCACGGGCGTTGCGGGTCCGCCAGGGCAAGGAGGTCTAGGACCGGCGACGTAGGGCGCGGGCGGGCCGGCTGGTCCCTTTCGACGATGCGGCGGGCCGGCCGGCCTTCATAGCCTCGGGCGGACAACGACGACCGAGCCCGAGGAGCCCTTCGTGATCGTAGTGACCGGACCCACCGGAAACGTCGGCCGTGCCCTGGTCGAACGCCTCGTCGCCGCCGGACGGCCCGTGCGGGCGCTCACCCGCGACCCGCAACGCGCCCGCCTGCCCGCGGGCACCGAGGCGGTACGACTCAGCCTCGACGAGCCGGCCGCCCAGTTCGAGGGCGCGACCAAGCTCTTCCTGTACGTCCAGGCGGGCGGCGACCGCACGGCCGGCCTCCTGGCGGCGGCCCGTGCCGCCGGAGTGCGTCACGTGGTCCTGCTGTCCTCCGGAATCATCGGCTCGGGCGCCGACGAGACCCACCCCATCCACGTCATGCACGCCACCGCCGAGCAGCAGGTCCGCGACAGCGGCCTGGAGTGGACCTTCCTGCGCCCCAACGCGTTCGCCGCCAACGCCTTCCAGTGGGCCCCGCAGATCCGCACCGGCGACACCGTCCGAGGCGTCTTCGCCGACGGCCAGGCCGCCCCGATCCACGAGGACGACATCGCCGCCGTCGCCGAACGCGCCCTCCTCGACGACGGCCACGAGGGCGCGGCCCACCGCCTCACCGCGCCCGAGGCGATCACCAACGCCGGGCAGGTCGCGGCGATCGGCCGGGCCCTCGGCCGCGAGCTGCGCTTCACCGAGATCCCACCGGACCAGGCGGGCCCCGAACTGTTCCCGCACGTCCCGCCGGACATGCTCCGGGCCCTGATGGACAGCTTCGCCGCCACGGTCGGTACACCGCCGGAAATCACCGGCACGGTAGGGGAGATCACCGGCCGGCCCGCCCGCCCCTTCGCGGTCTGGGCCGAGGACCACGTGGACGAATTCAAGGCCTGAGACGGGAGAGGTGCCTCCATCCGGTTTTCCCGTACGGAGGTACCTCCATCCGGGTCCGGTCGTTGGGCTTTCCGGGCGTGTAGCCCCCGCTCCCCGGAGGAACGCCCATGAGCACGCCACCCCTCGCCTCAGGCCCCGAGGGCCCGCGCGCCCTGCGGCCGTTGCTCGACACCGTGCTCCAGGCACTGGACGAGGGCACCCGGGCACGCGGCGGACCGCTGCCGGCGGGCGGGCCGGAGGCGGTCGCGGCGCGGATGCGGGAGGCAGTCGGGGACGTGCTCCCGACCACGGCGACCCGCACGCCCCGCGCACCCTGGTCCACGCGTTCGCCGAAGGCGCCGCCGACCCGGCCCACCCCCTGTGCGCCGCCCACCTCCACTGCCCGCCCCTGGCCATCGCCACAGCGGCCGACCTCGCCGCCTCCGCCCTCAACCCCTCCCTCGACTCCTGGGACCAGGCCCCGGCGGCTTCGGAACTGGAACTGCTGGTGGCGGCGGCACTGGCCAGGGAGATCTACGGGCCCCGGCACAACCCGGGCACCGCCCCCGACTCCCTGATCACCACCGGCGGCACCGAGTCCAACCAGCTCGCCCTCCTCCTCGCACGGGAGACCCACGGCGGGTCCGTGCGGCTGGTGTGCGGGGCGAACGCCCATCACTCGCTGGCGCGGGCCGCCTGGCTGCTCGGACTGCCCGACCCCGTCGTCGTACCCGCCCCGGCCGGCACGCTCCACCCCGCCGCGCTCGACGAGGTCCTCTCCCACCTGCCCGGCCCGCTGCTCGTCGCCGCCACCGCCGGCACCACCGACGCCGGACTCATCGACCCCCTGCCCGAGATCGCCGCCCGCTGCGCGGCCCACGGCGCCCGGCTGCACATCGACGCCGCCTACGGCGGAGGCCTCCTCTTCAGCGACCGCCACCGCACCCGGCTCGCCGGGCTCGACACCGCCGACACCGTCACCCTCGACCTGCACAAACTCGGCTGGCAGCCGGTCGCCGCCGGCCTCCTGGCCGTCAAGGACCGCCGCGACCTCACCGCCCTGCGGCACCGCGCCGACTACCTCAACGCCGCCGACGACACCGAAGCCGGCCTGCCGGACCTGCTCGGCCGGTCCCTGCGCACCACCCGCCGCCCCGACGTCCTCAAACTCGCCGTCACCCTCAGGACCCTCGGCCGCAGCGGCCTCGGCGCGCTCGTCGACCAGGTCTGCGCCCGCGCCCGGGAGTTCGCCGCCCTCATCGACGAGCACCCCGGCTTCCAACTCCACGCCCGGCCCGCCATCAGCACGGTCCTGTTCCGGCCCACCGGCGCCACCGACGACACCGTCGCCGCCGTACGCCGCGCGCTCCTCACCGACGGCCGCGCCGTCCTCGGCCGGGCCCGCCTCGACGGCCGGCTCTGGCTCAAGGCCACCCTCCTCAACCCCCAGACCGGGCCCGCCGACCTGGCCGCGCTGCTGCACCTCGTGGCAGCGCGGCAAGCGACACTCGTGGAAGGACACACCACCCGATGAACCCCGCACAGACCCCCGGCCCCGACGCCCCCCGCGACCTGGTCGGCATCGGCATCGGCCCGTTCAACCTGTCCCTCGCCGCGCTCGCCCACCCGCTCGGCGAACTCGACACCGCCTTCTACGAGCAGCGCCCCGCCTTCGGCTGGCACCCGGGCCTGCTCATCGAAGGCGCGACCATCCAGGTTCCCTTCCTCGCCGACCTGGTGAGCCTCGCCGACCCCACCAGCCCCTGGACCTTCCTCAACTACCTCAGGTCCCGTGAGCGGCTGTTCCCCTTCTACTTCGCCGAGCGCTTCCACATCCAGCGCACCGAGTACGACGCCTACTGCCGCTGGGTCTGCGAGAACCTCCCGGCGCTGCACTTCGGCCACCAGGTCGACGCCGTCCGCTGGAACCCCGAACAGGACGTCTTCGAGGTCGACTTCACCCAGCTCGACGCCGACGGAGAAGCCGAGGCCCTCGGCCGTACCCACGCGCGGAACGTCGTCCTCGGCATCGGCACCGAACCCTACGTCCCCGACCCCCTCAAGCCCCTCGTCGAGGCCCCCGGCGTGCCCGTCGTGCACGCCGCCGACTACCTCCACCACCGCGAGGCCCTCCTCGCCGCCGAACACGTCACCGTCGTGGGCATCGGACAGTCCGGCGCCGAGATCTTCCTCGACCTGCTGCGGGGCAGGCCCGCGGGACGCGAGAAGCTCCACTGGCTTGGTCGCACCGAGGCCTTCGCACCGATGGAGTACTCCAAGCTCGGCCTGGAGCACTTCACCCCCGACCACACCCGCTACTTCCACGCCCTGCCCGAGCCCGCCCGCGACCGGCTCGTCACCGGGCAGTGGCAGCTGCACCAGGGCATCGACGCCGCCACCATCGCCGCCATCCACGACGAGCTGTACCGCCGCACCCTGCACGGCGGCTGGCCCGACGCCGTCCTCACCCCAGGCGTCCGGGTCCGCACCGCCGGCCGCGTCGCGACGACCAAGGTGGAACTGCACCTGGAGCACGGCCCGCAGGACAGCCGCTCCCGCCTCACCACCGACGCCGTCGTCCTCGCCACCGGCTACCGCGAACGCCCCCTCGACCGCATCCTGGCCGGCCTCGACCCCTACATGCGCCGCGACAGCCAGGCGCGCCCGCGCATCGACGAGGACTACCGCCTCGTCCTCGACCCGTCCGTCACCGGCACGGTGTACGTCCAGAACGCCGGGACCCACGCACACGGCGTCGGCACCCCGGACCTCGGCCTCGCCGCCTGGCGCAGCGCGATCATCCTCAACTCCCTGACGGGCAGGGAGGCGTACGCGCTCCCGCGCCGCACCGCCTTCACCACCTTCGGCCTCACCCAGCGCGCGCAGGTCCCGCCGCCCCGTGAGGCACCGGCGCTGACCCCGCTCGTCGACGACCGAAGGTGACGAAGCACGCGGCTCAGAAGACGGGCGTCCCGTCCCGCGTCAGCTTCCAGTCCACCGCCGCGAACCCGGCCGGATCGATGGACCCCTTCGCCTTCACCCAGGCGATCATGGTGTTGCGGATCTCCTCCGAGTTCGACCACAGCACCGGGGCGGCGGCGACATGCGGGAAGTTGCCGCCGCCGTTGGCCCGGTAGTTGTTCACCGCGAACACGAACTTCGCGTCGTCCGCGAGCGGCTGCCCCTCGAACCGCACGTTCGTCACCCGCGAACCGGCCGGCTTCGCGATGTCGATCTCGTACGAAAGCCCGCTCACCACGTCGTAGTTGTAGTCCGGCGTGCCGTTCGCGTTCGTCAGCTTCGCCGGATCCACCGGAGCACCCGGAGCCGTCTGCACGTAGTAGTTCGCCGAGAACTCCAGGTACGCCTTCATCTGCGCACCCGTCATCAGACGCGCCTCCAGCGTGTTCTCGAAGACGTACAGACCCGCCACGTCCCGGATGGTCACCTCGCCCGCCGGGATCCGGGCCGACCGCGAGAAGCACGCCGCCTGCGACAGCACCGGCAGCGCGGCGTGCTCCGTGCCCGCCAGGGCCTGCTTCACCGTGTCCGCCTGGATGTGGTTGATCAGATCGATGATCGGCACGTCCTTGTACGGCGCCTCGGCCGACGTCATCTCCGCCGCGTTCGTGCCGATGACCTGGTTGACGTACGCCACGACCTTCTCGTGCTCGTCCGACAGCAGCCGGACGATCTTCGGGTCCTCCGCCACGGTGTTGGAGTTCAGGACCTGCGCGCCCACCTTCTCGACCGTCCAGCAGCCCTTGGCCCACACCAGCTCGAAGTCGAACAGCGTCAGCCGCTGACCCCACTTGAGCGGCTCCGACAGCACGACCTGCTTGCCGGTCTTCTTGTTGGTGACGAAGTACTCGGGGATCTCCGTGTGCGCGTGCCCGACCAGGATCGCGTCGATCCCCGGCACCTGCTCGGCCACCAACCCGGCCGCGTTCTCGATATACGGCAGCTGGTCACCGTAGGACGACGTCCCCGACGAACCGCTGTGCGCCGACACGATGACGACGTCCGCGCCCATCGACCGCAGCTTCGGCACCCACTTCGCCGCCTGCTCCTCCAGCCCCGGGAACGTCATCTTCCCCTGCACGTTCGCCTTGTCCCAGATCGCGATCCCCGGGTTCGTCAGACCCAGCACCGCCACCTTCACGTCCCGCCCGAACGGCGTGCGCAGCCGGTGCATGCTGTACGGCGCGAACGCCGGCCGCAGCGTCTTCGCATCCAGCGCGTTCGCGCCCAGCAGCGGGAAACGGCACTGCTGCTCGAACTTCCGCAGCACCGGGATGCCGTAGTTGAACTCGTGGTTGCCGAGCGCCGCCGCGTCGTAGCCCATGGCGTTCATGGCCTGCGCCATCGGGTGCACCGGGCCGCCCTCGGCCGTGATCGGGTCGACCTTCGCGTAGTAGTACGACAGCTGCGTGCCCTGGATGGTGTCACCCGCGTCGATCAGCAGCGTGTTGCGACGGCCCTTCTCCTCCCGGACCCGGTTGACGAGGGTGGAGACCTTCGCGAGCCCGACGTCGTTGTGGTCCTTGTCGTCGAACTCCTTGTCCGTGAAGTAGTCCCAGTTGAAGACGTTGCCGTGCAGATCCGTCGTCCCCAGCACGGTGAACGCGTACCGCTTGGCGCCGCCCTTCGCCTCGGCCGCCTGCGCACCCGGCGCCCCCACCGCACCGGCCAGCGCCACCCCGCCCCGGTCACGGCGGACTTCTCCAGGAACTTCCGGCGGTTCAACGGCATGTCTGGCTCTCCTCGCGGAATCTGTGAACGACGCGCGTAGATAACGCGCGTAGATTCTGACCCGGACACGACCGCCAGCAACAGACCCGGCAGGTTGCGATCTGATGACCCGTCCCACCGACTCCACCCCTGTGGCCAGCCAAGACATGACAGAGTGGGACGTATGACCGCGCCCACGGCAGACGCCTCCCAACCCGCCGTCCCCTACGGCACACCCGACGCCCCCCGCATCGCCGTCCGAGGCGAAGCCCGCCTCGAAGTCGACCCCGAGATCGCCCGCATAGGCATCACCGTCGCCGCCCGCGGCCGCGATCGCCGCTCCGCCCTCGACGACCTCACCCGCCGCAACGCCGGCGTCCTCGACCTCGTCAAGTCCTACGGCGACGCCGTCGAACGCCTGGAGACCGGCGCCTTCTCCATCACCCCCGAACTCACCAAGCACGGCCGCGGCGAACGCGTCCGCACCTACCACGGCACCGTCCACGTCACCGCCGAACTCACCGACTTCACCGCCCTCGGCGAACTCACCACCCGCCTCGCCGACCTGGAACTCACCCGCGTCGACGGCCCCTGGTGGGCCCTGCGCCCCGACTCGCCCGCCCACCGCGAAGCCCGCAAGAAGGCCGTACGCGAAGCCGTCCAACGCGCCCGCGAGTACGCCGAGGCACTCGGCACCACCCTCTCCGCCTTGGTCGAACTCGCCGACATCGGCGCCGAGAACGCACCCCCGGCCTACCCCCAGGCCCCCGGCCGCGCCCGCTCCGCCGCCTACGGCAGCGCCGCCGAGAACGCCCCCGCCGCCCCGCTCGACCTCGAACCCCAGCGGCAACGGGTCCACGCCCAGATCAACGCCCGCTTCACGATGGTGCCGCCCGAGCTCTAGGGGGCGTCAGCCTGTCAGCCCCATTTCCGAAAACCCGTCCGAAAACCCGACCGAATTCCCCTGGGGTGCTCATCAGAGCACCCCGCCGCACAATTCAACACTTGTCAATAACGTTTCATGCAAAGTCTGTTGAGTAGTCACTCACGACCAATTCTCTACCAGTCGGTAACTCATAGGCTCAGACCATGCGCCGAGCAAAGATCGTCTGCACACTGGGGCCTGCCACCGACTCGTACGACCAGATCAAAGCCCTGGTCGACGCCGGAATGGACGTAGCCCGCTTCAACCTCAGCCACGGCGAACACGCCGAACACGAGGAGCGCTACCACCGGGTACGAAAGGCCGCCGACGAGACCGGCCGCAGCGTCGGCGTCCTCGCCGACCTTCAAGGCCCGAAAATCCGACTCGGCCGCTTCACCGAAGGCCCCGTACTCCTCGAACGCGGCGACACCTTCACCATCACCGTCGAAGAAGGCGTCGAAGGCGACCGCGACATCTGCGGCACCACCTACGCCGGCCTCGCCGACGACGTCACCACCGGCGAACGCATCCTCGTCGACGACGGCAAGGTCTGCCTCGAAGTCACCGAGGTCGACGGCCCCCGCGTCCACACCACCGTCGTCGAGGGCGGCGTCATCTCCGACCACAAAGGCCTCAACCTCCCCGGCGTCGCCGTCTCCGTCCCCGCCCTCTCCAAGAAGGACGAGGCCGACCTGCGCTGGGCGCTGCGCACCGGCGCCGACGTCATCGCCCTCTCCTTCGTCCGCACCGGCCGCGACATCCAGGACGTCCACCGCATCATGGACGAGGAAGGCCGCCGGCTCCCCGTCATCGCCAAAGTCGAAAAACCCCAGGCCGTCGAGAACATCGACGACATCGTCGCCGCGTTCGACGGCATCATGGTCGCCCGAGGAGACCTCGGCGTCGAAATGCCACTGGAACAGGTCCCCATCGTCCAGAAGCGCGCGATCAAACTGGCCAAACGCAATGCCAAACCGGTCATCGTCGCCACGCAAATGCTCGACTCCATGATCGACAACGCCCGCCCGACGCGGGCCGAGGCCTCCGACGTCGCCAACGCGGTCATCGACGGCACGGACGCCGTCATGCTCTCCGGCGAAACCAGCGTCGGCAAACACGCGATCGAAACGGTCAGGACGATGGCCCGCATCGTCGAAGCGGCGGAAGAAGACATCCTCGCCAAGGGCCTGCCGCCCCTCACAGAACGCAACAAACCCCGCACCCAGGGCGGCGCGGTAGCCCGAGCGGCGGCGGAAATGGGCGACTTCCTCGGCGCCCGCTTCCTGGTCGCCTTCACCCAGTCCGGCGACACGGCCCGCCGCCTCTCCCGCTACCGCTCCCCGATCCCCCTCCTCGCCTTCACCCCGGACCAGGCGACCCGCTCCCAGCTCAGCCTCACCTGGGGCGTCGAGACCTTCCTCGGCCCGGAGGTCGGTTCGACGGACGCGATGGTCGACCAGGTCGACGAACTGCTGCTCCGCTACGGCCGCTGCGGCAAGGGCGACACGGTCGTCATCACGGCGGGCTCGCCCCCCGGCGTCTCCGGCTCGACGAACATGGTCCGAGTCCACCACATCGCCGAGGACGACAGCCCGAAGTAGGCGTCGTCAGTACTTGGGGCCTACGTGGGCGTCCATGAGGGCTACGGAGGCTTTGCGGGCGATGGAGATGTTGCATGCGTTCGCCTGCTTCCACTCGACGCCGACCCGGTCGAGGGTCGTGGTGAAGAGCCGGATGATGTCGGCCGAGTGGTTCGTGAAGAAGTACCGGGGATATTCGTAGCGCTTCCGTTCACCGCCGACGAGCCGAGTGGTCCAGTTGGTGACCCGGCAGCCGTCGGAGTGGATGAGGCCGCGAATGAACTCCCAAGGGTGGGCGTCGATGATCGCCTGCTGCCAGGGTTCGAGTGCGATGCGTCGCTCGTGCTTCTTGCCGGGGCCGTGCTGAGGGAAGAGGCACGGCCAGTGCTTGCTGTAGCTGACCACTGAGACGTAGCCCTCCGCCTGGATGCGGTGGGCACGCCCGGTTGGGTTGATGGCGCGCATGGCGCTCTCGCACGCGTCGATGAGGCCGGGCCATGAGTTCGCGCACGCGATTCTCAGGTAGTAACCGACGCCGCGAGGGTGGCCGCTGATGCAGCCATCGCCCAGATAGAGGCCCAGTAAGTAGGAGTATGCGCAATGATCGGCGGGGGGCCCGGGGTCTGGAGGCGCTAAGCGGGGCAGCGGCTCGAGGCGGTACTGCCAGGAGCGGATCGCGGCCCGTGAGATGCCTGTCTCACGGCTCACCGAATTCAGGCTGCGGCCTTGACCGACCAGCGCGAGCGCTCGCTTGCGTGTGCTGATGTCGTACATGGAGGCCACTGTGAGGTGGTGATCACGACGACACGCAGAAAGAAGCGGATGTTCACGAGAACGTGGACATCCGCTTGTAAACAGTGACCTTGGAAATGAAGGAAAAGTGCCCCGGGTCGGACTCGAACCGACACTGTATGGGTTTTGAATCCATTGCCTGCTGCCAATTGGGCTACCGGGGCCCGGGAATCGAAGGTTGACCTCGACCCTCCGCCTGACCACCATACCGCAGCTAGGTACGCTCTTGGGAGCAGTACCGGCCTGCCCCTACCAAGGAGCCCACGTGAGCGCCCCCGAGTCGCCCCAGCCTGTTGACGTGCCTGAAGACGACAAGTCGCACGTGCCTCCGATGACGACGCGGGTCGTCATCGCCGAGGACGAGGCCCTGATCCGGCTCGATCTCAAAGAGATGCTGGAGGAGGAGGGGTACACCGTCGTCGGTGAGGCCGGGGACGGGGAGCAGGCCGTGGAGCTGGCCCGTGAGCACCGGCCTGACCTGGTGATCCTGGACGTGAAGATGCCGAAGCTGGACGGTATCTCCGCGGCCGAGAAGATCGCCGAGGAGAGCATCGCGCCGGTGCTGATGCTGACGGCGTTCTCGCAGCGCGACCTGGTGGAGCGGGCCCGGGACGCCGGTGCCATGGCCTACCTGGTGAAGCCGTTCAGCAAGACCGACGTCGTGCCGGCGATCGAGATGGCCGTCTCGCGTTTCACGGAGCTGAAGGAGCTGGAGAAGGAGGTCGCGGACCTCACGCTGCGGCTGGAGACGCGGAAGCTGGTGGACCGGGCCAAGTCGATCCTCCAGACGGAGTACGGGCTGACGGAGCCGGCGGCGTTCCGGTGGATCCAGAAGACGTCGATGGACCGGCGGATGTCGATGCAGCAGGTCGCGGAGGCGGTCATCCAGGACGCCGAGGAGAAGAAGTCCAACAAGGGCTGAGAGAGCAGAGCGAGAGGCCCGCCACCCTGCGACAGGGGGGCGGGCCTCTTCGTGTTCAGGCCGGACGTCAGTCCTCGCCGAGGTACGCCTTGCGTACCGACTCGTCGTGCAGCAGGTCTTGCCCCGTCCCGGAGAGGACGACGTTGCCGACTTCCATGACGTGGCCCTGGTCGGCGAGAGAGAGCGCCGCCTGGGCGTTCTGTTCGACGAGCAGGATGGTCGTGCCCTGGGACTTCAGCTCGGAGATCGTCGCCATGATCTTCTGCATCATGATCGGGGAGAGGCCCATGGAGGGTTCGTCGAGCATGAGGAGCTTGGGGCGGGACATCAGGGCGCGGCCCATGGCGAGCATCTGCTGTTCGCCGCCGGAGAGGGTTCCGGCGGCCTGCTTGCGGCGTTCCCCGAGGATGGGGAAGAGGTCGTAGGCGCGCTGGATGTCCTTTTCGATGCCTTCCTTGTCCTTGCGGAGGAACGCGCCGAGCTGGAGGTTCTCCGCGATGGTGAGGCGGGGGAAGATGCGCCGGCCTTCGGGGGAGTGGGCGAGGCCGAGGGCGACGATCTTGTGGGCGGGGACCCCGTTGAGGGGCTTGCCGTCGAAGAGGATCTTCCCGGACGTCGGCTTGAGCAGGCCCGACAGGGTGCGCAGGGTGGTCGTCTTGCCGGCGCCGTTGGTGCCGATGAGGGTGACGACCTGGCCTGCGTCGACGCTGAAGGAGATGCCTTTGACGGCTTCGATCTTGCCGTAGGAGACCCGGAGGTCCTCGACCTCGAGGAGTGCGGTCACTTGGCTTCTCCCTTGGTGCTGCTGGTGGTGCTGGGCGCGTCGGCGGCTCCGGCTGCGGCTTCGGCTGCTTCGACCTCCGCGGCTTCGGCCTCGTCCGGGGTCGCCTTCGAAGGGTTCGCCGAGGTAGGCGGCGATGACGCGCTCGTCGGCCTGGACGACGTCGGAGGTGCCTTCGACGAGTTTCTCGCCCTGGACGAGGACGGCGACGCGGTCGGAGAGGTTGAAGACGAAGCGCATGTCGTGCTCGATGAGGAGGACGGCGATGCCCTTGTCGCGGATGGCGAAGACGAGTTCCTCGGTGGCCCGCGTCTCCTGGGGGTTCATGCCGGCGGTGGGCTCGTCGAGGAGCAGCAGGCCGGGCTCGGAGGCCATGGCGCGCGCGATCTCGAGCTTGCGCTGTTCGCCGTAGGGGAGGTTGCGGGCGAGGTGGTCGCGCTTGTGGGCGAGGCCGATGAACTCGAGGAGTTCCATGGCGCGTTCCTCGCTGGCGCGTTCGGCCTTCTTGAAGCCGGGGCCGCGCAGGAGGGCTGACCAGAGGCCTTCCTTGGTCCGCGTGTGACGGCCGACGAGGACGTTCTCCAGGACCGTCATGTTGGCGAACAGGCGGATGTTCTGGAAGGTGCGGGCGATGCCGGCCTTCGTGACGAGGTGGGGCTTGGGCGGCAGGACGGTGCCCTTGTAGGAGACCGTGCCTTCCGTCGGGACGTAGAGGCCGGTGAGGCAGTTGAAGAATGTCGTCTTGCCGGCGCCGTTGGGGCCGATCAGTCCGACGATCTCGCCGGCGTTGACCGTGAAGTCGACGGAGCGGACGGCGGTGAGGCCGCCGAAGCGCATGGTGACGCCGCGGGCTTCGAGTACAGGTGTGGGCTGTGTAGTCATGATGGTTACGCCCCCGCCTTGGTGACGGCCGGTTCGTCGGTCAGCGTGGTTTGTTTGGGTACGTCGAGTTGGCCGGTCTCGTGGAATTCGAGCTGGCGCCGGCGGTTGGCGATGATGCCTTCGGGGCGGAAGCGCATCAGCAGGATGAGGGCGATTCCGAAGGCGAGGAGCGACTTGTCCTGGAGGAACACCAGCTTTTCGGGGAGCAGGTAGAGCAGGGCCGCGCCGAGGAGGGGGCCTGCGACCGTGCCCATGCCGCCGAGGACGACCGCGGCCAGGAGGAACGCGGAG
Source organism: Streptomyces afghaniensis 772 (assembly GCA_000415505.1). Lineage (GTDB taxonomy): Bacteria > Actinomycetota > Actinomycetes > Streptomycetales > Streptomycetaceae > Streptomyces > Streptomyces afghaniensis. Next base: position 16,960 of record KE354125.1, read on the forward strand.
TTGGGCGGGGTGGAGCCGGCGAACTGGTACGGCGTGGGGACGACGCTGTAGGTGACGTGGGCGCTGACGGTGCCGGCGAGGCCGGCGAGTGCGGCGCCGAGGGCGAAGGCGACGAGCTTGACGCGGAAGCCGTTGATGCCCATGGCGGTGGCGGCGGTCTCGTCCTCGCGGATGGCGATCCAGGAGCGGCCGATGCGGGAGTCGGCGGCGCGGGTGTAGACGAGGACGACGATGGCCATGATGAGGACCATCAGCAGGTAGTAGTTGGCGAACCGGCCGAGGGTGAATCCGCCGATGTCGTGGGCCTGGCCGAAGTTGAAGCCGAGGAGGTTCAGGTCGGGGATGTTGGCGATGCCGTTGGGCCCGTTGGTGACGTCGGGTCCGGAGTCGCCGTCCATGTTGTTGACGGCGATGCGGAAGATCTCTCCGAAGCCGAGGGTGACGATGGCGAGGTAGTCGCCGCGCAGCCGCAGGGTCGGGGCGCCGATGAGGACGCCGAAGACGAGGGAGGCTGCGGCGCCGGCCAGGGCGGAGGCCCAGAAGGGCAGGTGGACGCCGGAGATGGTGGAGAACTCGGAGCCGGAGACGAGGGCGGCGGTGTAGGCGCCGACGCCGAGGAAGGCGACGTATCCGAGGTCGAGGAGTCCGGCGAGGCCGACGACGATGTTCAGGCCGAGGGCGACCGTTCCGAAGATCAGGATGTTGACGCCGATGTTGGCGTAGTGGTCGTCGGTCTGGGTGAAGGGGAAGGCGATGGCCGCGGCGAAGCCCATGGCGAGGGTGAAGCTGCGGTTGGCGGCGATCAGTTGGGAGAAGCGGTCGAGCAGGCCGGCGGTGTGCAGTGCCCACATGGCGAAGGTGACGACGAAGAGGTAGCCGACGAAGAGTTCGCCGTACTCGGTGTCGATGCCGTAGGTGAAGACGCCGAGGCCGATGATGGTGACGGCGGTGATCACGGCCCGCTGGACCCAGCCGCTGGTGGCCTGGGGTGCGGGGATGCGGTCGGGTTTGGCGATGTAGGCCTTGAGGGCTGCCTTGGTGCCGTCGGTGCCGGTCTTCTCCTGGGGGAGGGCGAAGGCGCCGAGGAGGGGCAGGAGGGAGGCGATGGCCGCGATCCAGCCGCCGGGTTCGAGGTTGACGACGCCGCCGAGTTCGGCGCTGATGGCGATGACCGTGAACCAGGTGACGGCGAAGCCGCCGAGGGCGGTGAGGACGAGGGGTGCGTTGTTGCGGGCGGGCAGCAGCCAGCCGAGGCCGCGGATGCCGTATGAGGCGAGCGCGAAGAGTGCGGTGAGGACGCCGGCGGTGAAGGTGAGCCACTGCAGGCCGCCGGGGTAGCCGTTGATGGTGAGGTCGCCGGGGAACTCGGCGGTCCAGGTCCAGGCGAGGAACGCGGAGGCCGCGGTGGCGATGCCGCCGGCGAGCAGGAGGGCGCGGGCGGCCGCGGCGGGCAGCGGTATGAGTCCGCGCAGTGCGGGCGGGGTGGGCACGGCGTCCGGGGCGGGGGGCTTGGTCGTCTCGGTCATGTGATCACGCCCTGTCCGCGACGCGCTCGCCGAGCAGGCCCTGGGGCCGGAACAGGAGCACGAGGATGAGGAGGCAGAAGGCCCACACGTTGGCCCAGCTCTGGCCGCCGAGCTGCGACATGCCGGGGATCTCGTCGATGTAGGCGGAGGCGAGGGTCTCGGCGATGCCGAGGACGACGCCGCCGAGCATGGCGCCGTAGATGTTGCCGATGCCGCCGAGGACGGCCGCGGTGAACGCCTTGAGGCCCATGAGGAAGCCCATGCGGTAGTCGACGTTGCCGTACTTGAGTCCGTAGGCGACGGCCGCGACGGCGGCGAAGAAGCCGCCGATGGCGAAGGCGATGACGATGATGCGGTTGGTGTCGATGCCCATCAGCTGCGCGGTGTCGGGGTCCTGCGCGGTGGCCTGCATGGCGCGGCCGGTGCGGCTGCGGCGCACGAAGAGGGCCAGGGCGGCCATGCAGAGGACGGCGGCGAGGATGAGGAAGATGTCGGCGTCCTTGATGGTGACGGAGCCGATGTCGTGGGTGGTGTCGAGGCCCGGGAAGGCGCGGGCGCGGTCGGCGCCGGGGTAGAAGTTGCGGACGACTTCCTGGAGGGCCAGGGAGAGGCCGATCGCGGTGATGAGGGGTGCCAGGCGTGGTGCTCCGCGCAGTGGCCGGTAGGCGAACCGTTCCGCTCCGACGGCGATGAGGATGGCCACGATGGCACCGCCGAGAAGCATCAGGGGTACGGCGAGGGCCATCGAGGTGCCGTCGGGGAGGATGTAGAAGTAGACCGTGAGTGCGCCGAACGCGCCGGTCATGAAGATCTCGCCGTGCGCGAAGTTGATGAGCTGGACGATGCCGTACACCATCGTGTAGCCGATGGCGATCAGCCCGTACATCGAGCCTAGAAGCAGCCCGTTGGCCAGCTGCTGCGGCAGGGTGTTCACCGCATGGCCTCCATGTCGCTGGTGGTCGTGTGCACTGGATGCGTGCGTGGTCGCGTGCTGTGTGGGGGTGTGAAAACGGGCCGCGCGGTCGGGGTCCTCCTCCCGCGCGGCCCGTGGTGCGGCTAGTGGGGGCCGGAACTACTGGAGGTCGTCGGGGGTGCCGGTCTCCACGGCCTTCCAGGCGCCCTTCTCGACCTGGTACACCGTCAGCTGCTTGTTGGTGGTGTCGCCGTACTGGTCGAACGAGACCTTGCCGGTGAGGCCTTCGAAGTCGGACTTCTGGACTCCGTCGACGACCTTGGAGCGCAGGTCGTTGATGTCGGTGGGCACCTTGCCGCCGTTGGCGTCGGCCGCGGCCTTGACGGCCTTGATGATGGCCGTGGTGGCGTCGTAGGCGTAGGCGCCGTACGCGCCGTAGTCGCCCTTGTACCCCTTGTCCTTGTACGTCTGGATGAACTGCTTGGCCGCGGGCAGGGTGTCGGCGGGGACACCGATGGCGGTGACGAGGTCGCCCTCGGCGGCCTTGCCGGCGGCCTCGATGTAGGTGGAGGCGTACATGCCGTCGCCGCCGAACAGCGGGATCTTGACGCCGGCGTCCTTGAGCTGCTTGGTGATCAGCGCGGACTCGTCGTACTGGCCGCCGTAGTAGAGCAGGTCGGCACCGGAGTTCTTGATCTTGGTGACGAGGGAGCCGAAGTCCTTGTCGCCGGTGTTGACGTGGTCGGTGCCCACGACCTTGCCGCCGAACTTCTTGAACTGCTCGTTGAAGATCTTCGCGAGGCCGGCGCCGTAGGTCTGCTTGTCGTCGACGACGAAGGCCTTCTTCTTCTTGAGGCCGTTGTACGCGTAGCCGGCCGCGAAGCTGCCCTGGAGTTCGTCGGTGGTGGCGGTGCGGAAGTACGTCTTGAACGGACGCTTCTTGTCCGTCTGCCAGTTCTTGCCCTGGGTCAGCTCGGGGGCGGTGTTCGCGGGGGAGATCTGGACCATGTTGGCCGAGGCGAAGACCTGCTGCATCGTCTGGGCGACGCCGGAGTTCAGCGGGCCGACGGCGCCGACGGCGGTCTTGTCGCCGGTGAAGGTGGTGGCGTTGGACTGGCCGGTGGCGGGCTGGGCCTTGTCGTCCAGGGCCTTGAGCTTGAATTTCACGCCCGGGACCCAGTTGTTCTTGTTGGCGTCGTCGACGGCGATCTGAGCGCCGTACTGGATGCCGAGGCCGGTGGTGGAGTTCTCACCGGACAGGGGTGCGTCCACGCCGATGGTCAGTGTGGTGGCGCCGCTGTCTCCGCTCTTGTCACCGCTGTCGTCTCGGGAGCCGCAGGCGGTGAGAGTCAGAGCTCCGGTCGTAAGAACGGAGGTAAGAATCACCAAGGAACGCTGTCGCACGATCAGTCCTTTCACAGGCAGGCCCGCCCTGGTCGGGGGGTGAGTGCCGCGCTGGTACCGAACTCCCGATGGAGCGGTGACTGGCCGTGACTCTAAGCCCGGTGTGGAGGCAGGGTCAGCGGCGTGGGGCGGCTTGTGACTTTCTTGTTATGACGTGATGGATGCCCGGCTTCGACGGAGGGGCCTCTCGGCGGGTTTGGTGGGCTTTCTCCGAAGTCCGCATTCTGAGAACGTGCACTTCCGGTTGGCCGCGGCTGGGGTCGCCGTGGTTGCCGGGTCGCGGGCGGTGCGGACCGGATCGGAAAGGTCCCGGGGGCGGGCGCGGCCGAGGGTGAAACCGCGGTGTTGTATTGCGCGCGCGTTACGGAGCGTTACAGAGAGAAAGGGATGGTCCGCGTCCATCGGCCTCCATCCGCGTCCAGGGGAGTTCCGAGCGAATGGAAACGGCTATTGCGCCGGTGGCGTCTCGGGTTTTTCGCGGGGGAAGTTGAGGGTTCGGTAAGGGCGAGGTGGAGCTGGGCGGTGGCCTTGGCGGGCCGGGGGAGCCGGGGCGCGCCGGCTCAGGCGGGCGGGGGCGCCGGTCGGTCGGGCGGGCCGCGTCGGCGCCGAGGACGTCGTACTGCCGTCCGTCTCGGTCGAGTTGGCGGGTTCGCCGGGTCCCGTACAGGGCGGTGCCCCGCCGCTTCGGGCGGTACCCGAGGCGGCGGGGCGGTGGTCGTGCCGGGCGGCCGGTGGCCGTCGGCGCGGGGTTACGGCAGCTTCGTGAACGGCGAGAGGAAGGCGCGGGCGCCGGGGGTGTCCAGGCGGTACGTCACGTTGGTCGCGTAGCAGGGGGTGTCGCCGGTGATGGTGGTGGCGGCCAGGATGCTCCTGCCGCCGATGACGGCGAAGTTGGGGCCGCCGGAGTCGCCGTAGCAGGCGCCTCCGTTGCCCTGCGGCGCCGTCATCGCCAGCCGGGCCCAGGAGTCGTTGAGGGCGTTGAAGGTGACGGGTGCCTTCATGCGGACGCCGCCGCCGGGGTGGGTCTGGCCGCCGGGGCCGTTGACGGCCTCCTGGGTGCCGTAGCCGGCGACGAGCCAGTCGGTGGCGTTCAGCCCCTGCGGGCCGAGTCGGCCGAGCTGGTTGGCGGTGGGCAGGGTGGCCGGGGTGAAGCTCCAGCGGGCCTTGACCTTGGCGGCGGGCAGTTCGATCACCGCGATGTCGTGGGTGTCGGAGGCGGGCCCCGGATAGCCGGGGTGCGTGTGGGCGGTGCCCGGGACGGCTACGGCGGCGGCCTGCGCGGCCGGGTCGCCCGGGTACTTCTTCGCCGCCGCGTCGAGCCCGGACTGCACGTCCTGGTCCAGGGACACGTAGAACCGGACGTTGTCGGGCCAGTCGGAGGTGCAGTGCGCGGCGGTCAGGAAGGTGTCCGCGTCGATCATGGTGCCGGAGCAGACCCAGTCGACCCGGTCGGGGGTCGTGGGGTCGCCGTCGTTGTCCCAGGTGGCCACGAGCGCGCCGACCTCGGTGCGTTCGGGGGCGGGTGTCGCGTTGTAGGAGTTGATGGCGGAGGACGGCAGCGCGGTGGCGAGCACGGTGGCACCGGCCGCGGCGATGACGGCGAAGGCACGTACGGAGGTCAAGAGAAACCCTTCTACGGGTGGGACGGGTCTTCTCCTGTGGGGGTGGAGCGTCAGTGAAGCGCGCGGGGGCGGCCGCGACAAGAGCGCGCCCGCCCCTCCAGGGTTTTCCCTACGTCGGTCAGCTCGCGGCGCGGATGAGCTGCTCGTCGCCCGGGGTCACGTCGCGCAGCAGGCAGGTCAGCCGGGCCGTGCACACCCTTTTGTCACTTTCGTCCGTGATGACGATTTCGTACGTGGCGGTCGAGCGCCCCCGGTGCACGGGCGTGGCCACACCGGTGACGAGGCCGGAGCGCACCCCGCGGTGGTGGGTGCAGTTCAGGTCGACGCCCACGGCGATCTTGGAGCTGCCGCCGTGCAGCATCGAGCCGACCGAGCCGAGTGTCTCGGCCAGCACCGCGGAGGCCCCGCCGTGCAGCAGTCCGTAGGGCTGGGTGTTGCCCTCGACCGGCATCGTCCCGACGACCCGGTCCGCCGACGCCTCGACGATCTGGACGCCCATCCGAGTCCCGAGGTGGCCTGCGGAGAACAGGGCCAGGAGGTCCACGCCGAGTGCGGCGTACTCGTCGATGACCTCTTGCGGGAATTTCACATGCTGCTGCTCACCCATGGGGCCCGGTCTCCGTTCGTCCAGATCATGCGGTTACCACTATGGCTGAGCAAACGCTCAGTCGGTCGCCGATTGTTCCAGACGCACCAGGACGGACTTGCTGGCCGGGGTGTTACTGGTGTCCGCCGTGGCATCCAGCGGCACCAGCACGTTGGTCTCCGGGTAGTACGCGGCGGTGCAGCCCCGGGCCGTCGGGTAGTGCACGACGCGGAAACCGGGCGCCCTGCGCTCCACGCCGTCCTTCCACTCGCTGACCAGGTCGACGTAGTCGCCGTCCGCCAGCTTCAGGGCCCGCGCGTCCTCGGGGTTGACCAGCACCACCCGGCGGCCGTTCTTGATGCCCCGGTAGCGGTCGTCCAGGCCGTAGACCGTGGTGTTGTACTGGTCGTGCGAGCGCAGCGTCTGGAGCAGCAGGCGGCCCTCGGGCAGTTCCGGGTACTCCACGGGCGCGGCGGTGAAGTTGGCCTTGCCGGTGGCCGTGGGGAAGCGGCGCTCGTCGCGCGGGGCGTGCGGGAGTGTGAAGCCGCCGGGGCGGGCCACGCGCGCGTTGAAGTCCTCGAAGCCGGGGATCACACGCGCGATGCGGTCCCGGATCGTCGCGTAGTCCTTCTCGAACTCCTCCCAGGGCGTGGCGCTGTTCTCGCCCAGCACCCGGCGGGCCAGGCGGCAGACGATGGCCGGCTCGGACAGCAGATGCCGGCTCGCGGGCTCCAGCCGGCCCCGGGAGGCGTGCACCATGCCCATCGAGTCCTCGACCGTCACGAACTGCTCGCCGCTGCCCTGGAGATCGCGCTCCGTGCGGCCGAGGGTGGGCAGGATCAGGGCACGCGCGCCCGTGACCGCGTGCGAGCGGTTCAGCTTCGTCGACACGTGCACGGTCAGCCGGGCCCGCCGCATGGCCGCCTCGGTGACCTCCGTGTCCGGGGACGCGGAGACGAAGTTGCCGCCCATGGCGAAGAAGACCTTCGCCTCGCCGTCGCGCAGCGCGCGGATCGCGCGTACGACGTCGTAGCCGTGCTCGCGCGGCGGGGCGAAGCCGAACTCCTTCTCCAGGGCGTCCAGGAACGCCGGGGCGGGGCGCTCGAAGATGCCCATCGTGCGGTCGCCCTGCACGTTCGAGTGGCCGCGCACCGGGCACACGCCCGCGCCCGGGCGGCCGATGTTGCCGCGCAGGAGAAGGAAGTTGACCACTTCCCTGATCGTCGGCACCGAGTGCTTGTGCTGGGTGAGACCCATGGCCCAGCAGACGATGGTCCGCTCGGAGGTGAGGATCATCCGGAGGGCCTTCTCGATGTCCTCCCGGGTCAGGCCGGTCGCCGCGAGCGTCTCGTCCCAGTCGGCGGCGCGGGCGGCCTCGGCGAACTCCTCGTAGCCGTGCGTGTGCTCCCGGACGAACGCCTCGTCGACCGCGCCCTCGGTCTCGACGATCAGCTTGTTGAGCAGACGGAACAGGGCCTGATCGCCGCCGATGCGGATCTGCAGGAACAGGTCGGTCAGCGCGGCGCCCTTGAGCATGCCCTGCGGGGTCTGCGGGTTCTTGAAACGCTCCAGGCCCGCCTCGGGCAGCGGGTTGACGCTGATGATCCGCGCCCCGCCGGCCTTGGCCTTCTCCAGGGCTGACAGCATGCGCGGGTGGTTCGTCCCCGGGTTCTGGCCGGCGACGATGATCAGGTCGGCCTTGTACAGATCCTCCAGCAGGACGCTGCCCTTGCCGATGCCGATCGTCTCCGACAGGGCCGAGCCGGACGACTCGTGGCACATGTTCGAGCAGTCGGGCAGGTTGTTCGTGCCGAGCTCGCGGGCGAACAGCTGGTAGAGGAACGCGGCCTCGTTGCTGGTGCGGCCGGAGGTGTAGAAGACGGCCTCGTCCGGGGAGCCGAGGGCGGCGATCTCCTCGGCGACGATGTCGAAGGCGCGCTCCCAGGTCACCGGCTCGTAGTGCGTGCCCCCCTCGGGGAGGTACACGGGGTGGGTGAGGCGCCCCTGCTGGCCCAGCCAGTAGCCGCTGCGGCCGGCCAGGTCGGCGACCGGGTGCGCGGCGAAGAACTCGGGCGTGACCCGGCGCAGCGTGGCCTCCTCGGCGACGGCCTTCGCGCCGTTCTCGCAGAACTCCGCCTTGTGCCGGTGCTCCGGCTCCGGCCATGCACAGCCCGGGCAGTCGAAGCCGTTCTTCTGGTTCACGCTCAGCAGCGTCAGCGCCGTGCGCTTCACACCCATCTGCTGCTGGGCGACTCGCAACGTGTGCCCGATCGCGGGGAGTCCCGCTGGCCGCGTGCTGCGGCCCGGCGACCTGCGGCGCGTCCTGAACCGGATCACTCTTGGGCGGCTTCGTCGCCATCGCACGCTCCCCTTCGACTGCACTGTGAGGTACGTCTCCGATCCTCGCACGCTGCGGTGACATCGCGTGAGGGGAGGGCCGGGGCGATGGCCCGCCCCCGCGGGGCACGTGTCGGGAGGGCCGGGGCGGCGGTCCGTTCCGGGGCACGCGTCGGGAGGGCCGGGGCGACGGTCGTCCCGGGCACACGCGGCGTCGGGGCCGGGGCCGAGTGTCAGTGGGGCGTGGCAGGATCGGGGGCGTGGCAGAGACAGCATCGAAGACGACCGACCAGACCTCCGGCGGCAGCCGCCCGCGACTGATGCTCATGGACGGGCACTCGCTGGCCTACCGAGCGTTCTTCGCGCTGCCCGCGGAGAACTTCACCACCGCGACGGGCCAGCCGACGAACGCGATCTACGGCTTCGCGTCGATGCTGGCCAACACGCTGCGCGACGAGGCGCCCACGCACTTCGCGGTCGCCTTCGACGTCTCCCGCAAGACCTGGCGGTCGCAGGAGTTCACGGAGTACAAGGCGAACCGCTCCAAGACCCCCGACGAGTTCAAGGGCCAGGTCGAGCTGATCTGCGAGCTCCTCGACGCGATGGGCGCCGCCCGCTTCGCGGTCGACGGCTTCGAGGCCGACGACGTCATCGCCACGCTCGCCACGCAGGCCGAGGCCGAGGGCTTCGAAGTGCTGATCGTCACCGGCGACCGGGACTCCTTCCAGCTGGTCAGCGAGCACACGACCGTGCTGTACCCGACCAAGGGCGTCTCCGAGCTGACCCGCTTCACCCCCGAGAAGGTGTTCGAGAAGTACGGGCTGACGCCCGCGCAGTACCCCGACTTCGCGGCCCTGCGCGGAGACCCCTCCGACAACCTCCCCGGCATCCCCGGCGTCGGCGAGAAGACCGCCGCGAAGTGGATCAACCAGTTCGGCTCCTTCGCGGAGCTCGTCGAGCGCGTGGACGAGGTCAAGGGCAAGGCCGGGCAGAACCTCCGCGACCACCTGGAAGCGGTCAAGCTCAACCGCCGGCTGACCGAACTGGAGCGCCGGGTCGAGCTGCCCAAGGGCGTCACCGAGCTGGAGCGGACCGCGTACGACCGCAAGGCCGTCGCGATGGTCCTGGACACCCTGGAGATCCGCAACCCCTCTCTGCGCGAGCGGCTCTTCGCCGTCGACCCCGGTGCCGAGGAGGCCGAGACCACCCCCATCAGCACCGACGGCGTGCAGCTGGACGGCACGGTGCTCGGCACCGGCGAGCTGACCGGCTGGCTCACCGAGCACGGCACCGGGCCCCTCGGCATCGCCACGGTCGACGCCTGGGCGCTCGGCACGGGCTCGGTCGCCGAGGTCGCGCTCGCCGCGCCCGGCGGAGCAGCCGCCTGGTTCGACCCCTCCCAGCTGGACGAGGCCGACGAGAAGGCCTTCGCGGCCTGGCTCGCCGACGCCGGGCGGCCCAAGATCTTCCACAACGCCAAGGGCGCCATGCGGGTCTTCGCCGAGCACGGCTGGAGCGTCGAGGGCGTGACCATGGACACCGCGCTCGCCGCCTACCTGGTCAAGCCGGGCCGCCGCTCCTTCGACCTGGACGCGCTGTCCCTGGAGTACCTGCACCGCGAGCTGGTCCCCGCCGCCGCGGCCGACGGCCAGCTCGCCTTCGGCGCGGACGAGGGCGCCGAGGCCGAGGCCCTGATGATCCAGGCCCGCGCCGTCCTCGACCTGGGCGAGGCCTTCGAGAGCCGCCTGGAGGAGGTCGGCGCCGCCGACCTGCTGCGCGACATGGAGCTGCCCACGTCCGCGCTGCTCGCCCGCATGGAGCGGCACGGCATCGCGGCCGACAGGCCCCACCTGGAGGCCATGGAGCAGATGTTCGCCGGCGCCGTCCAGCAGGCAGTGAAGGAGGCCCACGCGGCAGCCGGGCACGAGTTCAACCTGGGCTCGCCCAAGCAGCTCCAGGAGGTCCTCTTCGGCGAGCTGGCCCTGCCCAAGACCAAGCGGACGAAGACCGGCTACACCACGGACGCCGACGCGCTGGCCTGGCTCGCCGCGCAGACGGACAACGAGCTGCCGGTGATCATGCTCCGCCACCGCGAGCAGGCCAAGCTCCGCGTCACCGTCGAGGGCCTGATCAAGACGATCGCCGCGGACGGCCGCATCCACACCACGTTCAACCAGACGGTCGCCGCCACCGGCCGCCTGTCCTCGACGGACCCGAACCTCCAGAACATCCCGGTCCGCACCGACGAGGGCCGCGCGATCCGCCGCGGCTTCGTCGTCGGCGAGGGCTTCGAGTCCCTGATGACGGCCGACTACAGCCAGATCGAGCTGCGCGTCATGGCCCACCTCTCCGAGGACGAGGGCCTGATCGAGGCGTTCACCTCCGGCGAGGACCTGCACACCACGGCCGCCTCCCAGGTCTTCTCGGTCGAGCCGACCGCGGTGGACGCCGAGATGCGCCGCAAGATCAAGGCCATGTCCTACGGCCTGGCCTACGGCCTCTCGGCCTTCGGCCTGTCCCAGCAGCTGAACATCGAGGCGGCGGAGGCCCGCGCCCTGATGGACGCCTACTTCGAGCGGTTCGGCGGCGTACGGGACTATCTGCGCCGGGCCGTCGACGAGGCCCGGGCGACGGGCTACACGGCGACGCTCTTCGGACGCCGCCGCTACCTCCCCGATCTCAACAGCGACAACCGCCAGCGCCGTGAGGCGGCCGAGCGGATGGCCCTCAACGCGCCCATCCAGGGCACGGCGGCCGACATCGTCAAGATCGCCATGCTCAAGGTGGACGGCGCGCTGAAGGACGCCGGACTCGCCTCCCGCATGCTGCTCCAGGTCCACGACGAAATCGTGCTGGAGATCGCCCCCGGGGAGCGGGCCGCCGCCGAGGAGCTCGTCCGCCGGGAGATGGCGAACGCCGTCCACCTCCGCGTCCCCCTGGGAGTCTCGGTGGGCGCGGGCCCGGACTGGGAGTCGGCGGCCCACTAGTCCGGACCGCTGTGCGCACCAGGCCGGTGTGCTGTGCGCACCAGGCCGGTGTGCTGTGCGCAACAGTCCGCAGCGCTGTGCGCACCAGTCCCGCGCTGCGCGAAGCGGTCCCGGAGGAGACGACGCGGGGTGCCCTCGGCCGAGCTCGGGCCGGGGGCCACGCCGCGTGACGACGCTGGTCACCGCCGCCGACCCGCCCCCTGTCCCCGCGGAACGCCCGCGGATCCGTCACTCGCGTGGCCCACGAGAAAGGGCCGCCGCCTCTGGCGGTCGCAAAGATGCGGCCATGGGTATACGCACGCTCCTCCGCGGTACGGCCCCAGGCGTGGTGCTCCCGCCGGTCCCGCCGTTCGCGGTCGCCGCAAGCACGGTCCGCGTCCCCGCCGGTCTCACCACTGTCCTGCGCCGCACGACGGCGGACCTCAGACAGCGCCTGGCCGACGGTGGGCGGCCGGCCGGCCTCACGCGCGCCGCCGTGGTGCCCGCCGCGACCGGGCGCACCGGCGCCGGCGACGTGACGGCCGTCCCGGGTGTCACGGGCGCCCGCGACGTGTCCGCCGTCCCGGGTCTCGCCGGGGCCGGAGACGTGTCCGCCATCCTCGGTCTCACCGGCGGCCCGGCCCCGGCCGCTCAGCAACCGGGCAGTGCCGAGCGCCGGGGCAGGACCGGCCGCCCTTGGGCGGACCTGGCCCGCAGCTACCTGACGCTCGTCCTCACCCTGCTGCCACGGCCCCGCCGCCCTGCGCACACCACCATCACCGTGTACATCACGACGACCGAGCCGCTCAGCGAGCGGCCGACCGGCTCGGCTCCGCGTCATCGACGCGGCCAGGACCGCCCGGGGCCGGGACCGGAGCCGGACGCCACGCCCTGACCCCCACGGCGTACAGCAGCAGCGCCGGGACGAGCCCCGCGCCCGCCCCGAAGCACACCGTCGGAACGATCTCCCACGGTTTCGCGCTCGAACCCCAGTAGGCCCACCACCGCGACGCCCGCTGCACCGCCCCCACCAGCGCGAAGCCGCCGATCACCGCACCGGCCAGCCACCGGTCCCGCACCGACAGCGCCGGGACCCCCACCGGCTCGCGCACCGGCGCCCGCCGCACGGCCCGCGCCAAGAACACGGCGATCACGACAGCGGCCACCGCCGAACCGCCGTACTGCAAGTACCAGTACAGCGGCGAGCCCGCCACCTCCCGGCCCAGCACCGGAAACACCCGCATCCCCCACCGGTCGAGATGCGTGAACGCGTCCCACACGACGTGCGTCAGCGCGCCGAGCACCGCGGACACGTACCACCGCAGCACCAGGGGCGGCCGCACACGCGCGCGTGGCGTCCCGCACCGCACCAGCGCGGAGACCCGTCCCTGCCGGGCCCGCGGCAGCAGCGCCACAAGCGGTTCGCGCACCAGCAGCCACATCCCCACCAGCGCCCAGGCGACGAGCACATCGACCGTGAAGACACCCGGGAACGAGTGCGTGACGTCACCGAACTCCATCGCCCCGGACACCACACTCGCCGCGTAATAGGTCATGTCGGGCGCGAAGGAACCCGCCACGAGCACGGCGGGCACCAGCGGGCCCCGGCCGGTGCCGTCGGTGCGTACGGCGGGCAGTACGGCTGCCGCGTGGCTCAGTGTGAACGGCAACTCGGCTCCTCGTGACGGTCGTTGCCAGGGCGATCGAAGGGCCCAGTATGCGGGATGCCGATTCACCGGCCGCCCAGCCTGCCGGCCACATGACCAACTGGTGAAAAACGGGCACGAACGGGTGCCCGAGCAAAGGAAGTTGTCGTAGGGTCGCCAGGGTCACCGTGCCGGTGGCAGGAGACAGGCCCGGGGAGGGCAACCACTCGGGCCGGTCGATCGTCACAACAGAGCGAGCGCAACAGAAGTACGCGTACGCAACACAAGCGCGCGACAGACGGAGACGGGCGCTCGGGCGTCCACGGGAGGGGTTCACTCTATGGCGGCGCAATTCGGCAGGAGGCTGCGCAAGGGGGCGGCAACCACCGCCGTGGCCGCGGTTGCGGTCGCGGCCCTGTCCGCCTCCCAGGCTCCGGGCGTGAACGACCACGGCAGACAGACGGCCGCGGACGCCACACCCTCACCCGACGCGAGTGCCTCCGACGGCAGCGCCACCGGCAACTCGCCGTACTACACGGACCTGCCGCCGCTCAACAGCCCGAGCCCGTCACCGAGCACGGGGCCGGGCCCCACCCCCTCCGGCACCTCGGAGGCGGGCATCCCCGCGACCGTCCTCGACGCCTACAAGAAGGCCGAGGCCGCGCTGCGCGACTCCAAGCCCGGCTGCAACCTGCCCTGGCAACTCCTCGCGGCCATCGGCCGGGTGGAGTCGGGCCAGGCCCGCGGCGGCCGCGTCAACGCCGAGGGCACCACCATCTCGCCGATCCTCGGCCCGCAGCTCGACGGCAACGGCTTCGCCCTCATCAAGGACACCGACAACGGCGCCTACGACGGCAACAGCACCTACGACCAGGCCGTCGGCCCCATGCAGTTCATCCCGTCCACCTGGGCCTGGGCGGGCCGCGACGCCAACGGCGACGGCAAGAAGGACCCCAACAACATCTACGACGCCGCGCTCGCCGCCGGCCACTACCTGTGCCGCAACAACTGGGACCTGTCCGACCAGGACGACCTCGACCGCGCGATCCTCAGCTACAACAACTCGCGTGAGTACCTGAACCTGGTCATGCGGTGGCTGGACTACTACCGCAAGGGCACGCACGAGGTCCCCGACGGCACCGGCACGCTGCCCGACAACCGCAGCGACGACGGCGCCGGAACGAGCCCCTCACCGTCGACGCCGTCCACGCCCGGCGCGCCGGCTGCGGGCGGCTCCAAGCCCAAGCCCAGCCCCAGGCCCGAGAAGCCCGGCGGGGGCGGCACCACGACTCCGCCGAAGCCGCCCACCACCCCGCCCGACTCCCCGAGCACGCCGCCCCCGACGTCTCCCACGCCCACCGACACGGTGCACCACCTGGAGGACGCCGGGACGGCCAGGCTCACCGCGATGGCGGGCGACGCGTTCGCCAAGCGGATCAGCACCCGCGCCGAGACGAAGGCCGGCAAGGCCGTCGCCAAGGTCAGGATCCGCTTCACGATCGTCGGCGAAACGGACACCACGTTCGCGGGCGGCGAGAGCGTGGCCACGGTTGCCACCAACAGCTCCGGAGTGGCCGTCGCGCCCGCACTCCAGGCGGGGGAGAAGACGGGCGACGTCACCGTCCGGGCCACCGTCGTGGGCCGTACGGTCGCGGGCCTCGACTACACGGCCACCGTCACAGAGCGCGCCGCCGACACCCTGGCCCGCACCGGTGACGCCGCGCTGACCTGCACCCCGGGCGGCGAGTTCGCGAACCAGGTCGAGGTGAAGGCCACGTACAAGGGCGCCGTCGCGGACGGCGTCGCGGCCACCGCCACGCTGATCAAGTCGGCGGACGATCCGACCGTCAACGACAAGGGCCCCTACTTCAAGGACGCCGACGGCAAGGCCGTACGCACCCTGACGGGCCTGAAGACGGACGCGAAGGGCCTGCTGAAACTGCCCAAGCTCTACGCGGACGACACCACCGGCACGTTCCTGCTCCGCGTCAACACCGAGGGCGGGGCGACGCTCACCGTCGAACTGACCGTGGCGGCTGCCGAGACGTCCTCGCCGAGCCCTTCGGCCGGCCCGAGCGCGTAGCTCTCAGGTACGACGGACGACGCCCCTCTTTTCAAGAGGGGCGTCGTTGTGTGTGCAACGTGTTCTCATCTCCGCCGTGCGTTGCTACGGTGCCGAGAAACCTGACGGTGTATCAGCTCAACCGTGGGGAGGCCCCGCATGCGCGTACTCGTCGCCGCCGCCACCGGTCTCGCCGTCGCGTTCGCCGTGGTCCTGACGCTGACCGCCTTCGGCACCCCCTCGGGCGGGACGTCCCCGAAGCCGCTGCTGACGACGGTGCCCGCACACCCCTGACCGCCCGCCCGGGAGGGAGGCCGAGATGCGCCGCAAGGCCGGCCTGGTCCTGCTCGCCCTCGCCGTGTTCTTCGCGGCACTGTCCCCGCTGCTGCGCTGGTACGCCTTCCCGCGCCTCGCCAAGGTCCCCGCGCACCAGTACCAGGACATGGTCCTGGAGGCGGAGAACGCCACCCTCCTCGACTACGGCACGATGCGGGCCCGCACGGTCCCCAAGGTCACCATCGTGCAGACCCTCAAGGGCAACGTCGAGGCCTCCGACCGGATCGAGGAGTCGGCGGGCCGTGACGTGGTCGTCTGGGACGGCCTGTCCTACGTCGTCGGCCCCGACGGCGAGATGGTGTCGAAGATCCCCGAGCGCTACATCTTCGACGCCCACACCCAGGAACCCGTCCACGCCACCGGCGAGACGGTCGACGGCGACCCGGTGCGCCGCGAGGGCATCGAGTTCAAATGGCCGTTCCTCACGGAGAAACGGGACTACGAGTACTTCGACGCCCAGGCCCGCGTCACCGCCCCCATCCACTACAAGGGCACCCAGGACTTCCGCGGCCTGGAGGTCTACTACTTCGAGCAGACCATCCCCTGGACCAAGGTGCGGATCCCGAAGACGCTGCCCGTGGAGGGCTTGACCCCCGAGTCGGTCGCCGGGACCGGCACGACCCGCTGGTACACCACGGTCCGCAAGTTCTGGGTCGAACCCCTCACCGGCGCCCCCGTCTACGGAGAGGAACTCCACAAGGAGGAACTGCGCGGCGGCACCCTCCTCGGCGACCGCGACAAGGTGACCGCGTTCGCCGGGCACGTGAAGATGCGCGAGGACTACATCACGCACACGGTCGACCTGGTGAAGTCCCAGCGCCTGCTCATCCTGCTGCTGACGTCCTACCTGCCCTGGGGGACCCTGACCCTCGGCGTCCTCCTGCTGGCCCTCGCGCTGTACCTGGAGGCCCGCAGCCGCCGCCCGTCCGGCCCGGCCCCCACGGAGGCCGAGGAACCGTCACCGGTCAGCGCCTGAGCCGTGCGGTGGTCAGCGCCTGAGCCTGGCGCTGGTGTGCCGGGTCGGCTCGGCCCCGGCCGGGTCCTCGGGCCACGGGTGCTTCGGATACCGCCCGCGCAGCTCCGCCCGCACGGCCTTGTAGCCGTCCTCCCAGAACGAGGCGAGGTCGGCGGTGACGGCCGCCGGACGCCCGGCCGGGGACAGCAGATGCACGAGCAGCGGCACCCCCGCGACCCTTGGCGACTCCTGGAGCCCGAACATCTCCTGCAGCTTCACCGCCAGTACGGGCTGCTCGGGCCGGGAGTAGTCGATGCGGATCCTCGACCCGCTCGGCACGGTGATCCGCTCCGGGGCGAGCTCGTCGAGCCGCCCGGCCTCCCCGGAGGCCCAGGGCAGCAGCCGCGTGAGCACCTCCCCGGCGTCGATCCGCGCCAGATCGGCCCGCCGACGGGCCCGGCTCAGCTCCGGCTCCAGCCACTCCTCCACGCGCGCGTGGAGCGCGTCGTCGGACACGTCGGGCCACGGATCACCGAGGTGCAGCCGCAGAAACGCCAGCCGCTGCCGCAGGACACCGGCCTCCGGCGGCCACCGCAGCACCCCGAACCCCTCCCGCCGCAGCCCGTCGAGCAGCGCACCGCGTACGAGCCCGGGGTCGGCGTCCCTCAGCGGCCGCACCGCCAACTCCACGGCCCCCAGCCGCTCCACCCGCCGCGCCACGACGTCCCCGCCGTCCCACCCGACCTCGTCCCGCTCCTTCAACAACGCGCCGGCCGCGAGCCGGGCCGTCTCCTCGTCGACGACAGCCCCGAGCTGCACGCGCGCGTGCCCCTTGCCGACGGGCCGGTCGGCCACGG
>KE354126.1 GCA_000415505.1 Streptomyces afghaniensis 772
TCGTCGTGCCGTCGGCGATGCCGCGCGATGGTCGTTGCGGAGGATCTTGCCCGAGCGGGTCTTGGGCAGGGCGGCGACGACCGTGACGTCCGTTGAGGGAGGCGACGGCGCCGATGCGGTCGCGTACGAGCTGGACGAGTTCGGCCTCGGCCTCGCCCGGTTCGCGGTTGCTGCCGGCTTTCAGGACGACGAAGCCGCGCGGGATCTGGCCCTTGAGTTCGTCGGCGACGCCGATGACGGCGCATTCGGCGACGTCGGGGTGGGCGGCCAGGGTCTCTTCCATGCTGCCGGTGGACAGGCGGTGTCCGGCGACGTTGATGACGTCGTCGGTGCGGCCCATGACGAAGACATAGCCGTCGTCGTCGATGTGTCCGCTGTCGCCGGTCAGGTAGTAGCCGGTGTAGGCGGAGAGGTAGGAGGCGACGTACCGGTCGTCGTCCTGCCAGAGCGTGGGCAGTGCGCCGGGCGGCAGCGGGAGCCGCACGACGATCGCGCCGTCGACGCCTGCGGGCACCGGATCGCCCGAAGCGTCGAGGACCCGGACGTCCCAGCCCGGCAGCGGGCGGGTGGGAGACCCGGGCTTGAGGGGAGCCGCCTCGATGCCCACCGGGTTGGCGACGATGGGCCAGCCGGTCTCGGTCTGCCACCAGTGGTCGATCACCGGGATGCCCAGCAGATCGCTCGCCCAGTGGTAGGTCTCGGGATCGAGGCGCTCGCCGGCCAGGAAGAGGTGGCGCAGGCCGGTCAGGTCGTAGCCCGCGGTGAGCGTTCCCCTCGGGTCCTCCTTCCTGATCGCCCGGAAAGCGGTGGGTGCCGTGAACATGGTCCTGACCCCGTACTCGGCGGCAACGCGCCAGAACTGGCCCGCGTCCGGGGTGCCCACCGGCTTGCCCTCGTACAGCACCGTCGTCGCGCCGGCCAGCAGGGGCGCGTAGACGATGTACGAGTGGCCGACGACCCAGCCGACGTCGGAACCGGTGAACATCGTCTCGCCCGGGCCCACGTCGTAGACGGCCCCCATCGACCAGTGGAGGGCGACCGCGTAGCCGCCGCAGTCACGCACGACTCCCTTGGGCTTTCCGGTCGTTCCGGAGGTGTAGAGGATGTAGAGGGGGTCGGTTGCGGGGACGGGAACACAGTCGGCCGGCGGCGCGGTAGCCACCAGGTCGGCCCAGTCGAGATCGTGAGGCCCCAACTCGGCCGTCTCCTGCGGGCGTTGCAGGATCACGCTCTTCTCCGGCTTGTGGGCCGCGAGCTCGATCGCCTCGTCGAGCAGGGGCTTGTACGCGATGACACGCTTGCCCTCGATGCCGCAGGAGGCGGAGACGACCACCTTGGGGGCCGCGTCATCGATGCGCAGCGCGAGTTCGCGCGGGGCGAACCCGCCGAAGACGACCGAGTGCACCGCGCCGATACGTGCGCAGGCCAGCATCGCGACAACGGCCTCGGGGACCATCGGCATGTAGATCACCACACGGTCGCCGTGCCCGACACCGAGCCGCGCGAGTGCTCCCGCGAAAGCCGCAACCTCGTCCCTCAGCTGCACATAGGTGTAGGTGCGCCGGGTGTCGGTCACGGGTGAGTCATAGATGAGCGCAGCCTGTGCACCGCGGCCGGCTTCGACGTGCCGGTCGACCGCGTTGAAACAGACATTGAGCCGTCCGTCGGGAAACCAGCGGTGGAAGGGGGCGCCCGAGGAGTCCAGGGCGCGTCGTGGGGTGACATCCCAGTCGATGCCCTCCGCCGCCGTCAGCCAGAAGTTCTCCGGGTCCTCGGTACTGGCGCGGAAGACATCCTCGTATGTTCCCATCGCGCACTCCTTGTGGCATCAAGGGACGGTGGTGTGGCTGTGTGCGGAACCGTGTCGGATACAAGGCACCGCATGCCGACCGACATGGTCGAGCAGGATGCCGACGACTGGCGGACCGGTCACCGGCATCGCGGTGGTGCGGCGGTCCGGCCGAAAGGCCGCTCCGCCCGGTGTGGCTTCAGCTCACGCGCCGAGGTGCTCGCGGAGCCACTGACCCATCTGCTGGATCGCCTCGTCCACCTCGGGTACGCGCCCCGCGCCCAGGACGAACGAGTGCTGTCCCTCGGGCAGCGGGTGGACCTCGGAGGTGACCTTGAAGTCCTCGAGACGACGGCCCAGTTGGGCGCCGTCGTCGGCGAGGGTCTCGTACTCGCCGTAGAGGACGATCGTGGGAGGCAGGCCGGTCAGATCGGCGTTCACGAGGCTGATCTTCGGATCGGCGAAGTCCACTCCGGGCTCCTGGAGCCAGGCTCCACGGAAGAGCTCGAGAGTGTTCCTGCTGAGCATCTTGTCGTTGTCTTCGTTCTCGTCCACCGACGCGTTCTGGAGGGTGAGGTCGGTCCACGGCGAGACGCTGACGATCGCGCCCGGGGTCGCCTCCCCCTGCGCGAGCAGGCGCAGCGGGAGCATCACCGCGAGGGTGCCGCCGATCGAATGGCCCGTGCTGCCGATGTTCCGCGGCTCATAGCCCTGCGAGAGCAGCCACCGGTACGCCGTCTCGGCGTCGTCGAGCTGCGCCGGGTAAGGGTGTTCGGGCGCCAGGCGGAAGTCCACGACGAGGGAGCGGGCGCCGGCCGCCTTCGCGATATGGCCCGCAGCCTTGCGGTCCGAGTGCATGGAGGCGGTGACCGACCCGCCGAAGTGGAAGTGGAGCAGAGCCCGGTCGGGATCGGCTCCCTCGGGGATGGCCCAGAGGGCGGGGACGCCGCCCGCGTCCACCTCGGCGTACGTGACGCCTTCCGGCTCGGTCGACGCCTTGTGGTTCGAGTCGACGATGTCGCGGACGATGGCCAGGTCGAGGCCCGGCGTCGAGGACTTCGCGCTCACGCTCTCGAGGAACTGGGCGAACTGCCGTGCCTCTGGGCTTGCTCCCATGGTGGTGCTCCTTCGCAGGTTGCTGCCACGCCCATGTCCCGCGTGCAGCCAGGTTGATGTGCTGGCCGTGACGCTACTGGCTGAGTATAGAAAAGTAAACCCAGAAAGATCGGGATCACCTCTGACTGCGGGGGCACGGCGGCGCTGCGCCGCGGCTACCCGGCGCGATCGGCATGTACCTGGGACTGACCGGGCACCGGCTCGACGCGGCCGACGCCCTGTACACGGGGCGGGCCACGCACTTCGTCCCCAGGACAGGTTCGGTGCGGTCGGAGATGCCCTGGCAGACAGCCCCGGCGCCCCGGTGGACGTCGCCCTGAACCGCCTTGCCGACCGTTCCCCGGTGGGGGAGAGCAGGCTGGCGGAGGTGCGCGAGGAGATGGACTGGGCGTTCGGCGCGCCGACCCTCGGCGAGATCGAGAAACGCCTGCGTCACCTCGACACCGCCTGGGCGGCAGGTGCGTTGATCGCCTTGGAGTCCGCCTCGCCGCAGAGCTTGGAGATCACTCACAACCTGCTGGCCCGGGGCAGACAGCAGACGTTGCGCGAGTGCCTTGACACCGAACTCACTCTCACGCGCACGACCATCCGCACGCCGGACTTCCTGGAGGGCGTCCGAGCGGCCTTGGTCGACAAGGACCGCAGTCCCACCTGGGAACGTGAGGCGCAGGGCGGACAGACGCTGCCGGCCTGAGCATGTGCGCCGTGAGCAGGTTCTCAGAGTTGACCGGGGCGAGGCGGAGCTTGCCGAAATCGGCGCGTGGTTCGATCAGATGTGACGCACTTGACCGGGTGTGCGGGGTTAGGGACAGGGGGTGCGGCTGTCCGTTGTCCGCACCGCCGGACTGCCGGACTGCCGGACAGGATGTTCTTGCCGAGTTGCGCGGCGCGGATCGCGGTGACGTGCCCGCGGTTCCGGCGCCGACGGTGACGACGCCGTAGTGCGCGCTCACGAAGTGCCCCCGTTCCGGGGACATGGTCGGCTCGTGGAGCGAGCGGTCATGCGGCGCGGATGTGCGGCGCCAGGGTGGCGTGGATCTGGTCGCGGATGTCGGCGAGCACGGCTTCGTCGCTGCGGTGCAGGCACACCGTGGCGGTGGTGCTGATGTGGATGATCGCGGTGATCACCCGCGCCAGCGTCGCCGCATCGGCGGCATCGATGTACTCGTTGCGGCTGAGCAGGCCGGTGATGCCGTCCTCGAGGCGGCCGGCAAGGGCTAGACCCGCTTGCCGGTAGGGCTCGGCCGGGTCGCCGAAGACGAGTTCGCACAGGTATGTGCGGCCGTTCTCGATGTGCTCCCTCACGCACTCCACCACGGGGCGGATCAGTGCGATGACCGGCTCCAGCGCGCCCTGTCCGACGGCGGCGTTCGCGGCGGCGAGGCCGGAATCGACGGCGGCGGCGAACTTCTCGTTCTGCACCATGATCAGCAACTCGGCCTTCGTGGACGCGTACAGATAGAGCGTCCCGATTGCGACATCGGCCCGGCGGGCGACCTGCTGCGTCGTGACCCTGTCGACGCCGTGTTCGGCGAACAGCTCGCGGGCGGCGGTCATGATGCGCTCGCGCTTGTCCTGTTTGGCCCTCTCGCGGCGCCCGATCGGCATGTGACCGCTTCCCATGGGGACCTCCCTTGACAATATTTCTGAGTGAACTCATAGTTGAGTGTACTCGGATTAGCAGGGTGGGGCGAGGTTGCGAGGTCCCCAGATGTCGCGCCGGGTTTGCTGATCCAGTCTCAGACCTGGATAAATAGGACAATTATTAGGAGTAGCGCCCCATGAGAGCGTTCGTCGTCACCAAGTACAAGGAGCCGCTGCAGGAGGCGGAGGTCCCCGAGCCCACCGTGGGGGAGCACGACGTGCTCGTGCGGGTGGAGGCCGCCGGACTGAACCCGCTGGATGAGAAGATCCGCGCCGGTGAGTTCAAGCAGATCCTGCCCTACAAGCTGCCGCTGATCCTGGGTAACGACGTCGCGGGCACCGTCGTCGGCGTCGGGACGGCAGTTCGCGGCTTCAAGCCCGGAGACGAGGTCTACGCCCGGCCCCACCAGGACCGCATCGGCACGTTCGCCGAGCGCATCGCCATAGCGGAAGGCGACCTGGCGCTCAAGCCCGCTTCCATCAGCATGGAAGAGGCCGGCTCGCTGCCGCTGGCGGCGCTCACGGCGTGGCAGGCGCTGGTGGAGCGCGGGAAGGTGCGGCCCGGGCAGAAGGTTCTCATCCACGCCGGCGCCGGCGGGGTCGGTTCGATCGCGATCCAGCTCGCCGCACACCTCGGGGCGAGCGTCGCCACGACCGCCAGCGGTTCCAACGCGGACTTCGTGCGCGCGCTCGGCGCGGACACGGTGATCGATTACCGCAGCCAGGACTTCGAGCAGCTCCTGACCGGCTACGACCTGGTGCTGGACAGCCTCGGTGGGGAGACTCTCGAGAAGTCACTGCGGGTGCTCAAGCCCGGCGGCAAGGCCATCGGGATCGCCGGTCCCCCGGACCCCGCGTTCGCCCGCGAGGCCGGCCTGAACCCGCTGCTGCGCCTCGCGGTCGCAGGCCTGAGCCGCAAGATCCGCAAGCAGGCCAAGAAGCTCGGCGTGATGTACGAGTTCCTGTTCATGCGCGCCAGCGGCGACCAGCTCCGCCAGATCACCACCCTCATCGACCAGGGCGCGGTGCGCCCGGTCGTGGGAAAGGTGTTCCCCTTCGACCAGACCCCGCACGCGCTGCAGTCCCTGTCCCAGGGCGGCATCCGCGGCAAGGCCGTCATCGGCAACAGCTGACCCGCCGCAACCGCGACGGGCGACACGAAACACACAGCGACACAGAACATGCAAGGAGAATCCGTCATGAGCAGCACCGGCACCCCGAACGAAGCCGTCATCACCTCCTACGCGAAGGCCCCGGCCCGCACCGTCAGCGCCGACGGCGTCACCTACGCCTACCGCGAGCTGGGCCCGAAGGGCGGTATCCCCGTCGTCTTCTTCGTCCACCTCGCCGCGACCCTGGACAACTGGGACCCCCGCATCATCGATCCCATCGCGAAGGGCCGTCACGTCATCGCTTTCGACAACCGCGGTGTCGGGGCATCCACCGGTCAGGTGCCGGACAGTGTCGAGGCGATGGCCGACGACGCCTACACGTTCATCAAGGCGCTCGGGTACGACAAGATCGACGTCTTCTCCTTCTCCCTCGGCGGCATGGTCGCTCAGGCCCTGGTGGTGAAGCACCCCGAGCTCGTCCGCAAGCTGGTCCTCACCGGCACCGGGCCCAAGGGCGGCAAGGACATGGACAAGGTCGCCAGAATCACCTACTGGGACATCCTGCGCGCCACCTTGACCCGTTCGGACCCCAAGGAGTTCCTGTTCTTCAACCGCAATGCCACCGGCAAGGCCGCCGGGCGCGCGTTCGTCAACCGGCTCAAGGAGCGCACTGTCGACCGCGACGCGGAGATCAAGACCAAGGCGTTCCAGACGCAGCTGAAGGCGATCAAGAAGTGGGGGCGCTCCGCCCCCGACGACCTGTCGTCGATCACGCAGCCCACCCTGATCGCCAACGGCGACAACGACCGCATGGTGCCGTCGGTCCTGTCGGAGGACCTGCACCGGCGCATCAAGGGCAGCGAGCTGATCATCTACCCCGACTCAGGGCACGGCGGCATCTTCCAGTACCACCAGGAATTCGCCCCCTAGCGGTCGAGTTCCTGGCGCGATGACCACCAGCTGACCAGGAAAAAGGGCAACATCATGAGCACGTCACCGGCCGCCGCGCCCCTGGAAGTGAAGAAGCCTCTCACCTCCTCGATCCTGCTGTGGGTGCGCACCGACCAGCCCCGCCAGGCCGGCATGGACCACTGGAAGGGCCCGCACTCAGGGATCATCTCCGCCACCCCGGGCCTGGAGGAGTACCGGCAGATCCACCTCGCCGAGCACAACACGGGCCTGTGGCCGGCCATCGACGGGGTCCAGACCGCGATCCCCGCCGACCGGAAGATCGACGGCGTCGCGGAAGTCACCTTCCAATCGGTGCTTGCACCCCTGAAAGGGCGTGAGCAGACGAAGCTGGCCTACGCCGACGAGATCAACGTGTTCCGCCGCACCCTGCTCTACGCCGGCCCGCCCAACTCCTCTCGGTGGTACGACGTCGCAGGCCCCGGACAGACGGTCGGTGCCCGCGCGCTGATCTACCTTCGCCGCAGAGACGGGGTCGGCGCCGGCGCCTTCCGGAAGTTCGTCAACGAGCAGCTCGCACCCGCGCTCGCCGGCACCGGAGTGCTGAAGGAGCTGCGCACGCAGACGTTCCTGCCCTGGCTCGAAAAGCTCTGGGACACCCCGGACGTCGCCCACGACAACCCCCGCGACCAGCACTTCCACGCCTCGGTCAGCCTCGGGTTCACCGACACCGCATCACGGGACGCCTTCTTCACCGGCAACGCGATCGAGGACCTGTCCAGCCGGCTGGCACCGCAAGTCTCCGCGATCCACGCCTACGACGTCACCGCCACCCTCACCTACGTCAAGAACGGCGAGATCCTCCCGCGCTACCAGGAGTGAGCGGCGCGTAGACCGGAAGCGGGACCGCCGGATCTGCTCGGCAAATCCATCCGCCCCGGCTTCCTGGCCCTCCTCGCGCCCCCGTCGCCGTCTGTTACCCCTCACGTATCTGGAGCCAACCATGAGCGAGCAGCAGAGCACCATCCACTACGAGCGCACCTCACCGCAGATCGCGAAGATCACCTTCGCCAACCCGCCCGTCAATCTCATCGCCGGCGAGACAGTCCTGCGCCTCATCGAGATCGTCACCGAACTGGCCACCGACCCGGACATCCAGGTCGTGCTGTTCGACAGCGCCACCCCCGACTTCTTCTACAACCACTTCGACCTGGCCGCCGCCGCCGACTTCCCCGCCCCCGAGGACCCGGACGCGGTGCCGGCATGGACGAATCTGGTCCTGGAACTCTCCAAAGCGCCGTACATCACGATCGCGGCCATCCGTGGACGCACCCGCGGCGGCGGGAACGAGCTCGCCCTCGCCCTCGATCTGCGCTACGCCAGTCGTGAGAAGGCGATCTTCGGACAGCCCGAGGTCGGTAGCGGACTGCTGCCCGGCGGTGGTGGCAGCGAACGCCTGCCCCGGGCCATCGGACGCGACCGCGCCCTGGAAGCCATCCTCACCAGCGACGACTACGACGCCGACACCGCCGAACGCTGGGGCTGGGTCACCCGCGCCCTCCCCGACAGCGAACTCGACGCCTTCGTCGGCACCGTCGCCGCCCGACTCGCCTCCTTCGACCGCACCTCACTCGCCTCGGCCAAAGCCCAGATCAACCGGGCATCCCTGCCCCCGGACGCGGACCTGGTCGCCGCGTACGGCGAGTTCACCCGCTCCCTCACCCTCCCCGGTTTCCTCACCCGGGCCGCAGGCACGCAGGCCGTCGTCGAACAGGCCGGCATCGACTTCGAGTACCGTCTCGGGCACTACATCGGCATCGCCAACCAGCAACGCTGACACCCATCAGAAGACGAGCACGGACGCAGCCGATGCCGCGTCCGTCCTCGTTTGCCGCGGGGCCCACCTGATTTCCGACGTCTTCGGCACCGTGGTCGGATCGGGCTGCTGCCGGATCGACCGCCGATGTCATCCACCGCTCGACGGCCGCGACGGTGCACCGCTTCTGGACACCGGCCGTCCAACTGTTCGAACATGGATCACTGGGTCCCGACGTGAAGAGATCACGTCGGGACCGAAGATCAAGCTCAGGTGTCCGTGCTGTGCAGGTCCGGGTAAAGCGCCTCGACCGGGCCGCTCAGAGCCGCCTTGACCCCCTTGGTCAACTCGTCGGCCAGGACCTCGTATTCTCCGGCCTCGACGGCGTCGTAGACCGTCGTCACCAGCTGCGTCGGCAGCATCTTGGGTCCGTCGGCGTGCGCGGCCATACCGGTGTCGACGTAGCCCATGTGCACACCCGTCACGTGGACGCCCATGGGTGCGAACTCGATGCGCAGCGAGTTGGTGGCCGACCACAGTGCGGCCTTGGACGCGCTGTAGGCGCCGCCGAAGGCATACCAGCTGGCAACGGAGTGCACGTCGATGAGGACTGACCCCTTCTTGGCGGCGAGGATCGGTGCGAAGGCGCGGGCGAGGAAGACCGGTCCGAAGAAGTTCGTCTCCATGTTCGCCCGGATGTCGGCCTCGGTGACGTCCAGCAGGCTCGCGCTCGGCGGGATGGCGCCCGCGTTGTTGACGAGCACGGTGACATCCGCCGCTGCGGCGACGGCCGCGTCGATCGACGCGCGGTCGGTGATGTCAAGGGTCAGGGGGACGATGCGGTCATCGTCCCAGGCGCGGGGGGAGCGGGCGGTGGCGTAGACCTTGACGGCGCCGCGAGCCAGGGCGTCCTGGACGAAGTGGGTGCCGATACCGCCATTGGCGCCGGTGACGAGGACGACTGCTCCATCGAGGGAGGGCATGGGTTCCTTCTTTCCCAGGGGGATGTGAAGTACGTGGCTGCGCACGGATGGAGCAACGACTCGCCGCCCCGCGATGGGAGAATGAGCGGAGCCACATTCGAGCTCACATGATATTGAGTAGAATCATAACTGATTACAGTCAGAATCCCTGGAGGACACCGCCATGCCTCTCGGACGGCGCGAGCGGAACAAGCAGGAAAAACTCGACCGCATCGTCGCTGCCGCCAGTGAACTGTTCGCCGAACACGGCGTCGATGAGGTCACGACCCAGCAGATCGCTGACAAGGCCGACATCGGCACCGGGACCCTGTTCCTTTATGTCAAGACCAAGGGCGAACTCCTCCTCCTTGTCCAGAACGCCAAGTACGTCGAAGCACTTGAGCGGGGCCGGGCGGACGCCGAGACCGTCCCAGGCGTGCTGGACGCGGTGCTGGCGATCGTCCGGCCGATCGTCGAGTGCAACCGCATTCAGATCGACAACGGACGCACCTACCTGCGAGAGATGGTCTTCGGCGACCCCGAGGAGCCCCGGCACGGCGCGGCACTCGCCATCGTCGCGCAGACCGAGGAGGCCGTCGCCGCCGTGCTGCGCCGAGACGAGCGGGTCGCAGAGGGCGACGCCGCGACGCTGGCACACATCGTGTCCGCCGTGATGTTCCTCAGCATGGCGGCGAGCGTGAACATCGCCTTGAGCGTCGAGGAGATCGTGCAGGACATCCGGGGGCAGGTTGAGGTCCTGCTGCCTCACTGAAGCGCGGCCCAGCCTCAGGCCCAGGTGACCATCCGGGCAGTCCTCGGCCGCGGCATGGCCCGAATCCCCAAATGACAGGTCATCCGGCCGTTGCCACCGCCTGGACCACACCCCGAGCCATCACCCGCCCGACTGGCTCCAAGCCCTGTGGAGTGCTTCAGGAGGTCGAGGTCGAGCGGGACGAACTGGCGATCGCCGAGCGGGTGTTGAACCGCCTGGCCGAGCAGGCCCAGGCCGACGCCGAGGCGGCCGATTCTGTCGCTCCGGTACTGGTGAAAGCGGCCGCGCGGGCGGTCCTGCTCATCCCGCACCGCAGCGACGCGGCCGACGAGGGCGCGCTGCCCGGCGACTACCGCAAGATCCTGGCGATCGTGCGGGAGGCCGACGGGCCGGTGCAGGTCAGGGCGGTCGGTGAACGGCTGGGCCTGGATGCCTCGGTGCGCGGCAAGCTGGAGCCCTTGCGGGCGAAGATGACCAAGCTCGCCGACCGCGGCCGGCTGCACAAGCGGCCCGACGGGCGGTTCACCGCACGCTCGCAACTGCGCGGGCAGGCCGTAACGGGCGGGCCCCCGGCGGCAGTTGAGTTTGGCGTGAAGAAAAACAACGGTCTCACCAAGGGCCCTGACGGCCTTGTCTGCACCGCCCGCCTGCCGCTGTCGAGCGCGACCTTGAACCATCTCGCCGGCCTGATACGCGGCCGCCTGAAGAAGATCGCCTCGCGGTGGCGGGCGCTGCCCGCCGGGAAGATCGCCGGCATCGTGCCGGTGGTGCTGCACTGTGACCAGCGGCCCGGCGATCTGGCCGGCGGGAACGGGGTGCACCGCACCACCGTGAGCCGGTGGGTGGGCGAGGCTGTGGGCCTGCTGGCCGCCCGCGCCCCGCGCCTGGACCGAGCGTTGAAGAAGATCGCCCGAAAGGGCGGCGGGGTGGTCCTGCCGGTGTTCGTACTGAGGCGACTGGGAGCCGGCCTCGTGCTGCTCATGGTGCTGAGCTGGGCTTGCGTCGGTCGGCTGCGGTCAGGTTTCTGGACTCCTTGCCGCCGGCTGGTCGCTGTTGCCCTGTGCCAGTGACGCGAGAATCTCCTTGCGGCAGACATCGAGGATTTCGTCCGCCAGCGGAGCACCGTCCGGGCATGCTCGCGACAACATGATCGCGCCGACCGAATGGGCGAGCATGTCGATCACCATCATGCGGGCCGCGCGCTGGTCCGCATCCCCCGGCGTATCGCTTTGGGACTGAAGGGCCGTCAGCAGGTTCTCGATCCCGGCTGCGAACTCTGTTTTGATGTCCGCCGGCTGGCGTGCGGCGTCGCCGCCGAGGGCCGCGATGGTGCAGCCGTCACCGCGCCCGTCGCGATGCTCCCGGGAGACGTAGCGCTCGACGAACTCGGCGGGGTCCAGACCTTCTGTCCGTGCCACGGTCTGCGAGAGCCCGCTTGCGGACGCTTCGGCCATCAGGTCGGCCTTGGAGCGGAAGTGCTTGTAGAACCCGCCATGGGTGAACCCGGCGGCTGCCATCAGTTCTGCCACGCCGACACCGTCATAGCCGCGCTCCCGGAACAGCCTGGAGGCTGTCGCGACGATGTGGGCACGGTTCTGCTCTGCCTGTGCCTTGGTGACCCGCATATCCAGCCGTCCCTTCCTCGGTCGACGCTCGACGGTCCAGCATACATAGATGTCGATCGACATCAAAGGGCTTGACTTTTTAGATGACGATCGTCATCGTATTGCTCACCCCCTCCAGAAAGGCTCAGGCCATGAGTGACACGCATGTGACCGCACCGACTCAGTACATCGAGGTTGACGGCGACCGGTTCGCCTACCGGCGCTGGGGCAAGCCCTCGGGCGTCCCGATCTTCCTGGTCCAGCACTTCCGCGGAGGGATGGACAACTGGGACCCGCTGCTCACCGACGGCCTGGCCGAAGGCCGTGAGGTCATCCTGTTCAACGGCCGAGGCGTCGCCTCGTCATCGGGCACGCCGCGTAACCGGATCGAGGACATGGCCGACGACATCGCCGCGGTCATCCGGGCGCTGGGGCTGGAGCAGGTCGACCTGCTCGGCTTCTCGCTCGGCGGTTTCCAGGCGCAGGAGGTCACGCTGCGCCATCCCCAGCTGGTGCGCAAGCTCCTCCTGCTCGGCACCGGCCTCCGAGGCGGGGACCCGACGAGTGACCCCGAGGTGCCTCAGTACGCCCTGAACCCGGTCCCCACCCTGGAGGACTTCCTCTTCCTGTTCTTCGGCCGCTCGGAAGCCGCGAAGCAAGCGGGCAAGGCCTTCTGGGAGCGCCGCCACCAGCGTGTCGACCAGGACCCGCCGAGCTCGCCCGCGGTCGCACAGGCGCAGTTCGAAGCGACCGTCGCCTACGCGGAACCGCTGCCGGGCGAGAACCCCTACGCCCACCTGAACGCGATCACCCAGCCGACGCTGGTCCTCAACGGCGAGAACGACGTGATGATCGCCTCGATCAACTCCTGGCACCTCGCCCAGAACATCCCCAACGCGCAACTGCTGATCTACCCCGATGCCGGGCACGGAGCGCAGTTCCAGTATCCCGAGCGGTTCCTGAAGCACGCCATTCAGTTCCTCGACGAGTAACGCCTGCGGGGCTTCGGTGCAGTCGCTGACGCCTGGTCCGTGATGACGGGCCGCAGGCTCACCGGATCCCCGGAATGCGACACGCACACCTTCCCAGGCCATGGGGTCCTCTACGTCCCCGTGGTCGAAACGGAAGACAGTCCGGCCAACGGATCGTCGCCGATTTCGCCGGCTAGACCAGCTGCGCGAAAATCCGGCAGGCCGGACCCCGGCCTGCCGGAGCGGCTGGCGGAGGTAGGCGCATCCTGCGTGATCGAGGTGCCCGCTCCCACGGTGTCCACCGCCGCGACCTTCCGGCCGGGACGGCTGATACGTGCCGCACGGGCGTGGAAGACGTGGGCGTCGGCCGCGCCGTCGGTGACCACGACGAGGAGCGCCTGAGTTCCAGCCACTGGGCGGCGATCCGCTCGATCGTGGTGTCCGGGCAGAGCCACTCGACGTCCTCGCTGCCGGCCTTGACGACGTGGGCGACGCCGCTCCTTCCTGCGTGCCCCGGGCCGGTCTGCTGGGCGAGTCGGCCCGGGGGCGGCAGGGAGAGTCGCCGGACCAGTCCCAGAGGCTCCGCTCGCCGAGACGAGGGTCGCACAGGGCCCGACCGCCGGCGCCGAACTGCCCGAGCTCGGTCATCAGCGCAACGCCGGTCTGGATCTCGTCCGCTGTCCAGCCGGTGATTCCTTGATCATCGGTAGTCGGCTGCGCGTCACGCCCAGCGTCCTTTTGCACGCCAGGCGCCTGCGGAGGGTGTCCGATTCAGGAGGGCCCGGGTGGCGCGGGCCTGCTGCGGTTGGGCAGTGGAAGAACGGTGCCGCCGCTGCGCAGTGCGTCGATTTCGAGAGCCAGCTGGCGGATGGCCTCCTCCTACAGAGCGAGAGTGCGGCGCAGGTCGGTGTTCTCCTTCCGCAGCCGGCTCAGGTTGGCTTCCGTACGTACGTCGGATCCGGAGGGTTCCGTCGGCGTCGTAGGCCGGGCCAGCGCCGGGATGCGGGGCCGGAAGTGCACGTCGATCAGGTCGGCGTAGTGCCGGTGGCAGGTGGCGTGCGGGATGTCCAGGAGCCGCTCGATCGCGGTCACGGTGGGGCGCCGTCCGCGGGCTGCTGCCCCGGCACGGACGGTGTCGATGGCGGCCTCGACGGTCTCGGTGCCGGGCAGGGCGCGTTTCACTCGGCGATCTCCGGGGCGTGGCATGTGAGGAACGCAGCGGTGGCGCGGTGCCTTTCCCCCAGGCGGTGACGGACGTAGGGGGCGAGGCGGTCGCTGTCGGCGAGGGCGTCCTCCAGGCGGGCGAAGTGACCGGTGAGGGCCTGCAGGTTGGCGGGCGTGAGAGCGGTGTTGCGGCAGACCAGCGGTTTGCAGTCGGCCATGACGGGCTGATCGGCGGGGCCCTCGGACGTGCGGCACAGGGCACGGTCGGCCCGGTCCCAACTCGTGTCTTCCCAACGAGGTCCACGCTCATCACGACGCCGCCACCACTCGAACGCCGCCCGGTCGTCCATGGATGCATCACGCCAGTCCCGCCTGCCTCGCGCGAACCACAGGAAGTCGAAGTACGTGCGCAGGTCCCGGGCATGGGCGGCCTGGGTGTTCCACGGCGAAGACGCCAGCGACACCGAGAAATACCGGTTCAGCGCCACGTCGTACCCACCCGCCGGGCTGATCAGGAACGGCTGCCCCTCGGGCACCCCCAGATCGTCCAACCCCTCACCGAGATCGGCGAACAGGGAGCTGAACTCCCGCATGAACGGGGTCTTTTCGCGCGGCCGGGGCTCCGCAGACTGCCGCGGCCGCCGGCAGCCCTCGGATTCGAGGCCGGAGCAGAGGGCGCCGTTGGACAACTCCCGTGTCCGTCATGAGCGTTGAGACACGCGAGCCGTCGATGTTGTTCCGCCCGACGCGGCGAGCGTCTCGCCCCTGCCGTCGCGTCGTCGGCCCCGCGTGATCATGCCAGGAGGATGCCGTGTGGCCGGCCTGTTCTCAGTCGCTGTCGGGCGTCATCGAGACCACGACCTTGCCGGCCTTGGTGCGACCTTGCTCGACGTACGCCATCGCCTCGGGCGTCTGATCGAACGGGAAGGTGCTGTCGATGACCGGGCGGAGCTTCCCGCTGTCGTAGAGGGCGCCGAGCTCGCGCAACTGGGAGCCATTGGCCTGCATGAAGAAGAACTGGTAGCGAACGCCCAGGGCCTTCGCCTGCTTGCGGATCTTGCGACTGAGCACGTTCATGACCAGCCCCAGGAAGGAGGGAGCGCCGAGCTGCCTGGCGAACCCGGCGTCCGGCGGGCCCACGACGCTGACAGCCAGGCCGCCGGGCTTCAGCACGGTCAGCGACTTCTCCAGGTTCGCCCCGCCCACGGCGTCCAGCACCAGGTCGTAGCTGGCCAGCACCTTGGAGAAGTCCTCCTTGGTGTAGTCGACGACGACGTCGGCACCGAGGCTTTTGACCAGCTTCTCGGAATCAGTGCTCGCGGTCGTCGCCACCGTGGCACCGAGGTGTTTGGCGAGCTGGATGACCGTCGATCCGAGGCCGCCGGCACCGGCGTGGACGAGCACCTTCTGACCCGGCTTCACATGGGCCTGGTCTACGAGGATCTGCCAGGCGGCCAGGGCCACCAGCGGCACCGCGGCCGCCTCCTGCAGGGTGAGCGAGGCCGGCTTGGGCGCGACGTCGTCCATGTCGATCGCGATGTACTCCGCGAAGCCTCCGATCCGCAGGTCGCGCGGACGGGCGTAGACCTCGTCGCCGACTTCGAGGCCGCGCACGGCGGAACCGACCCGCGTCACGACGCCGGCCACGTCATGACCGAGCACGAACGGAGGCTTGTACTTCAACAGCTGCTTGAACTCCCCGTTACGGACCATCTTGTCCAGCGGGTTGATGCTCGCGGCGCTCACCCTGACCAGAACATCGCGGTCACCGACGCTGGGCTCGGGTACCTCGGCGGCGCGCACGCCGTCCTTGCCGTACTTCTCGACGACGAATGCCTTCATGCCGGCCGCCTTTCCATGTGATCTTCTCGGTCGCCTGCGTGCTGGTCATGACGCTACTTGCTGAGTATAGAAAAGTAAACTTAGGTGAGGTTAGAATCACCCCCATGGATGCGAGGACCGAAGCTCTTCAGGACGCCGGCATGGACACCCGACTCGACCGGGACATGTCGAACTGCTCGATCGCCCGGACCCTCGAGGTCGTGGGTGAGAAGTGGACGATCCTGATCCTGCGCGAGGTCTGGTACGGCTCGTCCCGCTTCGGCGACTTCGAACGTGTCCTCGGCTGTCCTCGCAACCTCCTCGCGGCGCGACTCCGGATGCTCGTGGAGGAAGGGATCCTGGTCACCGAGACCTACAAGGAGCCGGGCTCGCGGCGTCGGCCGAAGTATGTGATCACGCCCAAGGGCATGGACCTGGTCCCGGCCGTGATGGGGCTCCTGCAATGGGGTGACCGATACCGCGCCGACCCGGAGGGTCCGGCCATGCTGACGCGACACCGCGGATGCGGTGCGCACGTCGATGCCCAGATCCGCTGCGAACGAGGTCATGCCGTGCAGGCGGAGGACATCGAGAGTGTCCCCGGCCCCGCTTTCCGTATGAAGGCCGCTGAGTGAGCTGAGCGCGGTGGCGGCAGGAGTCCGGGTGGGCTCAGTCCGCCGGGGTGTGCTCACTCCGTCTGGCTCGGGCCTGGTGGAGGCGGACTTTGGTGCGGTTGCCGCAGCGGGACATCGAGCACCAGCGGCGGTTGTGGGCGGGGGAGCGGTCCAGGAAGCGCAGGGCGCACGTGTCCGCGCCGCACACGCGTACGCGCCGGATCTCGGTCGACAGGAGCAGGTCTACAGCGTCCTGCGCGATCAGTGCCAGGGCGGTCGCGGGATCGGGTGCCATGGTCGTGGTGCCGGCGGGCTCCAAGTGGCCGCCTTTGATGGCGATTTGCGGCGCCGGCCGGGGCGCCTGTGCTGCCGATTCGTTGAGCAGCACGACGTCGCTGGAGGAGGGCAGTCGGCCGTCGGAGACCGCGAGTACGGCCCGGTCGACCGCCTCGCGCAGCCGTCGGCCCGATGCCAGGACGGCGGCATCCACGGGATCCGGGATGCCCGGTGCGAGCAGTCCGGCCCGCTGAAGCCAGAGGGTGAGATCGCCCGGGTTCCGGAGCGTCTCCCCCGGCGTGGGGCGCCACCGGTGGCGGAGGGTGTTGGTGAAGTCCAGACAGACCCGCCCGCCGTCCCAGATCCACGTGTCGTCCGTTGCCACGCCTCCATTCTGCACGTTAGGTTTAACCCCCTAAGAGGGTTAGTTCGTGCCGGGGGAGGCGCATCCATGGGACAGCCCGCAGTGACCACAGGCGTGACGCAGGTGGACGGGGTCCGCCTGCACTACCTCCGAGCGGGATCCGGTCCTCTGCTCGTCCTGCTCCACGGCTGGCCGCAGACCTCCGACTGCTGGCAGCCGGTGCTGGCGGATCTTGCCGCCGACCACACCGTGGTGGCACCCGACCTGCGTGGCTACGGCCTGAGCGACAAGCCCTCGACCGGATACGACAAGCGGCGGATGGCCGCCGACATGGCCGGCCTCGTCGAAGCACTCGGCTTCGAGACGACCGCCGTCGTGGGTCACGACCGGGGCGCCCGCGTGGGGCACCGCTGGGCGCTGGACCGCCCCGAGCAGGTGGAACGGCTGGCTGTGCTCGACATCGTGCCGACCCGGGAGATGTTCCGCCGGCTGGACGC
The DNA here is from genome assembly GCA_000415505.1 of Streptomyces afghaniensis 772. Lineage (GTDB taxonomy): Bacteria > Actinomycetota > Actinomycetes > Streptomycetales > Streptomycetaceae > Streptomyces > Streptomyces afghaniensis. Next base: position 17,432 of record KE354126.1, read on the forward strand.
CTCGCTCGCCTCCGGGTACTGGCACTGGCTGTTCCAGATGCAGCCTGATCTTCCCGAGCGCCTCGTGGGGCACGACATACGCGGGTATCTCGAGTACTTCTTCGAGCGGTGGACCTATAACCGGCACGGGCTGACACCCGAAGCGGTCGACGGATATGTCCGAGCCTTCTCCCGCCCGGGTGCCATGCGCGCGAGTTTCGACGACTACCGCGCCATGGAGCAGGACGTCGCCCTCGACGACATCGACGCCGCCGAGGGCCGCCGCCTCACCATGCCGGTACTGGCGCTCTGGGGTTCCGCAGGGCTGCCCTCCCGCCTGCCGACGCTGGAGATCTGGCGCGCCTACGCGGACGACGTCACCGGAGCAGAAATCCCGGAGTGCGGCCACTTCATCCCGGAAGAGCAACCGGAGGCGCTGCTGGGCCATTTGCGGTCGTTCCTGGCCGACGAGGCGAGTCGGTGACCCTGCCACCGTGACGAGAGCGGCGCCCCTGCCGGGTCC
>KE354127.1 GCA_000415505.1 Streptomyces afghaniensis 772
CACCACGGCCTCGGCGGCGCCGGTGACGACGACGGTGTGACGTCCGAGGGAGCCGCGCACCACCGCCGTGGAGAAGCGCCGTACCGGGTCGAACGGCACGGCGTCCACCCCGTCGTACTCCTCGCCCACCGGCCCGGCCGCCTCCAGCAGGGCCTCGTCGAGGGCGTCGGGCGCGGGCAGTTCGGCGAGCTGCAGGGTCCACCAGGCGCCGACGGCGGCCCAGCGCAGCACCTCCGGGTCGTCGCGGCCGGCCGGGTCGAGGGCCCGTTCGACGACCGGCCGGTCCTGGGTGAGGGTGCCGGTCTTGTCGACGCACAGCACATCGACAGCGCCCAGGTCGTGCAGCGCGGGCAGCCGTTTGACGATGACGCCGTGGGTGCGGGCGAGCAGGGCGGCGCCCCGGGCCAGACAGGTGGTGACGATCACCGGCAGCATTTCGGGCGTCAGCCCGACGGCGACCGCGACGGCGAAGGGCAGGGTCTCCAGGCCGCGTCCGCGCAGCGCGGCGTTCGCCATCAGGACGAGGGGCGGCGTCAGCAGCATGAAGCGGATCAGCACCCAGGAGATGCCCTGCACGGACCGGTCGAAGGCCCCGCCCCCCAGCCGTGTGGCCGGCTGCCGGTGAGCGGCGGCGAACCGGGTGCCGCCCCCGGTCGCGACCACGACGGCGGTGGCGGTGCCCCGGGCGACAGCACTCCCCTGGAAACACAGGTGGGGCGCCTCGAACGGGTTGCCGCCGGGCCCGCCGGACCCGTCGGCGGCGGCTTCCCCGACGGCGGGCGAGAGCGCGTCACCGCCGGACGAGGACACCGCCCCGGACCCGTCCGCCCCGCCGTCCCCGGGCCCACCGCCCGCCGTGCCCTCGCCGGGCACCTCCACCGCCGTCTTCCCCACCGGCGCCGACTCCCCGGTCAGGGCCCCCTGGTACACGGCGAGCCCCCGGGCCCGGAGCAGTCTCACGTCCGCCGCTATCAGGTCCCCGGGGCCGAGGCGCAGCACATCGCCGGGAACCAGCTCGGTGACCGGGACCTCCCGGGCCCGGGGCGGCTCCCGGGCGTCGTCGCGCCGCAGCACCGTGGCCGTGCCGGCGACCAGTTCGCGCAGGGCGGCCATGGAGCGGTCGGCCCGGTGCTCCCCGCTCGCGCGCAGCACGCAACTGACCGCGACCAGGGCGAGGATGACCACGGCGGTGCCCCAGGAGGCGACGGCGGCGGACACCAGGCCGAGGCAGAGCAGGACTGCGGTGAAGGGGTCGCGCAGGGCGTGCGCGCACCGGCGGGGCCAGGACGGCGTGTGCCGGTCCGGCAGGGTGTTCTCGCCGTGGGTGAGCAGCCTGGCCGCGGCCTCGGTCTCGGTCAGCCCCCGGGGCCCCGACTCCAGCCGCCGCAGCACCTCCAGGGTGGTGCCGCCGGCGGTCTCAGAGGCCATGGAGGCGCCGGCGCGGCGGCGCGGCGCGGTCGGTGAGGCGGCCCACCAGCAGCCGTACGACGTCGACGACGTCGGGGTCGTCGACGTAGTACACCTGCCGGCGGCCCTCGCGGCGGGAGCCGACGAGTCCGGCCAGCTTCAGCTTGGTGAGGTGCTGGCTGACCGCGGGCAGCGCGCCGCCGACCCGCTCGGCGAGCCCGGTCACGTCGCTCTCGCCCTGGGCCAGCGCCCAGACGATGTGCAGCCGGGCCGGCGAGGCCAGCAGCCCGAAGGCCGCGGCCGCCTGGGCGACCACGTCGGCGGGCGGGTCCTCGAAGCCACTGCCGGCTGCCGCCACCGTCGCCGTCCCTTCCGTCTCCGCGTCGTCTCAGTCGTCCTGCGAGCCGCACCAGTTTAGGCGGGCCGCGGCAGCCGCCTCGGGAGACCCTTTCCCTTGCGGGACGCCGGGGCCCGAACCGCATGGACGGTATGAAAATCATGGGGATGACCTCCCATGTTCGACCCGTCGGACAGATCATCACGATGCGGCAGCGCTAACTCACGGCATGTGGCCGCTCACTTGACGCCCAGTGGTCACACACGGTTGGCTCCGGGCCAACGAGAGTCATCCGGCCCGTGCTCAACTGCGGTCCGCCCGGCTCTCATCCTGCTCTTGCTCGGCCGCACAGCGAGGTCCGCCCCTCATGAACACTCCTCCCCCGCCGCACACCTCCGCGAGACTCACCCGGGTCGCGGCCCTGGTGTCCGCCGTGTGTCTGCTGGTGGCCGGCTGCTCCGTCCTCGGCGCGAGCGACGACGGGTCGGACGCGGACCCGGTGGGCGGTCCGGGCGGCGGGATGAAGGTCGCCCTGGTCACGCACGGCGGCAAGGGCGACGCCTTCTGGGACCTGGTGCGCAGGGGCGCGGAGACGGCGGCCGCCAAGGACGGCATCGACCTGACGTACGCCAGCGACGCCGACGCGGCCGCGCAGGCCGCGCTGGTGCGCGACGCGGTCCGCGACAAGGTCGACGGCATCGCCGTGACGCTCGCCAAGCCGGCGGCGATGCGGGGCCCGATCGCCCAGGCCAAGGCGGCCGGCATCCCCGTCGTCGGGCTCAACTCCGGAATCGACGCCTGGCGCCCGGCGGGCCTGCTGGAGTACTTCGGCCAGGACGAGTCCGTCGCCGGCCGGGCCGTCGGCGACAAGCTGGACGAGGTCAAGGCCAAGCACGCCCTGTGCGTCGTGCACGAGCGGGGCAACGTCGCGTTGGAAGCCCGCTGCGCCGGCGTGCGCAAGACGTTCGGCGGCGAGACCGACAACGTGTACGTGGACGGCGCCGACATGAACGCGGTGACCGCCACGATCGCGTCCCGGCTGCGGCAGGACTCCAGCATCGACGAGGTCGTCACCCTGGGCGCCCAGTACGGGCTCAGCGCGGTCGACGCGGTCGAGCAGGCCGGCAGCAGAGCCAAGGTCGCCACCTTCGACCTCAACAAGGACCTGGTCAAGGCGGTCCAGGGCGGCGAGGTGCAGTTCGCCGTGGACCAGCAGCCCTACCTGCAGGGCTACCTCGCGGTGGACGCCCTGTGGCTGTACCGGACCAACGGCAACATCAGCGGCGGCGGGACGGCCCCGGTGCTCACCGGCCCCGCGTTCGTGACCAGGTCCAACGTGTCCGCGGTGGCACGGTTCGCCGCCGCCGGGACCCGGTGACCGGACCCTTCCTGTGACGGTGTCGCCAAAGATTCGGTCAGGCCCGGGCCCTGCGGTCACTTGTACGGATAACATCCTGCGCATCCCATGTGCCGTAACAGGCACGCGAAACCCTCCGCGCCCGTCCCCCACTCCCCGCCCCGCCCGTTCCGCCTCCCCGTTTCTCGCTCCCCGCTGATCGCCCTAGGACGACGATGTCTCGACGGACAGGTGCCCGGCGCCGTCTCGGTTCCATACGCCTCTCCCTGGTGCTCCTGGCCCTGGTGCCCAGCGTCACCCTCGCCGCCATGTGGGGCGTGACGACCATCCAGATGTTCTCGGAGGGGCTTCGGCTGCGTGACCAGACGGAGCTGAGCCGGTCGACCGGTGCCATGGGCACCGACACGACACTCGCCCTGCAGCGGGAACGCAGCCTGTCGGCGGCCTGGCTGGCCTCGCCGCACGGCTCCCGGGCCGCCCTCGACAAACAGCGCGAGGAGACCGACGCGGCGGTCGCGAAGCTGGTCGGGCAGGCGGACGCGATCGAGAAGGCGCCCTCCCGCATATCGGACCGGCTGTACTCGGTGCTGGGCTCGGTGGGCAGCCTGGAGTACTACCGCGACCAGGTGGACCACCCGACCGACATCACCGCGCAGCAGGCGCTGGACCAGTACTCCTCGATCATCGACGACCAGATCCACGCCTTCCAGGAGCTCTCCCAGGTCGACGACGGCGACCTCACCTCGCAGGCCGGTCCGCTGGTCGCCCTGGAGCACGCGGCGGAACTGGTCTCCCGCGAGGACGCGCAGCTGACCCTGGCCTGGCCGTCCGGGCACCTCGACGACAAGGCCTGGGTGCAGTTCACGGAGCTGGTGAACACCCGGCGCTGGCTCGTCAAGGACCAGGTGGTGCCCCAGCTGACCGGCAGCGCCAAGGCACAGACCGAGCGGATCCTGGCGAGCCCGGAGTGGCAGACGCTCCAGGCCGTCGAGGACCAGGTGCTTGCGGCCCGCAACTCCGGTGCCGCCTCGGACCGGATCGCCCTGCCGGACACCCAGAAGCGGTGGAACGCCGCCATGGACAAACTGTCCCAGCACTACGCGAGCCTGATCCAGCGGCAGACGACGGGCCTGCTCGAACGCAGCGCCGACAAGGCGGACGCGCTGCTGATCAAGGCGGGGATCCTGAGCGCCGGAGGGCTGCTCGCGCTGCTGGTGTGCGTCGGCATGTCCTGGCGGATCACCCGCTCGCTGTCCCGGCGGCTGCGCGGCCTGCGCCGGGCCGCCGTCAGCCTCGCGCAGGAGCGGCTGCCCGACGTGGTGGCCCGCCTCGACCGGGGCGAGACGGTCGACCCGGAGTCCGCGACGACACCGCTGGACTACGGACACGACGAACTCGGCCAGGTGGCGCAGGCGTTCAACACCGCCCAGCGCACGGCCGTGCACACCGCGGTCGAACTCGCCGACACCCGGCGCGGCTTCCAGAAGGTCATCCTGGGCATCGCCCGGCAGAGCCAGAACCTGGTCAACCTCCAGCTCAGCCGGCTCGACACGCTGGAACGCGAGCACACCGACCCCGACATCCTCAAGGGCCTGTACGAACTGGACTCCACGGCCAGCCAGTTGCGCCGCTACGAGGAGAACCTCGTCATCGTCAGCGGCGAACGGCCCGGCCGCAGCTGGAGCGAGCCGGTCGCGCTGATCGACATCCTGCGCAGTGCGGTCGGCGAGGTCGCCGAGTACCAGCGGGTGGAGGTGCACACCGAGGAGGAGGTGTTCGTCGCGCCGCCCGCGGTGGCCGACGTCATCCATCTGCTGGCCGAGCTCATCGACAACGCGACCGCGTACTCGCCCGCCCCGAGCCCCGTCACGGTGCGGGCCGGGATGGTCGCCAAGGGTCTGGCCGTCGAGGTGGAGGACCGCGGCCTCGGCATGTCGGAGGAGGACTACACGTCCTTCAACGAACAGCTCGCGGTGCCCCCGCAGTTCGACGTGGTGGCGCTCGCCGACGACCTGCGGCTCGGCATGTTCGTGATAGCCCAGCTGGCCCATCGGCACGGCATCGCCGTCACCCTGCGCGCCTCGCCGTACGGTGGGACCACGGCCATCGTGCTGATACCGCACGACATCGTGGTGCGGGAGATCCCGACGGACGGGCAGAGCCCGATGGACGCCAAGACCGCCGAGACCACCGACAACGGCGGCAACACCATGCCCGCCGAGGAGCCGGAGGGTGCTGCCGATGCCGCCGGGACCGCCCGCGAGCCCCGGCCCCTCACCTCGGCCCGGACCGCCACCACCACCCCAGCCGTCCCTGCCGCCGTGTCCGCCCCCCGCGAGGTCATCCCCCGCCGGGACGGGCTCGCCCCGCTCCCCCGCCGGGTGCCGCAGACCAGCCTGGTGGAGGAACTGCGCGAGGAGTCCGCGCCCGCCGAAGACGACGGCTCCCCCGACGACTTCACCGCGGAAGCCGCCGCCTCCTCCCTGGCCGGCTTCCAGCGCGGCACGCTCCGGGCCCGTGACGACGACGCCGAGCCGCCCCACGACGAGGACGCGGCCGCACCACCCCGGCAGGCCGCCGCCGACCCCGTCCCCTCGACTCCGCCCGCCGACCGCTGACGAAGGACACCGCAATGACACGCCCCATCCCCGCCACGCACACCCAGCTCGACCAGCTGCTGACCGGACTCGTGGAGCGGGTCGCCGACGTGAACCAGGCCGTGGTGCTGTCCGAGGACGGCCTGGTGGTCAGCAAGTCCACCGGATTCCTGCGCGACGACGCCGAGCGGCTCGCGGCGACCGCGTCCGGTCTGATGAGTCTCAGCAAGGGCGTCAGCATGGACTTCCGGGGCGGTCCGGTGCGCCAGGCGCTCATCGAGATGGCCAACAGCTATCTGATCCTCACGTCCGCCGGTCCCGGCGCCCACCTGGTCGTGCTGACCGGGCCGGGCGCGGACGTCGGTGTGGTGGCGTACCAGATGAACATGCTGGTGAAGAAGATCGGCGAGCACCTCAGCGCGGCACCGCGGGGCATGGCCGGCCCCGTCGTCGACCCCGGCGTGTGAGGTGGGCGGAGGCGACTCGGCGGGGCGGCTCGTACGGCCGTTCACGCTGACCGGTGGCCGGACCCGGCCCAGCCGCGCCGACTTCACGCTCATCGCGACGGTGACCGCGGTCGATCCCCAGCCCGCCGAGGCGGCCCGGTGCCAGCCCGAGCACACCCGGATCCTCCGGCTGTGCGCCGAGCCGATGGCCGTGGCGGAGCTGGCCGCCCGGCTCGACCTGCCGGTGAGCGTGGTCGTCATCCTGCTCTGCGACCTGCTGGAGGCGGGCCGGATCACCGTCCGTCCGCCGCGCCCGGTTTCCCGTACCACTCCGGACCTGGACCTGCTGAAGAAAGTGAGGGACGGCCTTGGCCGGCTCTGACGTCGCCACCGACGCGTCCTCGGCACCCGACACGGTCAAGATCCTCATCGCCGGTGGCTTCGGCGTGGGCAAGACCACGATGGTCGGGTCGGTCAGCGAGATCGCCCCGCTGCGCACCGAGGAACCCCTGACCATGGCAGGGCTGGGCGTCGACGACCTGGACGGTATCGAGGAGAAACGGGCCACCACCGTGGCCCTGGACTTCGGCCGGATCACCATCAGCCGGGACCTGGTGCTGTACCTGTTCGGTACGCCGGGGCAGCAGCGGTTCTGGTTCATGTGGAACGACCTGGCCCTCGGCGCGCTCGGTGCCGTGGTCCTGGTCGACGTCCGCAGACCCGAGTCCAGCTTCGCCGCCATCGACTTCTTCGAACGCCGGGGCATCCCGTTCGTCGTCGGGGTCAACGGCTTCCACGGGGAACACCCGTATCCGCCCGAGGACATCCGCGACGCGCTCGCGGTACCCGAGCACGTGCAGGTGCTGTTGTGCGACGCGCGCGAGAGGGAGTCGTGCCGGGACGTGCTGATCGCCCTGCTCGACCAGCTCATCGCGACGGCGGTGCAGGCCTGAGCCAGGCGGTACGAGCCTGCGACCAGTGGTGTCTCAGCCCCGGCCGGGCGTGGGCCCGGGCCACTCGGTGTACGGCACCGGGCGGCCCGTGAACGCGTCCAGGACGATGCGGCCGCCGACCGGCCGGTCCAGCTTCACCGTCACCTTCTCGCCGCGCAGGTCACTCGTGCAGGGACCGTCGTCGGTGCCGGTCACGGAGGCGGACAGCACGACGCTGCCGCGTGTCTCCAGCGCCGTCACGACGGGGCCGTCGTCGCAGGATCCGTGGTGCGCCACCACGGTGACGGACCGGCCGTCCTGCGCCACCCCTGTCAGGCCGCCGAGCGGCGCCAGTACGTCCGTGGGTACGTCCGGCCCGAGCGGCGCGACGGGCGGCGCGGGCAGCTCCGAGGGGGTCACGGCGGCCGTCTTCAGGGGAGCGGCATAGCCCTCCAGGGTGAACAGCCAGGCCGGGACGGTCGCCGGCCCGCGACCGGTGAGCACGGTCATGTCCCCCGACTCGGCCTTGGTGACGGTCAGCCGGGGACCGGGGCCGCTGTTGCTGTCCAGGGCCCGGTAGGCCCGTTCGGCCGGCACGAGGGGCCTGGTGAGCGAGCCCCCTTCCTGCCACGTCACCCGGCCGCTCTTTCCCCGGGCGGAGGGGAGCGGCGCCTTCAGGTCGAAGGTGCCGGTCGCGTACGCGCGCCGGTCGGCGTCGTTGCGGAGGCCGCCCGGGGGCAGTTGGACGACCGGTGCGATGGGGTGGTAGCCCGCGCGCCACTGCGCGGCCGCCCGGGAGCCGTCCCAGGCTTCTGCGACCCGATGGGCGCGGTCGTTCGAGCGCGGGGACGGGCTCGGGGCGGTGCGGCCGGCTTCCGCCGTGCCGCACCCCGCGGCGGCACCGGCTCCGGAGGCGGACAGGGCCAGGACGAGGAGGAGACGGGCGGCGCGGGTCATGTCGGTACGCATGACGCTCCCAGGGGTTCGCGGTGACCGGGGATGGTTCCGTCCCTGTGACGCCCCGCCCCCGGCCCGCGTTCGATCCACTGGGGATCCGACCGAACCGTTATCGCATCGCGCCGGGCAGCCTGCCCGGAGTCAGACCAGACCCGCCGACTTCAGCCACGCCTTGGCCACGTCCAGCGGGTCCTTCTTCTCCAGCTGTACCTGCGCGTCCAGTTGGAGGAGTGCCTTCGTGTCGAGCTTGGCCGAGACCGCGTCGAGCGCCGCGGCACCCTCCTTGGACAGCTCGCCCTTGCGGACCAGCGGCTGCACGTTCTGGAAGCCGAAGAGGTTCTCCGGGTCCTTCAGGACGACGAACTTCTCCCGGGCGATGGTCGGGTCGGTGGTGAAGAGGTCCGCGGCCTGCACGGTGTTCTTCTTCAGCGCCGCCTGGGTCAGCGGCCCGCCCGCGTCGAGGGACTTGAAGGACTTGAACTCCAGGCCGTACACCGACTTCAGGCCCACCAGGCCCTGGTGCCGGGTCTGGAACTCCGGCGAGCCGCCGAAGACCAGGTCCTTGGCGACGTCCTTGAGCTCCCCGATGGAGGAGTCGGAGGTGAGCTTGTACTTCTTCGCGGTCTCCGCGTTCAGGGTCACGGAGTCCTTGTTCTGCGCGGCCGACGGCTTCAGCAGCTCCAGCTTGGGGTCGAGCTTGCCGTTGATCGCGGTCGTGGTCTCCTCGACCGTCTTCGGCTTGGCCTTGGCGTCGAGGTACGCCAGCAGGGAGCCGTTGTACTCCGGCAGCAGCGTGATGGCGCCGTTCTTCATCAGACCGTACGTGGTCTCACGGCTGCCGATGTTGGGCTTGTAGGTGACCTTGATGCCCTTGGCCTTGAGGGCCTCGCCGTAGATGTCGGCGAGCAGGATGCTCTCGGCGAAGTTGTTGGAGCCGACCACGACGGTGCCGCTCTCCGCTCCGCCGCCCTTGAGCGGGTCCTCGGAGGTGCCGCCGGAGGAACAGCCTCCGAGAAGAGCCGCCGCCGCGGCGAGCGCGACCGCGGCCGCGCCGGGGTGCCTGGTGATGGACCGGGTGCTGCTCTTCGCCGTAGTAATCACCCATTGATCCAAGCCAGCCGCTATTCGGTCAGTCAAGAGCAGCCTGGTTACCAATCGGCGTCGATGTGCGACAAACCATGGCAACCCGGCCCCTCAACTCCTGCGCACGCCCGGCGACACCGCCACCCGCGCCACCGCCCAGAACAGCGCGAGCGTGACCAGCGCCAGGACGGCGACCAGCGTCGCGCCGCCCACCACCTTCTCGTAATTGCGCTGGTAGAGGCCGTCGACGATGTACCGCCCGAGGCCGCCCAGGCTGACGTACGCGGCGATGGTCGCCGTCGACACGATCTGGATGGCCGCCGAGCGCAGCCCGCTCAGGATCAGCGGCAACGCGACCGGCAGTTCGACCTGGAAGAGGATCCGGGACTCGTGCATGCCCATGCCGCGGGCGGCGTCCACCGGCGAGGGGTCGACGGACCGCATCGCCTCGTAGGTGGTGACCAGGATCGGCGGGACGGCCAGGACGACCAGCGGGATCATCACGGGCAGCATCCCGAATCCCAGCAGGGTCGTCATCAGCACCAGCAGGCCGAAACTGGGCAGGGCCCGCCCGGCGGTGGCGACCAGGGACAGGGCGTTCCCGCCGCGCCCGTAGTGACCGGTGACCAGGCCGATCGGCAGTCCGATCGCGGCGGCGAGGGCGAGTGCCTCCAGGGTGTACTGCACGTGTTCCCCGAGGCGGGCCGGGATGCCGTCGTAGCCCTGCCAGTGGGCGCTGTCGCTGAAGAAGGCGTTGACGAAGTTGAGTACGTTCACCGGGCTGCGTCCTTGAGGGCGGGCGCCTGCCTGCGACCGGCCGAGCCGCTGGGCATCCAGGGCGTCAGCAGCACGCGCACGAGGACCAGCAGGGCGTCGACGAGGATCGCCAGGAGGGCCGTGGTGATCACGGAGTTCCAGGTCAGTTCGGGCCGGTTGTAGATCTGCGCGTCGTGGAGCAGGTTGCCGAGCGCGCCCTGGTTGCCGATCAGCATGCCGACGCTGACGAGGGAGATGCTCGACACGGTCGCCACCCGCAGACCGGCGATGATCGCCGGGACCGCGATCGGCAACTGCACCTGGAAGTACCGCCGTACGGGCCCGAAGCCCATGGCGGTGGCCGCGGACAGGGTCTCCTGCGGCACCGAGCGCACCCCGTCGACGATCGCCGGGACGAGCACCACCAGGCTGTACACCGCCAGCGGGATCATCACGGTGAGTTCGGTCTGCCCGGTGTAGTTGATGAGGACGACGAAGAACGCTAGCGACGGGACGGCGTACAGCACGGTCGTGACGCCGAGGACGGGCGGGTAGAGCCAGCGGAAGCGGATGCAGAGCTGGGCGATCGGCAGTGCCAGGAGCAGTCCGGCCGCGACCGGCAGCAGGGCCTCTCTCAAGTGCAGTCCGACCAGCCCGATCCAGCTGTGCTGGAGGTCGCTCGGCATGTCGAAGAAGTCGTGGAGGAACTCGCTCATCCGGCGACCTTCTCGTCGTCGAGTCCCGCCGCGTGGGCGCTGCGGATCGCCTCGCCGATGGTCGCTTGCGAGACGACTCCGGTCACCCGCCCGCCGGTGTCCACGGCGACGGCCCAGCCGGTCGGCGACAGCACCGCGCAGTCGAGGGCGACCCGCAGCGAGTCGGTGCCGGGCACGAACGGCCGCCCGTGGGACAGCAGCCGGTCCGGCCGGATGTCCCCCGCGACCAGGTCCCGCGGCTCGCTCCAGCCGAGCGGCCGGCCGTCCGCGTCGGTCACCAGGAGGTAGGGGGCGTCGGGGGCGGCGATCTGCTCGGCGGTGGCGTCGAGCGGGATCACCGGGTCGCTCGTCAACTCCAGCCGGGCGGACGGGAAGAAGGACAGCCGCCGGATGCCGCGGTCGCCGCCGAGGAAGTCCTCGACGAAGGCGTCGGCGGGGCTGGACAGCAGCTCGGCCGGGGGCGCGTACTGGGCGAGGTGGCCGCCGGTGCGCATCACGGCGACCATCGTGCCGAGCTTGATGGCCTCGTCGATGTCATGGGTGACGAAGACGATGGTCTTGCCCAACTCGTCCTGGATGCGCAGCAGTTCGTCCTGGAGCCCCTTGCGCACCACCGGGTCGACCGCCGAGAACGGCTCGTCCATGAGCAGCACCGGCGGGTCGGCGGCGAGCGCCCGGGCCACGCCGACGCGCTGCTGCTGGCCGCCGGACAGCTGGTACGGGTACCGCTTGGCGAGCGCGGCGTCGAGTCCGACCCGCTCCATCAGCTCCGCGGCCCGCGCCCGGGCCTTCTGCTTGCCCCAGCCGAGCATGCGGGGCACGGTCGCGATGTTGTCGACGATCGTGCGGTGCTGGAAGAGGCCGGCGTTCTGGATGACGTAACCCATGGACCGGCGCAGGGTGGTGACGGGCTGCCGCTGGATGTCCTCGCCGTCGAGGAGGATCGTTCCCTCACTCGGCTCGACCATTCTGTTGATCATCCGCAGCGTGGTCGTCTTGCCGCAGCCCGACGGTCCGACGAGGACGGTGATCGAGCGGTCGGGTATCTCCAGCGAGAGCCGGTCGACCGCCACCGTGCCGTCCGGGTAGCGCTTGGTGACTGAATCGATCCGTATCAAGACGCCGGGGCCCTTCGGTTGGCGGAGGCTTTGGCCATGGTCGTACGGGCTGGTCGTACGGGCTGTTGCCGGTCGAGTCTAGACCGCGGTCGTTTCCGGCCCCGGAGCGGCCGGGAGCCCCGCCCCGTCGAGCGGCAGGCGCACGGTGAACACCGTCGCCCCGGGTGCGCTGTTCAGCTCGATGCGGCCGCCGTGGGCCCGGACCAGGGACTGGGCGACCGCCAGGCCGAGGCCGCTGCCGCCGCGGTCGCGGCTGCGGGCCTTGTCGACGCGGTAGAAGCGGTCGAAGACGCGCTCCTGGTCCTCGGGCGGGATGCCGGGGCCCGCGTCGGCGATCCGGACCAGAGCGGCGTGGGAGGCGACGGTGACGTCCACGGACACCGGGGTTCCGGGCGGGGTGTGCACGGCGGCGTTGGCGAGCAGGTTGTCCAGGACCTGCCGGACGCGCTGCGGGTCCAGGCGCACCTTGAGGGCCCCCGGGCAGGTGGTCACCGTCAGCGGGTGGTCGGGACGGCCGGCCCGGAAGGCGTCCGCGGCCTGGCGCACCAGCTCCGTCAGGTCGGCGTCCTCCAGCCGCAGCGGCGCCTCCACCTCCGCCGCGTCCAGCCGGGCGAGCAGCAGCAGGTCGTCCAGGAGGATGCCCATCCGGGCGGCCTCGGCACGCAGCCGTGCCAGGTGCCGGTCGCGTTCCTCGGGGGCGTTGGCGGCGGCGTACTGGAACAGGTCGGCGTAGCCGCGTACCGACATCAGCGGGGTGCGCAGCTCGTGCGAGGCGTCCGCGACGAACCGGCGCAGCCGCTGCTCGGCCTCCGCGCGTACGGCGAGGGAGTCGTCGATGTGCTCCAGCATCGTGTTGAAGGCGGTGCGCAGCTCGTCCACCTCCGGGCCGCCGTCCCGGCCGTCGGCACGCAGCGGCAGCCGGGCCGCCGACTCGGTCAGGTCGTGCGAGGCGATGCCCTGCGCGGTCGACGCCATGTCGCTGAGCGGCTTCAGCCCGCGGCGCAGCATCCGGCGGCCGAAGACGACCAGTGCGAGCAGCGCGAGCGCGAAGGTGACGACCTGGATGGTGATGAGCTGCCCGACCGTGTCCTCGATGTCCTCCATGGGCGCGGCGCTGACCAGGACCACGCCGGGTTCGACCTCGCAGGCGCGCAGCCGGTAGGTGCCCGCGCCCCTGAGGTGCTCGGTGCGCAGGAGCTCCTGGTGCGCGGTCGTCTGCGCCGAGGCCAGGGCCGTGAAGTCGTCGACGTCCTTCGGCAGGTCGGCGGGGTCCTCGGGCCTGCGGAGCTCGGGCGTGCCGTCCGAGACGTCGTACACGGCGTAGAACCAGCTGTAGTACTTCTTGCCCGAGAGGGTGCCGTAGTCCGCGATGCTCTTGGACTGGGCGATCTGGGCCTGCGCGAGCTGGGTGTCGAGCTGGGCCGACAGGTAGTCGCGCATGTACGTGGTGAGGGCCGTGCCGACGACGGCGAACACGACCAGCGCCAGGGCGCCGAGGCCGAGGGCCAGCCGGGTGCCCAGGCGCATTCCGCGATAGGCCCGCCGCAGCCGGGCGATCACTCGGAGGCCTGTCGCAGGACGTACCCGAATCCCCGCACGGTGTGGATCAGCGGCGCGCCGCTCTCGTCCGTCTCGTCGAGCTTGCGGCGCAACCGGCTGATGACCAGCTCGACGACGTTGGAGCGGCCGCCGAAGCCGTACTCCCAGACGTGGTCGAGGATCTGCGCCTTGGTGAGCACGGTGGGCGACTTGCGCATCAGGTAGCGCAGCACCTCGTACTCGGTCGGGGTGAGCGACAGCAGCTTCTCGCCGCGCCGCACCTCGCGGGTGTCCTCGTCCATGGTCAGGTCGCCGACCTGGAGCACGGACCGCTGGAAGGCGGGGCCGGCGCTGCGCCGCAGCACGGTGCGCAACCGGGCCATCAGCTCCTCCACGGCGAACGGCTTGACCAGGTAGTCGTCGCCGCCCCGGGTCAGGCCCGCGACCCGGTCGGCGACGCCGTCGCGGGCGGTGAGGAACACCACCGGCACCATCGTGCCGGAGGCGCGCAGCCGGTCCAGGACGCCGAAGCCGTCGACGCCGGGCAGCATCAGATCGAGCACGACGATGTCCGGGTGGAACTCGGCGGCCCGCTGGAGCGCGTCCTCGCCGGAGTACGCCGTGACCGCCTCCCAGCCCTCGTAGCGGGCGACGGTCGCGACGAGGTCGGCGATGGGCGGGTCGTCGTCGACGACGAGGAGTCGTACTTTTTCCACCCGCTCATAGTGCTTCACGTGTCCGGTGCCTCCATAGCCGCTCGCCCCTTCGCCGCCGGATCGATAAGTACTTGAAAGTTGGGCGACAGTATTCCGACAGCTCCCCCGCGACAAGCTCGGTGTCCCAGGATCCGATCAAGGAGCTGCCGATCGTGACGACCCTCCAAGAACCCCCCGCGGCGACCCGGCCGGGCGTGCGCCCGAGAGTGGTGGGCCGCACCGGCCTGTACGCGGTGCTGCTGGCCAACGCGGTCGTGGTGACCGTCTTCTTCGTCCAGGCCGGTTTCGCCTCGAACACGCTGATCGTGCTGGGGCGGCTGGCGGGGCTGTACGGGGCGCTGCTCATGGCGTTCCAGCTGCTGCTGGTGGCGCGGCTGCCGTGGTTCGACCGGCGGATCGGCATGGACCGGCTGACGTCCTGGCACCGCTGGACGGGGTTCTCGGTGCTGTGGCTGCTGCTGGCGCACGCCGTGTTCATCGTCTTCGGCTACGCGCAGTCCTCGTCCCTGGACCCGGTGAACCAGCTGGTGGATCTCGCGGAGACCGTCGAGGGCGTACTGCGCGCGATCGCCGCCCTGGCGATCATCATCGTGGTCGGCGTGGTCTCGGCCCGCTCCGCCCGGCGCCGGCTGGCGTACGAGACCTGGCACTTCATCCACCTGTACACGTACGTCGCGGTGGTCCTGGCGTTCACGCACCAGGTCGCGGCGGGCACGTCGTTCACCTCGTCGTCGGTGGCGCGGACGTACTGGTACGCCGTGTGGGGCGTGGCCCTCGCCTCGGTGTTCACGGGCCGGCTGGTCCTGCCGCTGTGGCGCAACCTCCGCCACCAGCTGCGTGTGACGGCCGTGGTCCCGGAGAACGACGACGTGGTCTCGGTCTACGTCACGGGCCGCGACCTGGACCGGCTGCCCGCCCGGGCCGGACAGTTCTTCCTGTGGCGGTTCCTGACGAGGGACCGCTGGTGGCAGGCCAACCCGTTCTCGCTGTCCGCCGCGCCGGACGGCCGTACCCTGCGCCTGACCGTCAAGCGGGCGGGCGACGGCAGCGCGGCCCTGCGGCACCTGAAGGCCGGCACGCGGGTGTTCGCCGAGGGCCCCTACGGCGCCTTCACCACCCTGCACCGCACCCGCCCGGACGCCCTGCTCATCGCCGGTGGCGTCGGTGTCACCCCGATCCGGGCCCTGCTGGAGGAGCTGCACGGCCACGCGGTCGTGATCTACCGCGTGGCCACGGACCGGGACGCCGTCCTCTACGACGAACTGCGCGAACTCGCGCTCGCCAAGGGGGCCGAGCTGCACCTGGTCACCGGGCCGGCCGTGCCCGACCGGCTGGCGCCGCAGGAGCTGGCGCGTCTGGTCCCGGACATCACCGGCCGGGACGTGTACCTGTGCGGCCCGCCGCCGATGATGAACGCGGTGCTCGGCAGCCTGCGCGAGCTGGGCGTGCCCAGGACGCAGACCCACTTCGAGCGCTTCAGCCTGGCCGGCTGACGGGAACGAGGAGAACACCGTGAAGCGAGCCATACCCGTCCTCGTCCTGAGCGTCGCGGGCCTGATCCCGCTCTGGCGGTACACGCCGTCGCAGGACACGGGGTCGTCGTCCGCCACGGAAGCCGCCGCGCCCGCGTCGACACCGTCGGTCTCATCATCGGGCGGCACGACAACCACGGTCGTGTCGGGCTCGACGCTCGACACCGAGAAGGGCCCGGTGCAGGTCGAGGTCACCTTCTCCGGCGACAGGATCGCCTCGGTGCGGATGCTCCAGCAGCCGAACCATCCGCAGACCACGGCCGCCGTGCCCAAGCTGATCGAGGAGACGCTCCAGGCGCAGAGCGCCGACATCGACACGGTGTCCGGTGCCACGATCACCAGCGACGGCTACAAGGAGTCGCTCCAGGCCGCGATCGACGCGAGGGGCTGACGCCATGCGCCGCGTCGAGCACGTCATGGGGTTCCCGGTGTCGGTACGGATCGACGACGAGGGCTTCCCCGAGGCACCGGTGGACGGCTTCTTCGCCTGGCTGCGCGAGGTCGACGCGCGGTTCAGCCCGTTCCGCCGGGACAGCGAGGTGTCCCGGCTGGACCGAGGGGAGATCTCGGCCCCCGGCCCGGCGCTCCGCGAGGTCCTGGACCTGTGCGAGGAGTACCGGATCGCGACCGGGGGCGCCTTCGACGTCCGGCTGCCCGGCCGCGGCCTCGACCCCTGCGCCGTGGTGAAGGGCTGGTCGGTGCAGAAGGGAGCGGAGCTGCTGTCGGCGGCCGGGGCGCGGCGCTTCTGCCTCAACGCGGGCGGCGACGTGATCGCCTCCGGCGGACCCTGGCGCGTCGGCGTACGCCACCCCGAACACGCCGACCGGCTCTGCACGGTCCTGGACCTCACCGACCGGGCCGTCGCGACCTCCGCCCGCTACGAACGCGGCGACCACATCCTCGACGCCCGCACGGGCCGCCCGGCGACCGGCCTGCTCAGCATGACCGTCCTGGCCCCGACCCCTGACCGAGGCGGACTCGGTCGCCACGGCGGCGTTCGCCCTCGGCGCGAGGGGGTGCATGGGCGGNGCCCGGGAGCACTGCGAGGTGTTCGCGGTGGACACGGAGCGGCGGGGTCCTGCGCAGTCCCGGGTTCCCGGTGTGGGGGCGCTGGCGGCGTAGGCCGTGCGGGACTCCCCGCGGTGGCGGCGCAGGGCCGTGCGGGGATCCTCCGGTGGGGCGATGGCGGCGCAGGCCGCGCGGGGTGGCGGGGAGGTGGTGGCGCACGCGCGTGCGGGAGGGCGAGTCGTGTGACGCGATCGGCCGGATCCGGCCGTGTCGTTCTCCCGCCCCTGTCGCTTTTTCTGGCGGACACCGGGCCGTCACACCGGACGGGCACGTTTCCGCCGTCCCCTTGCCTCGCCCTGCATCCGTCCGCCCTGTCCCCGGGGCGCGACGCGGAAGGACGACGTACGCCGTGTCCCAGCTCCAGCTCGAAACACTCCCCGCACCGCTCCCCGCCGCCCCCTGCCCCGCCGCCCCGCGCCGCTCCCGCGCCGCGCGCCTCGTCCGGCCGGCCCTGGTCCTCCTCCCGCTGCTGCTGGTCGGGGTGTGGGCCCTGGTCGACCGGCGCACCGCCTACGCGGGTGCCGCGCGGCTGGCCTCCGCCGACCCGTGGTGGCTGCTCGCCGCGTTGGTCTTCACCTGCCTGACCTGGGTGGCCGCCGCCTGCGTCCGGCAGGGCGCCCTGCCGGAGCGGCTGCCGCCCGGCCTGCTGGTGGCCTCGCAGTTCGCCGCCGGTGCCGCGAACCAGGTGCTGCCGGCCGGCCTCGGCGCGCACGCCGTGACGCTGCGCTTCCTGCAGCGCCGCGGCATCGCCCTCCCCCGGGCCACCGCGTCGCTCGCCCTGTACTCCCTGGTCAAGCCGGTCGCCAGGACGCTGGTGCTGCTGGTGTTCCTGGTGGCGTTCCCGGACGTCCTGCGGCTCGGCGCGCTCGTCCCCGACGACCGCACGCTGCTCCTGGCGGCGGGGGGTGCCGCGCTCGCGCTCACCGTGGCCGCCGTGCTCCTGGTGACCGTACGGGCACTGCGCCGCCCCGTCCTCGGCTTCCTGCGCACCGCCCTGACCGACGTCCGCGAGCTGCACACCCGCCCCGGCCGCGTGCTCGCCCTGTGGGGCGGTGCCGCGGCCACCCCGCTGCTCCAGGGCAGTGTGATCGCCA
>KE354128.1 GCA_000415505.1 Streptomyces afghaniensis 772
TGGGTGTTGGGGTTGGCCTTGCCGATGGACGTCGACAGGCGTTCCGCCTCTCCCCGGTAGATGACGTGGGAGACGCCGATGGTCGTCTCGGCCGGGCCGTAGCCGTGGTACATGGGGATGTCGAGCTTGGTGCGGAACCGCTCGTACAGCTCCGGGGTCAGCACCTCTCCGCCGCACCACACGTGCCGCAGGCTGTCCAGCCGGCCGGAGTCGCCGGCGATCTCCAGCAGGACGTCCAGCATGGACGACACCAAATACGTGAAGGTGACGCGCTGTTCGGCGATGACGCTCAGCAGGTGGTGCGGGTCGCGTTCGCCGCCGGGCCGCAGCACCACCAGGCGGGCGCCGGACACCAGCGGCAGGAATATCTCGTTGATGGAGATGTCGAAGGACAACGGCGCCTTGAACAGCGAGGCGTCGTCGTGGCCGAAGCCGAGGATCTCGTTCACCTGCCACAGCAGGCGCTCGCTGATCGCCTCGTGCCGGATCATGGCGCCCTTGGGCCGTCCGGTCGAGCCGGACGTGAAGATCACATATGCGAGGGCGTCGCCCCGTACGGTGACGCCGGTCCCCTCGGTGGGGTGGGAACCGTAGCGCCAGTCGTCGAGGTCGACGGCCACGGCCGGCGGTTCGGCCGGGTCGTGCTCGCCCGAGTCGTTGAGCTGCACGACGACCCGGGCGTCCTCGATGACGACCGCCCGGCGCGCGGCGGGCCACTGCGGATCGAGCGGCACGAACGCGCACCCCGCCTGCAACACGGCGAGCAGCCCGATGACCATCTCGGCGGAGCGGCCCAGTGAGATGCCGACGACCTGTTCGCGACCGAGGCCGCGTTCGATCAGCTGATGGGCCAACTGGCTGGAGAGCTCAGCTGCCTGGCGGTAGGTCAGCGAGCGGTGCTCGTCGACGACGGCGACGGCGTCCGGCCTGGTCCGTGCCTGCTCGCGGAACATCTCGACGATGGTCGGGCGGATGCGGTCGGCCTGGGTGTCGTTCCAGCGGGCCATGAGTTCGAGTCTCGCCGCCGCGCTGGACGGGCCGATGGTGCCCAGGGGCCGGTCCGGGAAGTCGGCCAGGTCGTCCAGCGCGAGCTGCGCGTCGGCCGGCGCGACGGTGGCGGGCACAGTGATGCTCCGGCCGTCCGCGCCGACCTCCCAGTCACCGGAGCCGGCCCCGCCGTTGTCGACCCATCCGAGGACGTCGGCGAACAGGGTGCCGGGAGTGAGGTCGATGCCGTCGGGGCTCCGGCCCGTCGTCCAGTACGACAGCCCGATGGCGCAGGCTTCGGTGATGGTCCTGTCGGAGTGGTCGCCGGTCCGCCGGCGTACGTCGGCCAGGCGTGCGGGAGAAAGCCGTACGAGACGAGCGCTCGGTTCCATCATCGAAGACTCAGCACCCTTTCAAGGAAACCAAAAAA
Organism: Streptomyces afghaniensis 772; assembly: GCA_000415505.1. Taxonomy (GTDB): domain Bacteria; phylum Actinomycetota; class Actinomycetes; order Streptomycetales; family Streptomycetaceae; genus Streptomyces; species Streptomyces afghaniensis. The sequence continues at coordinate 1,418 of KE354128.1, forward strand.
TTGAGCCCAGCCTGACTCGGGCTTGCCTAACTGCCCTCGCGCCATGCCTGCCACAGTCGCGCGTACCGGCCGCCCAGAGCCACCAACTCGTCGTGTGTGCCCTGCTCGACGACGCGGCCCGCGTCCAGCACGGCGATCCGGTCCGCCGCCATCGCCTGGGTCAGCCGGTGTGCCACGAACAGGGTGGTCCGGCCCGCGCACGCGGCCAGGACCGCGCGTTCCAGCTCGGCGGCGCCCTCGCTGCCGGCTTCCGCGGTGGACTCGTCGAGCACCACCACGGGCGAGCGGGCCAGCACCAGCCGGGCCAGGGCGATCTGGGCGACCTTGGTGACGTCCAGGCGCTCACCGCCCTCGCCGACCGTGGTGTTCAGTCCGTCGGGCAGCGCCTGGACCCAGGCGTCGGCGCCGACCGTGCGCAGCGCGTCCGTCAGTTCGGCGTCGGTCGCCCCGGGCGCGGACAGCCGCAGGTCGTCGGCGAGCGGGCCCGAGAACACGTGCGTCTCCTGCGTCAGGATGCTGACCAGGGCCCGCGCCCCGGCCTCGTCCAGGCCTGCCAGGTCGGTCGCGCCGATGTGCACCGATCCGGACTCGGGCGTCCCGATGCCCGCGATCAGCGCGGCCAGGGTCGTCTTGCCCGCACCCGTCGCACCCACCAGCGCGAGCGAACCACCGGCCGGGATCGTCAGATCGACGTCCCTCAGCACCGGTTCCTCTGCGCCGGGGTAACGGAACGTCAGCCCCCGCACCGTCACCGGCAGCGGCTCGGCGTCCGCCGGCGCGACGGCCGGGTCGCCCACCAGCCGGCCCTCCGCGGCCTCCCCCAGCACGCCGACGAGCCGGGTCAGGCTGGCGCCCGACTTCTGCGCCTCGTCGAAGGTGAACATGATGAGGCCCAGCGGGCCGAACAGCCGGTGGAACAGCAGCGGGGCCGCAGACACCTCGCCCAGGGTGGCGGCGTCGGCCTCGAGCAGGGCGTACCCCACCACGATGATCAGGACCAGCCCGATGAACTCGGCGCGGTTCTCCCGGCCGACGAACCGGCCGAAGAACCGGAACACCTCGATACCGAGATCGCGCACCCGCCAGGACTCGCTGGTGACCTTCTCGCGGAAGGCGCCCTCCAGGCGGTACGCCCGGACCGTGTCGATCCCGTTCAGACCGCTGATCAACGCCTGCGCGCGGTCGGCCTGGGCCACCCGCTGCTTGCGGTAGAGCGGGGCGGAGCGGGGGAGGTACCAGCGCAGGGCCAGCGCGTACGCGGGCAGAGCGCCGGCGCCCGCCAGTCCGAGCCGCCAGTCCAGTCCGAACATGCCGAACGTGGCGATGGTGACCAGGACTCCGGCCGAGAACACCGTGGGGATGGCCGTACGGATGCCCTTGGAGATGACGGCCACGTCGTCGCCGACCCGGGAGAGCACGTCTCCCCGGCCGACCTGTTCGATACGGGCGCTCGGCATCCCCAGCACCGCCCGGACGGCCCCTTCCCGCAGCCGTGCGAGCAGGTCGGCGCCCAGTCGGCCGATCAGATAGGTCGACACCGCGGTGGCCGCCGCGCCGAGCAGTGCGGCGGCCCCGATCAACACCCCGATGGTGACCAGGATCGAACGGGACTCACCCTCGACCACGCCGTCGACCACCCGGCCGAGCAGCAGGACCGGGAGCACCTGGAGCGCCGCGCCGGCCACCGTGGTGAGCACGGTGGCCGCCGACAGCCAGGGCACCTCGCGGCAGTGGGCCGCGACCCATCGGGAGGCCTCGCGTCCGGTCGCCGTGTGCAGGGCCGCCGGAGCGGGACGGGTGACGGTCGCGCTCACACCGCGACCCGGGCGGACAGGGGACGGGACAGGGTGACCGGCATCGCTACTCGGCCACCGACTTCACGAGCTCGTCGACGGCGTACGGCATGGACAGCAGCGTGCCCTGGGAGATGGCCGCGCCGACCGCCGGGCCCTCACTGTCCAGCAGGTAGGACACGTTGCCCTTCTTCACTGCGTCCAGGTTGGCGAACAGCTTGAACTTCTTCAGGGCCGCCGTGTCGGCCTTGTCGTTGATCACGAAGATGCGGTCGACGTCGACCAGGTCGACGCGCTCGGGCGAGAGCTTGGTGTAGAAACTGCCGTCCGCGACCTTGTCGATCTCGGTCTGGTACTTGAAGCCGATGCCCGTCACGAGCCGGCCGCGCACGTCGGTGGAGGTGAAGGGCGCCACCGAGTTCTCGTACCAGGACAGTACGACGGCCTTCTGCTTCGCGAGTTCGGGGTGCGCCTTCTTGGCCGCGTCGAGCTTGGTCTGGATGTCCTGCACCATCTTCTCGCCCTCCTCGGCCTTGCCGAGCGCCTTGGCGATGTGCAGGGCGTTGTCCTGCCAGGGGGCGCTGAACGGCTCCTTCTCGGCCTTGGTGCGGGCCACCGTCGGCGCGATCTTGGAGAGCTTGTCGTAGCCGGCCTGGTCGATCTCGGAGTACACCGCGATGATCAGGTCGGGGCGCAGGGCGGCGATCTTCTCGTAGTTGGGGCCGGTGTCACCGTTCTTCATGATGACCTCGGGCTTGGTGTCACCCCACTTGTCCTTCACCCAGGGCCACTGGGTGTTGATGTCGGGACTCTTCCCCGCCGGGTTCGGGTACTGGTCGGTCATGCCGACCGGCTTGATGCCGAACGCCAGGACGCTCTGGTCGTCGGTGTAGCCGACGGTGACGACCCGCTTCGGGGCCTCGGTGACCTTCGTCGTGCCGAACGCGTGCTCCACGGTGACCGGGAAGGCGCCGGCCGCGGCGGTCGAGGTGGTGTCGCTGCCCTTGTCGCCCGAGTCCGATTCGGAACCGCAGCCCGCCAGGAGGCCGACGCCGAGCGTCGCGGCGGAGATCAGTGCCGCGGCCCGCCGCCATGGCGTCCTGCGCGTCGTTCTGTGGAGGAGCATCCGTCAATCCCCTTGCTTTTTCGCACTGTCCAGTACGCCCCCGGGTAAGGGCAGGCAAACCGTACCGCAAGGCGGTAAGGTAAGCCTAGCCTTACTTTCGTAACTTTATGAGGAACTAGTCGAGTTGGACGTGCGTGCGACCGATCGGGACGATGAGCGGCCGGTCGCCCACCGGGTCGTCGATGACCTTGGCGTGCAGTCCGAACGCCTCGTGCAGCAGCTCGGCGGTCAGCACGTCACGGGGATGCCCCTGCGCCAGGATCGACCCGGCCCGCATCACGACGAGGTTGTCGCTGTAGCGCGCGGCCAGATTGAGATCGTGCAGCACCATCACCACGGTGCATCCCGACTCGTGCAGATCGTCGACCAGATCGAGCACGTCCATCGCGTGCGCCAGGTCGAGATAGGTGGTCGGCTCGTCCAGCAGCAGCAGATCGGTGCCCTGGGCCAGGGTCATCGAGATCCAGACGCGCTGCCGCTGTCCGCCGGACAACGCGTCGACCGGGCGGTCGGCCAGGTCGGACACGCCGGTCATGGCCAGCGCGCGTTCGACCACGTCGGCGTCGTCGGAGGACCACTGCCGCAGCCAGCTCTGGTGCGGATGGCGGCCCCTGGCGACCAGGTCGGCCACCGTCAGTCCCTCGGGCGCGACCGGCGCCTGCGGCAGCAGCCCGAGTTTCCTCGCCACGTCCCTGGTCCTGAGCCGGGCGATGTCGTCGCCGTCCAGCACGACCGTTCCCTTGGACGGTTTGAGCAGCCGGGACAGGGTCCGCAACAGGGTCGATTTACCGCAGCCGTTGGGGCCGATGATGGTGGTGATCACCCCGGGGGGTATCGCCACGTCGAGATCGTCGATGACGGTCCGGGCGCCGTACCCGACCGTGACGCCCCTGGCTGCCAGCCGGGAGGCCTGATCGGACTCGGACTCGACCCCGGTGACGGACTGAGTGACCACAAGGCCCCCTTACTTAGGCTCGCCTGACTTTGTACCAGCTATCTGCGGTTCGCCCGTACCAGCAGATAGACGAGGAAGGGGCCGCCGATCGCCGCGGTGACGACACCGACCGGGAGACTGACGGGCAGTGCCGTGCGTGCGACCAGGTCCGAGCCGGTCAGCAGCAGCGCACCGACCAGCGCGGAGGCCACCATGGGCGGCGTCGCGCACCGCGCCAGACGCATCGCCACCTGAGGCGCCACCAGCGCCACGAACGGGACCGGGCCCGCCGCGCTCACCGCCACACCGGCCAGCAGCACGGCGCACAGGAGGAGGACCGCCCGCACGGCCGAATAACGGACCCCCAGGCCCGCGGCGACGTCGTCGCCGAGGTGCATCGGCTTGAACTGGAAGGCGGCGCCCGCCACGACGACCAGGAGGACGAGCGTGCCCCAGAGCGCCACCTGGACCTCGTCCCACGACCGGTCGTCCAGCGAGCCGACCAGCCATGCCTGGGCCTGGGCCACGTCCCTGATGTCGGCCGTCACCAGCAGCCAGGTCGTGAGGGCCTCCATCACGGCACTCACCGAGATGCCGATGAGGATGAGCCGGAGGCCGTCGATGCCGCGCCGCCAGGCGAGGAAGTACACCAGCAGGCCCGTGCCGAGACCGCCCATGAGGGCCGCCGCCGACAGGCCCACGGAGCTGACGATCGCCGCGGCCGTCCCGCCCGACACCGTCACCAGGAACACCGCGACCGCGCTGGCGCCGTTCGTGATCCCCAGGACGTCCGGACTGGCCAGCGGATTGCGGGCGATGGACTGCGTGAGTGCCCCGGACACCCCGAGCGCGATGCCCACCACGACCCCGGCCAGGGCCCGTGGCATCCGCAGATCCATGATCACGAACTCGTCGACCTGTTCCCCCCGGCCGACGATCGTGGCGATCACCTGGGGCAGCCCGATGGGGAAGTCACCGACGCCGATGGACAGGCAGAACACCAGGAACGTCGCCGCCGCGAGCAGCACCGAGACGCACACGATCCACGGCCGCCACACGAACGACACCTGGCCGAGCCGCACGCCCGGCGTCACCGACGGCTTCACGTCTGTCCTGTTCATGCGTTCTTGAACTTTCCTCGCCACACCAGAGCCGCGAAGAACGGGGCGCCCAGCAGGGCGACGACGACCCCCGCGTCCAGCTCGCTCGGCCGCACCACCAGGCGGCCCACGATGTCGCAGACCAGGAGCACGATGGCGCCGAGCAGTCCCGCGTACGGCACCAGCCAGCGGTAGTCGGGGCCGGTCAGGTACCGGGCCACGTGGGCCACCATGAGCCCGAGGAACGCGATGGGTCCGCACGCGGCCGTCGCGGCGCCCGCCAGCAGGGTGATGGCGGTGATGCCGATGGTCCGGCTCAGTGCGATGTTCACCCCGAGGCCGCGCGCCACGTCGTCACCCAGGTTGAGCAGGTTGAGGGCCGGCAGCGTGATCAGGGCCAGCACCAGTCCGGCCGCGATGAACGCGGTCACCGGCCAGATGACACCGAATCCGACGCCGGCCACGGAGCCCGCGTTCCAGAACCGCAACGCGTTCAGCGACTTCTGGTCCGACAGCGCGATCGCCGTGGTCATCGCCGCGAGGAACACCGTGACTCCCTGCCCGGCCAGGGCGAGCGTCAGCGGGTTCCCGGCACCGCGGCCGATGCTCGCAAGCCCGAAGACCACGACCCCGGCGATCGCCGCCCCGAGGAAGGCGAACCAGATGTACTGGAACGGGTCGGAGAGCCCGAACACGGCGATCACCGTCACCACGGTGAACGAGGCGCCGGAGTTCACGCCCAGCAGGCCGGTGTCGGCGATCGGGTTGCGCGTGTACCCCTGGATGAGCGCCCCGCCGACCCCCAGGGCGACGCCCGCCACGATCGCGAGCACCGTCCGGGGCACCCGCACGGTCTCCACGATGAGCCTGATCTCGGTGAGCCGCTGGTCGGACTCCGGTGCCGCGAACAGCCCGTGCCACACCTCGCCGGGGCTCAACGCGCGCGCCCCGACGGCCAACGACACGGCCCCCGCTGCAACGAGGACCAGCACCAGCGCACCAAGTCCCACAACTCGCCGCCGCCGGGCTTGAGTTGTGACCTTGGACGTGGGGCGCTCCACTGTGATCGTGCCCATGTCGACGTACGTTATCCCTTTGATCAGTGCCGCCGCGCGTGCCGGGTGGGCCCACCTGGCGCGGCGCGGCGATGTGACGGCGGAGCCGGTGAGTGGATCAGCGGGCCGCGCTGCCGGTTCCGTCGGCGACCGTCCGGGCCTCGTCGGAAGCGGACTTGCGGCCGCGGTCGAGGAGCGAGTCGAGGATCTCGCCGACCCTGATGGCGGTGTTGGACAGCAGGGACGAGGTGATGCCGTGCGTGTGCTCGGTGCCGCCCTGGAGGTAGATGCCGCAGTGCAGGTCGGGCTCCGTCGCGATGCGGTAGTCGCGCTCGACGCGGACGCGACCCTCGTCGTCACGCAGACAGCGGTCGGCCACCTCGCCGAGCAGACCGACGGGGTCGGCGGGGCTGTAGCCGGTGGCGAAGACCACGACGTCGGCGTCCAGGAGAGTCTCCTCGCCGCTGACGAGGGACGTGACGGCGGCCCTGACCTTGTCCGGCGTCTCCGTGACACCGGTGAGCCGGGAGACGTTGAGGAAGCGCAGGCGCTCGGTGCCGAGGACCTTCTCCTGGTACATCTGCCGGTACAGGTCGTCGATCAGGTCGATGTCCACCACGGAGTAGTTGGTGTTGCCGTGGTAGTCCATCAGCCGGTGTTTGACGTCCTTCGGCGCCGCGAAGAACTCGTCGACGGCTTCGGGGTCGAAGATGCGGTTGGCGAAGGCGCTGTCGTCGGCGGGGCTGTAGCCGTAGCGGGAGAAGACCGCGCAGACCTCGGCCTCGGGGAAGCGCCGGTGCAGGTAGGCGACGTTCTCGGCGGCGCTCTGCCCGGCGCCGACGACGACGAACCGGGAGGGTGAGGTGCCCTCCAACGCGTCGACCCTGCCCAGCAGTTCGGAGTTGTGCCAGACGCGGTCGCTGCGCTCCACACCCTCCGGCATGAGGGGGCGCAGTCCGGTGCCGAGGACGAGGTTGCGGGCCCGGTGGACCTCGAGGCCCTCCCCCGACCGGACCGTCACGTCCAGGTACTCCACAACGCCGTCGCGCACGACGGGCATGACGCCGACGACCTCGTGGCCGTAGGAGACCATGTCGTCGACCTGGCCCGCGGCCCACTCGAAGTAGTCGTGGAACTCCACCCGCAGCGGGAAGAGGTTCTTGTGGTTGATGAAGTCGATCAGCCGTCCCTTGCTCTTGAGGTAGCACAGGAAGCTGTACTCGCTGGCCGGGTTCCGGAGCGTCACCAGGTCCTTGAGGAAGGACACCTGCATGGTCGCGTCGTCGATGAGCATGCCTCGGTGCCAGCCGAAGCGCGGCTGCTGCTCGAAGAAGTGAGCGGAGACCGCCTCTCCCCCAGCGGCGCTTGCGTTGTGCTCGCTGAGCGCGATCGCCATGGCCACGTTGGACGGCCCGAAGCCGATCCCTATGAGGTCGTGGATCAAAGGGGCGTCGCCAGGACGAGCCTGTGCCATGTCACTCCCATCGTGCGGTGCGGCGGCCCTTCTGGGCAGGCAGCCGTCGGTCGAGCATCGGGAAGTACGGAAGTCGGGCACGCCGAAGAGGCACGGCCCAAAACTTAGGTAAGGCTAAGCTCATCCTTTGGAGCTGTCCATAGACAAAACGGACACGCGGAAGTGGTCGATCGTCAACCCGCGCGCAAACTGGCCCGTTGACCACTTAGGTAAGCCTTGCTTTACTGACCATGGCCATTCCCTGCTTCGAGGAGGAACCCCATGCGGGTCGTCATGTTCGGTTACCAGACCTGGGGCCACCGCACCCTCCAAGCCCTCCTGGACTCCGAGCACGACGTGGTCCTGGTCGTGACGCACCCCAAGAGCGAGCACGCGTACGAGAAGATCTGGAGCGACTCGGTCGCCGACCTCGCCGAGGAGAACGGCGTACCGGTCGTGATCCGCAACCGGCCTGACGACGACGAGCTGTTCGAGCGCCTCAAGGAGGCCGACCCGGACATCATCGTGGCCAACAACTGGCGTACGTGGATTCCGCCGCGCATCTTCGACCTGCCGCGCCACGGCACGCTGAACGTGCACGACTCGCTGCTGCCGAAGTACGCCGGCTTCTCGCCGCTGATCTGGGCACTGATCAACGGCGAGCCCGAAGTGGGCGTCACCGCGCACATGATGAACGACGAGCTCGACGCCGGCGACATCGTGCGACAGGAGGCGGTGGCGGTCGGGCCGACGGACACGGCGACCGACCTGTTCCACAAGACGGTCGACCTCATCGCCCCGGTCACCATCGGCGCGCTCGGCCTCATCGCCTCCGGGCAGACGGAGTTCACCAAGCAGGACCGCTCCCGGGCGAGCTTCTTCCACAAGCGGTCCATCGAGGACAGCCGCATCGACTGGACCTGGCCGGCCGAGGACCTGGAGCGGTTGGTCCGCGCCCAGTCCGAGCCGTATCCCAGCGCCTTCACCTTCCACAAGGGCAGGCGACTCGAGGTCCTGGCCGCCGTCGTCTCCGAGGGGCGGTACGGCGGCACGCCCGGCCGCATCTTCTACCGCGAGGGCGAGGGCGTGGTGATCGTCGCCGGGGCCGACGCGCGCACCGGCCGCAACCGCGGCCTGGCCATCACGCGCGTCCGGACCGAGGACGGCCGGGAGCTGCCCGCGGCCGAGTACTTCACCGCGATGGGCGGCTACTTGACCAACCAGCCCTGACGCGACTGTGAAACTTCTGTGCAACGCGTGGGGCTTTAATTTTCAAGATTCCTCTTGCCGGCGCCGGCTGCGACAGTGAGTCCCAATGGGGGCAGTACATGACGTCGAGTCGAAGCACCGGGACGACAGTTGGCCTACCACGACACCTACCACCGGACCGCCGGCACGCTCCTGAGCCCCGTCCTCGGCTGGGTCCTGGCGCTCACCGGCGCCGTGGTGCTCCCCTTGACCGCCGCCACGGCCACCGGCCCGGACTCGCAGCAGTGGCGTGACCAGAGTCCGGGCCTGTACACGGTGAAGATCGCGCAGGACACGGCACAGAAGCCGGGGGCCTCGACACCGGAGGGCCGAGGCGGCTCCGCCGCGACGGTCTCCGTCCCGGCCCCCGCGCCCTCCCCCTTGCCGGCCCCGGCCGCTCCGCAGGACAACGGCCCGCCGTAGACAAGGGATCACGCCCGCCAGGCGTACCGCCGTTCGGGCCGGCCGGCGACGCCGTAGCGCAGGGACACCTCCGCGCTGCCGGTGCCGTGGAAGTACTCCAGGTAGCGGCGGGCGCTCACACGGGACACGCCGGTCAGCGCGGCGCACTCGGTGGCGGACAGGGTGCCGTCCGCCTCGCGCAGGGCCCGCTGGACGAGTTCGGCGGTCTCCACGCTCATGCCCTTGGGCAGCGCGGGGGCCGGTGCGGGGACGCCGGCTCCGGCCAGGACCCGGTCGATGTCGGCCTGGCCCCGCACCACCGCCGTGAGCAGCCGGCCCCGCTGGGCGGCGTAACGCTCCAGGCGGGGGCGCAGGTCCTCGAAGTCGAAGGGCTTCAGCAGGTAGTCGACGACCCCCTGCCGGACGGCGCCGCGGACCGTGTCGGCCTCCTGAGCGGCGCTGATGACCATGACGTCGCAGTCGTGGCCGGCGGTGCGCAGCCGGGGGATGACGTCGAGGCCGAAGAGGTCGGGGAGATACAGGTCGAGCAGGACGAGGTCGGGGCGCAGTTCGTCCACGGCCTCGATCGCCTGTCCGCCGGTGTGGGCCACGCCGACGACCCGGAACGGCTCGACGCGCTCGACGAACGCGCGGTGGACCCGGGCCACCATGAAGTCGTCGTCGACCACGAGGACGTCGATCGTGCCCGCCTTGTCGCGCGTTCCGGTGCTGTCGTCCGTTCCCGTCATGTCGCGCGTTCCGGTCATGGGGCCGCTCCTTCCGCCACCGCTTCGGGGAGGTGGCTGACGGTCATGCGTGCGGTGAACACGGCCCCGTCGGGGGTGTTGGCCACCGAGATCTCTCCCCCGTGCCGTTCGCAGACCAGCTTGGTCAGGGCCAGTCCGATGCCGCGCTCGCCCTCCCGCGCGGCCTTGGTGGTGAAGCCGTGGGAGAACACCTCGCGGGCCAGTTCGGGAGCCACGCCCGGCCCCGAGTCGCGGACCACGATCTCCACGCTGGAGGCGTCCTGCCGCAGCGCCACCTCGACCCACCGTTCCCCTGCGTGCGCGGCGGCGTCGACGGCGTTGTCCACGAGATTGCCCACCACGGTCGCCACGTCGGCGGCGTCCTCCGGGGCCAGCCGCTCCAGCGCGGTGTCGTCCGAGATGCGCAGGCTGACCTTCCGTTCGGCCGCGAGGGACGCCTTCGCCATCAGCAGGGCGGCCACCGCCGTGTCCCTCACGCGGCGGCTGAGGGTGACGTCCAGGGACTGGCGGCGCTGGTTCAACGCGCGGATGTAGCGCACGACTTCGTCCTGCTCGCCGATCTGGATCAGCCCGGAGATGGTGTGCAGCTGGTTGGCGAACTCGTGCGCCTGCGCCCGCAGCAGCTCCGAGGAGCTGCGGAAGGAGCCGATCTCCCGCTCCAGCCGGGCCAGTTCGGTGCGGTCGCGCAGGGTGGTGACGGAGCCGAGGAGCCGGCCGTCCTTGGTGACGGTCATCCGGTTCATCACCAGGACCCGGCCGTGGCGGACGACGACCTCGTCCCGCTTGCCGGCGGCGGTGCCGGCCAGCACGTCGCGCAGCCTTCCGTCGATGCCCAGGCCGTCCAGGCTCTGGCCGACACAGTCCTCGGGCAGGGCGAGCAGGCGGCGGCCCATGTCGTTGACGAGGGTGAGCCGGTGCTGCGGGTCCAGGGCGATGACGCCCTCGGCGATCCCGTACAGCATCGCCTCCCGGTGCTCGGCGAGTCCCGCGATCTCCCCCGGCTCCAGCCCGAGGGTCTGGCGCTTCACGCGCCGCGCGAGCAGCCAGGAACCGGCCACGCCGAGCCCGCTGGCGATGCCCAGGTAGGCGAGCAGATACGAGGAGGCGCCGCTGAGCCGCTGCCACACCGTCGGATCGGCCTCACCGATCATCACCGTGCCGAGGATCCGGCCGAGGTTCTCCTCCGTCGCCCCGAGGACGGGGACCTGGGCGGCCAGTTCGCGGTTGCCGTCCACCGTCAGCTGCCCCGACCAGCCCCGCGCCTGGTCGGCGCCCGGCTCGGCGGGCAGCCGCTCCCCGACCACCGTGGGGTTCGTGGAGCTGACGATCCGGCCGGAGGCGTCGGCCACCGTCACGGAGGTCACCCCGGACTGCGCCTGCGTGGCGTGCACCAGCGGGGCGAGCGTCTCCCCCGGCGCGGGACGCACCAGCTGGCTGCGCACCAGGGGGTTGGCGGCCAGCTGTTCGGCCAGCGCACTCACCCGGCGTCCCTCGACCCGGTTGAAGGTGGCCTGCGACTGGGCGAGCGAGACAGCGGCGACCGCCAGCAGCACCACCACGACGATGGCGAGCTGGAGCACCAGCATCTCGCCCGCGAGCGAATGGCGACGAAAGGTGGCGACCACAATGAACTCAATCTTCAATGCCGACACAGGGTGGGGCGGCTCATGTGCCGAGTCGCACAATCATGACGCCGGCCAGGGAAAACCGGAAGTGAGGTGTCATGAGACGTCCCGCACGCGCCGTGCTCGGTGCCTGCGCCGCCCTGGTCCTGCTGGCGGCCGGGGCGTGCGGTGGGTGGCCGGGCGACGGGCCGGCGCGGGACCTGCGGCTCATGGTGCCCAACACCCCTGGCGGCGGCTACGACACCACGGCCCGTACCGCGGCCCGGGTCATGGAGGAGACCGGGATCGCCTCGGACGTGCAGGTGTTCAATCTGCCCGGCGCCGGCGGCACGGTGGGCCTGAAGCGTCTCGCCGACGAGAAGGGCAACGGTGATCTCGCCCTCCAGATGGGCCTCGGAGTCGTGGGCGCCGCCCATGCCGCCGGGTCGAAGGTGACCGTCACCGAGACCACCCCGATCGCACGACTCGTCGAGGAGTCCGGCGCGATCGTCGTCCGGAAGGACTCGCCGTACCGGACGATCGGCGAGCTGGTGGACGCCTGGCGCAGGGACCCCGGGGGCATCAGGGTGGGCGGCGGCTCCTCCGTCGGCGGCCCCGACCACCTCCTGCCGATGCGGCTGGCGCAGACGGTCGGCATCGACCCTCGGAAGGTCGCGTACGTGCCGTACGACGGTGGGGGCGGCGATCTGCTGCCCGCGCTGCTGGACGGCAGGATCTCCATCGCCACCAGCGGGTTCGGCGAGTTCCTCGACCAGATCCGCGCCGGCCGGCTGCGGGTCCTGGCCGTCACCGGCGAGCGGCCGGTCGGTGTCCTGCCGGGTGTCCCGACCCTGAAGTCATCGGGGATCGACCTGGTCTTCGACAACTGGCGGGGCATCGTGGCCCCGCCCGGCATCAGCGACACCGACCGGCGGCGCTGGGTCGAGGCGCTGACCGAGCTGCACGACTCCCGCCAGTGGCGGGCCGAGCTCCGCCGGCACGGCTGGAGAGACGTGTTCGCCACCGGCCGCGCCTTCGAGTCCTATCTGGCCCGGCAGGACGAGCAGGTCGCCGGTCTCGTCCGCCGGCTCGGACAGCGGTGACGTCAGGAGGCGCTCGTGCTCGGGCCGATGCCCCGCAACTCCCTGACCGTGCCGCCCAGTTTCGCGCGGAGGGGCTCCAGCATCTCCGGCTTGGCGCTGACCACCCAGCGCATGCCGACGAGGTACTTGCCCCCGTACACGCTGGCGGACTCCAGCCAGGTCTCCTTGAGCTTCTCCTCGGGGAAGGTGGTGATGAGGTAGTCACCCTTCTTCGTGTGGCACACGCCCTCGCGCAGTTCGTCCGCCTCGGTGCGGATCTTCACCTTGCAGCCGGTCAGGCCGGCGATCACCTCCACCTTCGCCGGCGCGACGACCCCGGCGGCGGGAGCGGCGGACCGGCTCGGCGTCGACGTCCTGCCGGCGGCGGCCGGCGTGGCGTCGTCACCGCCGCCGCAGGCGGTGACGAGGGGCAGTGCGACCAGCGCGCCGGCGAGCGCGGCGGCGCGCGGCCCAAGGGCTCGGGACAGGGGCCGGCGGTTGGATCGTGCGTGTGGTTGCTGCTGGGACACGTCGCCTCTCCGGATGCGGACCGTCCTGCCCTCGCGGGCAGGCAGGAGTACTCGTCAGGGGTACGGACGCGCGCCCGGAGCCGTTCACCCAGGTCGGGCGGGCTACGCGGCCGCCCCTTCCACGACCGTGCTCTCCGTCCCGCCGAACTGGGTCCGGTACAGCTCCGCGTACCGCTCCCCCGCCGCCAGGAGTTCCTCGTGCGTGCCGCGTTCCACGATCCGGCCGGCCTCGACGACCAGGATCTGGTCGGCTGTCCGGACCGTGGAGAGCCGGTGGGCGATCACGACCGCCGTCCTGCCTTCGAGGGCTTCGGCGAGTGCCTCCTGGACGGCGGCTTCGGAGGTGTTGTCGAGGTGGGCGGTGGCCTCGTCGAGGATGACGACGCGCTGACGGGCCAGCAGCAGCCGGGCGATGGTCATGCGCTGGCGTTCCCCGCCGGAGAGCCGGTAGCCGCGTTCGCCGACCACCGTGTCCAGACCGTCGGGCAACGACCGTACGAGGTCGTCGAGACGGGCCCGGCGCAGGGCGTCCCACAGGTCGCTGTCCGTGGCCGCGGGGCGGGCCAGGAGGAGGTTGGCGCGGACGGTGTCGTGGAAGAGGTGCCCGTCCTGGGTCACCATGCCGAGGGTCTCCCGCAGGGACCGTGCGCTCAGGTCGCGGACGTCGACGCCGCCGACGCGTACGGCGCCCTCGTCGACGTCGTACAGGCGCGGCAGCAGCCCCGCGACGGTCGACTTGCCCGCTCCGGAGGAGCCGACGAGTGCCACGGTCTGCCCCGGTTCGGCGCGGAAGGAGATGTCGTGCAGGACCTCGTCACCGCCCCGCTTGTCGAGCGTGGCGACCTCCTCCAGGGACGCCAGGGAGACCTTGTCGGCGGACGGGTAGCCGAAGCGGACGTGGTCGAACTCGACGGCCACGGGCCCGTCGGGCACCCGGCGCGCGTCCGGCTTCTCCTCGATGAGCGGCTTCAGGTCGAGCACCTCGAAGACCCGCTCGAAGCTGACGAGGGCGCTCATCACCTCGACCCGCGCCCCGGCGAGCGCGGTCAGCGGCGCGTACAGCCGGGTGAGGAGCAGCGCCAGCGACACGACCGCGCCGGGCTCCAGGGTGCCGCGCAGGGCGAGGGTGCCGCCGAGGCCGTAGACGAGGGCCAGGGCGAGGGCGGAGACCAGGGTGAGGGCGGTGATGAACGCGGCCTGGGCGGTCGCCGTCCGGACGCCGATGTCCGCGACCCGGCGGGCGCGTTCGGCGAACTCCGCCGACTCCTCCTCGGGGCGGCCGAAGAGCTTGACGAGGGTGGCGCCGGGTGCGGAGAAGCGCTCGGTCATGCGGGTGCCCATGGCCGCGTTGAGCGTCGCGGCCTCCCGTTGCATACGGGCCATCCGGCTGCCCATGCGCCGGGCCGGGATCACGAACACCGGCAGCAGCACCAGCGCGAGCAGGGTGATCTGCCAGGACAGCGTGAGCATCACGGCGAGCGTGAGCAGCAGCGTGACGAGGTTGCTGACCACTCCGGACAGGGTGTTGCTGAACGCGCGCTGGGCGCCGATGACGTCGTTGTTGAGTCGGGATACGAGGGCGCCCGTACGAGTGCGTGTGAAGAACGCCACCGGCATGCGCTGTACATGGTCGAAGACGGCGGTCCGCAGGTCGAGGATGAGGTGCTCGCCGAGCGTCGCCGACAGTCTCCGGCCGAGGATGCCGAGCGCCGCCTCCGCCACCGCGATCAGCGCGATGAGCAGGGACAGGCGTACGACGGTGCCCTCGGTGCCGTCCGAGACGATCGCGTCGACGACACTCCCGGCCAGGACGGGGGTCGCCACGGCGAGCAGGGCGGTTGCCACGCCCAGCAGGACGAACAGGGCGATGCGGCGCCGGTGCGGGCGGGCGAACCCGCCGATGCGGCGCAGGGTGGCGAGGGCGAGGGGGCGGCGCTCCTCCTGGGCGTTCATGACGC
The DNA here is from genome assembly GCA_000415505.1 of Streptomyces afghaniensis 772. Taxonomy (GTDB): domain Bacteria; phylum Actinomycetota; class Actinomycetes; order Streptomycetales; family Streptomycetaceae; genus Streptomyces; species Streptomyces afghaniensis. The sequence continues at coordinate 16,470 of KE354128.1, forward strand.
TGTGCAGTTGTGTCCACGCTGTGGTCTCCATACTCATGGGAGAGAACGTAGAACCTCAAGCAATCTTGAGGTCAAGGCGCTCGCACATCGCCCCGACATCCCGCACAATCGGCCCGAACCCCCTTTTCCCCGCTCGCCGTCTCCCCGTCCCCCGCAAAGGCCCCGATGACGCTCTCCTCCCAGCCGCTCCCCGTACGTAAGACGCCGTCCGCCCGTCCGCAACCCGCCGTTGGCGGGGCATGGGAAGCCTCTGCGGACGTGACAGCGGTACAACTCCCCGAACTCCGCCCCGGACGACTCCCCCGTCGCGTCCCGGTCCGCCGCCTGCGTCAGATCCTGTGTCTGCTCCCGCTCCTGCTGGTCACCGTGGTCGCGGTGCAACACCGTTCGGTACTCGCCGAGGGCTTCGCGCACCTGGGCAACGCCGAGTGGCCGTGGCTGCTGGCCGCGGCCGGCACGACCTGTCTGACCTGGGTGGCCGCCGCCTGCACCCGGCAGGGCGCTGTCGTCGAGCGGCTGCCCCGACGGCGGCTGCTGGCCACGCAGTTCGCGGCCGGCGCGGCCAACCACCTGCTGCCGACCGGGCTGGGCGCGAGCGCGGTCAACCTGCGGTTCATGACGGTGTGCGGGCTGCCGCTCGCCCGTTCCTCCGCGGCTCTCGCGCTGTATCTGCTGGCGGAGAGCGTCGGCCGGGTGGCCCTGCTGGGTGCCCTGCTCGTCGCGTTCCCCGACGCGCTGCGGCTCGGCACGCTGGTTCCGGAGACGGCGTTCGGTCCGCTGCTGGCCGGTGCCGGTGTGGTGCTCGTCATCGCGGTGGCCGTACTGGCCCTGGTCCGCCGGGTCCGTTCGGCCGTGCTGTCCTTCCTGCGGACGGCGCTCGGCGAGGCCCGCTCGGTGCACACCCGCCCGGCCCGGGCCCTGGCCCTGTGGGGCGGGGCCTTCACCTTTCCCGCGTTGCAGGCGGCCGTACTGGTGCTGGTGGGCCGGGCGATGGGCCTGGACGTGCCGCTCGCGCACATGGCGGTGGCCTACCTCGCGGCGACCGTCGCCGTCGCGCTGGTCCCGACTCCGGGCGGCATCGGCTCGGTGGAGGCGGCGCTGGTCGTGGCGCTGGTGGCGGCGGGCGGCCCGGCCGCGGTGGCCACGGCCGTGGTCCTGGCCTTCCGCGTCATCACGGTCTGGCTGCCGCTGCTGCCGGGCGCGCTGACGCTGGGGGCGCTGGTACGGCTGAAGGTCATCTGACCGCGCGGCAGGCGCCCGGAGTGCCCTGGCGGTGCCGCCCCGGGCTTGGCCCGTTCCCCCGTACGAAACCCCGTGCGGAATGCGGCAGGATGAACGGTCGTGCCGACCGCAGGTCAGGGTGGCCGGGCACGACGGAACATCCGCAGGACGAACAGGTGACGACGTGACGAAACTTCACATCCGGCGGCCGGCAACGGCGTTCGCCGCAGTTCTTCTTCCCGGAGGTGACAGGTGAACCGGGCCCTCACCGCGGACGACCTGGTCTTCGCCGGCATCGCCCTGGCGTCGGGCCTGCTGGCGGCCTTCGCGCTGCGCATGTTGCTGCGCTGGCTGGGCGGGCACGCCGACCGCACCCGCTGGAGCGGGGACGACGTCATCGTGCACGCGCTGCGGGCCGTGCTGCCGTGGGCCGCGGTGGTGGGCGGCGTGGCGGGCGCGGCGGCGGCGCTGCCGCTGACCCGGACGGTGCAGCACACCACCAACCAGGTGCTGACGGTGCTGCTGATCTTCGTGGCGACGGTGTCGGCGGCGCGCGTGGTGACCGGCCTGGTGCGCACGGTCACCCAGTCCCGCTCCGGGGTCGCCGGCTCGGCCACGATCTTCGTCAACATCACCCGGATCCTGGTCCTGGCGATCGGCTTCCTGGTGGTGCTCCAGACGCTGGGCATCTCCATAGCCCCGCTGCTCACCGCCCTGGGTGTCGGCGGTCTGGCGGTCGCGCTGGCGCTCCAGGACACCCTCGCCAACCTCTTCGCGGGCATCCACATCCTCGCGTCCAAGACCGTCCAGCCCGGTGACTACATCCGTCTCAGCAGCGGTGAGGAGGGCTACGTCGAGGACATCAACTGGCGGCAGACGACCATCCGCAATCTGTCCAACAACCTCGTCGTGATCCCCAACGGCCAGCTCGCCCAGGCGAACATGACCAACTTCATGCGGCCGGAGGAGCAGCTGACCATCCTGGTCCAGGTCGGGGTGGCCTACGACAGCGACCTGGAGCACGTGGAGCGGGTGACCAACGAGGTCATCGCCGAGACGATGACCGAGGTCGAGGGCGCCGTGGCGGACCACGAGCCGATCATCCGGTTCCACACCTTCGGCGACTCCCGGATCGGTTTCACGGTGATCCTGGGCGTCGGCGAGTTCAGCGACCAGTACCGGATCAAGCACGAGTTCATCAAGCGGCTGCACAAGCGGTACCGCGCGGAGGGCATCCGCATCCCGGCGCCGGCCCGGACGGTGGCGCTCCAGCAGGGCGGGGTGGTCATCCCGCAGCAGCGCACGGGCGAGATCGAGCCGAACGAAATCTCCTCGGCCCGGTTCGACTGAGGCCCCGCAGGGGCCGCTGCAGTGCTCTTGATCAGGTCGTCGGCCACCGTGACCTGCACCACCCGGGGGCCATGGGCGAGCGGGACGGGTACGCGTACGCGATCCGCTCGCCGGTCGCTCGGGAGCCGGCCGGCGCGGCTGAGGCCGGAGAATCCGGTGCCGCCGAGAGCGGCGGCCCTTCCGCCGGAGTCGCCGCCGCGCCGACCAGGGGCCCTCGCACGGTGACCGGTGGCGCGAAACTGGGCGTGGACCCCTGTCGAGACGAGGTCCGTCACGAGATATCTTGATGTCGAGCAATGTTGCAGACGTGGAGCGGAGCACCCGGTGACTGACTCGACCATCATCTATACGCACACTGACGAGGCCCCGGCCCTGGCAACGTATTCCTTCCTGCCGGTGGTCCAGGCGTACGCCTCGCAGGCGGGTGTCGCCGTCGAGACCCGCGACATCTCGCTGGCCGGGCGCATCGTCGCCCTGTTCCCGGAGTACCTCACCGAGGACCAGCGCATCCCGGACGCCCTCGCGGAGCTCGGCCGGCTGGCCAAGACGCCCGCCGCCAACATCATCAAGCTGCCGAACATCTCGGCGTCGATCCCGCAGCTCAAGGCCGCCATCGCCGAGCTCCAGGGCCAGGGCTACGCGCTGCCGGACTACCCGGACGACCCGAAGACCGACGAGGAGCGCGAGATCCGGGCCCGCTACGACAAGGTCAAGGGCTCCGCCGTGAACCCGGTCCTGCGTGAGGGCAACTCGGACCGCCGGGCCCCCGCCTCGGTCAAGAACTACGCCAAGTCCCACCCGCACCGCATGGGCGCCTGGTCCGCCGACTCCAGGACGAGCGTGGCGACCATGGGCCAGAACGACTTCCGCTCCACCGAGAAGTCCGTGGTGATCGCCGAGGACGGCGCGCTGCGCATCGAGCTCGTCGGCGACGACGGCACCACCACCGTGCTGCGCGAGTCCGTACCCGTCCAGAAGGGCGAGGTCGTCGACGCCTCCGTGATGCGGGTCGCCGCACTGCGCGAGTTCCTGACGGCGCAGGTCGCCGAGGCCAAGGCCCAGGGCGTGCTGTTCTCGGTGCACCTGAAGGCGACGATGATGAAGGTCTCCGACCCGATCGTCTTCGGCCACGTGGTGCGCGCCTTCTTCCCGAAGACGTTCGCGAAGTACGGCGACAAGCTCGCCGCGGCCGGCCTGACCCCGAACGACGGTCTGGGCGGCATCTGGAAGGGCCTGGACGCCCTGCCCGAGGGTGCCGAGATCAAGGCCTCCTTCGACGCCGAGCTCACCGAGGGCCCGGAGCTGGCGATGGTCGACTCCGACAAGGGCATCACCAACCTGCACGTGCCCTCCGACGTCATCATCGACGCCTCCATGCCGGCCATGATCCGCAGCTCCGGCCACATGTGGGGCGCGGACGGGCAGGAGCACGACGCCCTGGCGGTCATCCCGGACTCCTCCTACGCGGGCGTCTACCAGGCCGTGATCGAGGACTGCAAGGCCAACGGCGCCTTCGACCCGTCCACCATGGGCACGGTGCCGAACGTCGGCCTCATGGCCCAGAAGGCCGAGGAGTACGGCAGCCACGACAAGACCTTCGAGATCGCCACCACGGGCACGGTCCGCCTGGTCGACCAGAACGGCACCGCGCTCATCGAGCAGACCGTCTCGGCCGGCGACATCTTCCGCGCCTGTCAGACCAAGGACGCGCCGATCCGGGACTGGGTGAAGCTGGCCGTCACCCGCGCCCGCGCCACCGGCGACCCGGCGGTGTTCTGGCTGGACGAGACCCGCGCGCACGACGCCAACCTGATCGCCAAGGTCAAGGCGTACCTGCCGGAGCACGACACCGAGGGCCTGGACATCCGGATCCTGAACCCGGTCGAGGCCACGAAGCTGTCGGTGGAGCGCATCCGCCGCGGCGAGAACACCATCTCGGTGACCGGCAACGTGCTGCGCGACTACCTGACCGACCTGTTCCCGATCCTGGAGCTGGGCACCAGCGCCAAGATGCTGTCGGTCGTCCCGCTGATGGCGGGCGGCGGCCTGTTCGAGACGGGTGCGGGCGGCTCGGCGCCGAAGCACGTGCAGCAGCTGGTCAAGGAGAACTACCTGCGCTGGGACTCCCTGGGTGAGTTCTTCGCCCTCGTGCCGTCCCTCGAGCAGTACGCGAAGGTGACGGGCAACGCCCGTGCCCAGGTCCTCGCCGACACCCTCGACCGCGCCACGGCGACCTTCCTCAACGAGGACAAGTCGCCGACCCGGCGCGTCGGCGGCATCGACAACCGCGGCAGCCACTTCTACCTGTCCCTGTACTGGGCGCAGGAGCTGGCCCAGCAGAGCGACGACGCGGACCTGGCGAAGGCGTTCGCGCCGATCGCCGAGACGCTCGCCGCCAACGAGCAGAAGATCGTCGACGAGCTGGCCGCCGTCCAGGGCAAGCCGGCCGACATCGGCGGCTACTACCAGCCCGACCCGGCGAAGGCCGCCGAGGTCATGCGCCCGTCCGCCACGTGGAACGAGGCGCTGGCGTCCCTGAGCTGACGCCCCGGGCCCCTTCGGTCCATCCGCTCCGCCCCGGCCTGCGCACCGCCCGGCCGGGGCGGAGTTATGTTCGAAGTGGCCGGGCTTTCGAGCGAGGCCTCCCGACCACGTCCCCGTGGAGCCGCCGTGTGACCGACGACCCCTCGTCCTTCGACTCCCCGTCCTTCGACATCCTGCCCGGCGCCGGGCACTCCCCCGTGATCCTGCATGTCCCGCACTCGGCGCGGGAGATACCGCCGTCCGTACGGGCGGGCATCGTGCTGGACGACGACGAGCTCGCGCGGGAGCTGGACCACATCACCGACGCGCACACGGCTCAGATCGCCGAGGCGGCGGCCGGGGCGGCCGGCGTCGTCCCGTGGCGGTTCGTCAACCGGCTGTCCCGGCTGGTCGTCGACCCCGAGCGCTTCCCGGACGACCGGGAGGAGATGCGGGCCGTCGGCATGGGCGCGGTCTACACCCGGACCACGCACGGCGCTGTGCTGCGGTCCGGGGACGTCGAGGCCGGGCCGCTCGTGGCGCGGTACTTCCTGCCGTACGCCCGGGCGATGACACGGGCTGTGGCGGACCGGCTGGCCGCGACCGGGCGGGCCGTGATCGTCGACGTGCACTCGTATCCCCGGGCCCCGCTGCCGTACGAGCTGCACGGGAGGGGCCCCGGCCGCCGGTGTGCCTCGGCACCGACTCCTTCCACACCTCTCCCGGGCTGCTGGACGCCGCGCGGCAGGCCTTCGGGGATGTCGGGGAGACGGAGCTCGACAGCCCCTTCAGGGGGGCCTACGTGCCGCTGGAGTTCTACGGGACCGACCCGCGCGTCGAGGCACTCATGGTGGAGATCCGCCGGGACACCTACATGACCGAGCCGGGCGGTCCCGCCGGTCCCGGTCTGCAGCGGCTCGCCGCCGCGCTGGCCCGCCTGGTCGACGCCGTCTCCGGCTGAGTCGACCAGGCACCGCCCTCCTAGGTCCTAGGCCCGCATCCACTCCGTCACCACCACGTCCCCGCCGGTCCGCAGACGCAGGGCGAACGGGCCCGGTGGCGGGGCGTCGGCGGTGAAGCGGCCCAGGTCGTCGGCCGTGAGCGAGGAGCCGGGGCGTGGTCCCCACAGGACCTCGATCCGGGCGGGCTGCGGCGGCAGCACCTGGCCCATCAGCCCGTGGCCGGTCACCTCGACGTCGACGGTCATCTCGCCCGCGCGGAAGGTCAGCATCCGGGGCACGTCCCCGGCTCCCCGGACCGGGAGGGCGTCGACCAGCGAGTCGAAGGTGAGTTCCGCGACGCGGGCGTCCAGGTCGTGCAGGGCGTAGGCGTCGACGGCGAGCTGCTGGAGTTCCGCCGGCACGGGGTCCAGGACGGCGGCGGCCTGCCGGAGCTCCTCCTCCAGCAGTCCGGCGTCGAACTCCTCGTCGTCCCAGCCGTCCTCGTCGAACACGTCGTCGTTCATGTCATCGCTCATGTCGCTCACATCGCCCCCCGCGCTTCGAGCCGGGCCCGCAGGCGCCGCAGACAGCGCTGGCGCAGCGGCCCGATGCTGCCCACTGCGATTCCGAGCGCGGCGGACACGTCCTGGTAGCTGGGCGGCGGCGTGGCCATCAGTACCCGCAGCAACTGCCGGCACCGCTCGCCCAGTTCCTCGAACTCCTGCCACAACCGCCGTACGCGTTCGCTCTGGGCGGCGGCCTCCTCGGAGTCGAGCAGCGACTGTTCCGGCGTGCCGTCCTCGCTGACCCGGTCCAGGAGCTGCGGATCGTCGGTCAGGGTCAGCCGCTGCGAGCTCCGGATGACCTTCAGGCATTCATGGCGCGCGGTGCTCGCCAGCCACGCGCCGGCCTTGCCGGGTTCCCGGATCCGGCCGAGGTGCTGGGCGAAGCGGAACCAGGCGGTCTGGTACACCTCGTGGGCGTCCGCGTCGGACAGCCGGTGGGCCCGCACCACGGACCACACCAGGGGGCTCAGCCCTTCCACGAGCGCCTTCCAGGCCGCCGCGTCGCCGTCGGCTGCGGCCTGGACGAGCGCGCCGGCATCAGTACGGTCCACGGCAGCCCACCCCTCGAGTACGGCACGTCATCGTACGCCGCGGAGAGGGCGGTTCCGGCCCTCACAGCCGGGGGTGAGGCGCACGACCGGACGGGGCGCCAGGTGGGCGGGCGCAGCGCGGGCACCTGCGCTCCGCGCACCTCCGCGACCCCGGTGGCGGCGGCGAGCAGGTGCCGCCGGGCCGCGCGCGGGTCGGTCTCCTTGTGCGCCGTCATGTGCGCGGCCACCAGGCCCGCGGTCACGGGGGTGGCGAAGGAGGTGCCGCTCCACTGCGCGTACCCCTCGAACATCACCTGGTCGGGCTTGGCGGCGGCGTTCTCGTCGCTCAGCACGCCGGTGTGGCGGGGGTGACGGCAGGTGCAGCCGTAGGTGAAGCCGTAGCGGCAGGCGTCGTACGTGGAGTGCTGGTAGACGTACGGGACGGGCGTCTCGAAGCCGGTGAGGGCGCTGGTGAGGCGCTCGCCGGGGGCGTAGACCTTCACCCATGGGCCGTGGTTGGTGAAGCAGGCGCCGGACTCGCCGTCGCTGCGCAGGGCGCCGACGGACAGCACGGAGTCCTCCCAGCCGGGCAGGTCGGCGTAGGCGGCGGGCCAGAAGGGGGTGCGCTGCCGTTGTTGCCGGCGGCGGCGACCAGCAGGGTGCGCTGCTCGCGCAGTTCCCGCATGAAGTTCTCCACGCCGAGCAGGCCGTCGGTGCGGCCGTTGGAGGTGCCGGCGGAGAGGCTGAGGACGTCGGGCCAGCCGCCGGCGTCGACGGCCTCGAAGAGCTTCTCGCCGAACTCCGACTCCAGGACGGCGCCCGCGTCGTTGAGGCTGCCGCGCACGGTGATGTCGGTGCTGGGCGCGACGGCGGCGACGAGCCCGGCGATGAACGTGCCGTGACCGACGTACTGCTGGAGGATTCCCTGCTCGTCGCACTCCTGGACCTGGGCGTCGCCGTCGGTGTGGGCGAGGAGCGCGCAGGAGCGGTAGTCGTGTGTGAGGCCGGTGTCGACGACGAGGACGCCGACGGCGCGGTCCGGGTCGTACGCCGTGTCCGCGGCGGCCGGGTTGGGCGGCTCGCTCACCGGGACGGGTACGGGCTCGTCGCCGGGGCAGGCGTTGACCGCGATGTGCACCACGTGGTTGCGGGCGACCATCCGGTGTCCGGCGCGGGCCTCGCGCTCGTGTACGGCCCGCAGCGCCTGCGCGACGGCCCGGTCGGTTCCCCGGCTGCCCTCGCCGGGGTCGCCGACCCGGATCCGGGTGACGCCGCTGCGGTTGGCCTGCGGGCCGGCCCGGCGGACCTGGCCCTGGTCGAGGTCGGGTGCCGCCGTGAAGTGCGCCCGTACGGTGTCCTCGACGATCCGGGCCTCCTCGCCGTCGCGGACGAGGACGACGCCCTTCTCGTACATGAACTCGGCCGAGTCGTCCGGTCCCGTCGCCAGGGGGACGTCCGGCATCGAGCGCTGGATCTGGTCGAACTGCTCGTGGAATCGCTGAGGTGCCATGCGGGTCCTCCCACTGGGCGACGGCGTCGGTCGGTGCGGCGAACGGTCGTCGGTGCTCGTCGACAAGAGCCGGCGGGCGGCTTTTTGATACAGCGCCAAACCTGTGTGGTGCGGTTGGGGGGCCACTACCATCCGAGGAGTGACAGCGGGAAGCGACTCGGTGCTGGAACTGCTGCCGATGGTGTTCGCCGACCCGGGCGAGGCTCTCACGAGGGCCCGGGCGCTGCTCGACGCCGATCCCTCCCCGCTGCACGCGTCCGTCGCCCACCAGGTGATCGGCATCTGGCAGCGGGACTTCGGTGATCTGCGGCTCGCGCTGAGCCATCTGCGGCGGGCCCGGGAGTTCGCGGCGCGGGCGGAATCGGCCGACCGGGAGGCGGACGTGCTGGCCACCCTGGGGGTGGCGCTGGTGCACGCGGGCCGTACCCGGGACGGCCTGGCGGCGTTCGAGCGGGGGGTCGCGCGGGGCGGCGGGCACACGCGGGCGCGGGTGCTGTACCGGCGGGCGTACGTGTGGTGGGTGCTCGGTCACCATCGCGAGGCGCTGGAGGACGTACGCCGGGCGGTACCCGTGCTGCGGCAGGCGGAGGACGTGATCTGGACGGCGCGGGCGCTGACCCTGCGGGCGACCGTGCATCTGGCGCTGGGCGCGGTGGAGCGGGCCGAGGCGGACTTCACCGCGGCCGAGGCGCTGTGGGACACCACGGGCCAGGAGCACGACAAGGCCGACGCGGTGGAGAGCCGGGGGCTCGCCGCGTTCCGGTCCGGTGACGTACCGGCGGCGCTGCGGCTGCTCGACGAGGCGGAGGAGCGGTACGCCCGGCTGGGCACGCCGACGTTCATGCTGAACATCCGGCGCTGCGAGGTGCTGATGGCGGCCGGGCTGGCGCCCGAGGCGCTGGCCGAGGCGGACGCGGCGATCGGGAAACTGGACGGGATCGGCGGGCAGTCCACCCGCAAGGCGGAGCTGCTGCTGGCCGCCGCGCGGGCCGCCCGGCTGGCCGGGGACCCGCACACCGCGATCGCCCGTGCCGCCCTCGCGGTACGGCTGTTCGCCGGGCAGCGGCGCACCTGGTGGGAGACCCACGCCCGGTTGGTGCTGATCGAGGCACGGCACGCCGCAGGACGCAGTTCGGGGCGGCTGGTCGCCGACGCGGCCGCGGTTGCGGAGAAGCTGGCCGCCTTCGGCGCGCCGGCCGCGCCGGAGGCGTCGCTGCTGGCGGGCCGGATCGCGCTGGGCCTGGGCTGGACGGCGGACGCGGAGCGGCACTTGGCCGTCGCCGCCCGCAGCAGACAGGGTGGCCCGCCGCTGGCGCGGATGACGGGCTGGGCGGCGCAGGCGCTGCG
>KE354129.1 GCA_000415505.1 Streptomyces afghaniensis 772
GGCGCTCGGTTCCGTACCGCGCGGCGCTCGGACGGGGCGGGGTCCTGACATGGTCTGCCTCCTGGGTGGGTGCCTGGTGCTCCCGGCGGGTGGTGCTGCGGTCATTGTTGCTGCGGTTATTCACATCCTGACCGTCTGAATAGAGCTAGTCAATACGTGTGAGGCTCGGCGCGCCGCTGCCGTGGATGTTTGGCTGGATGCAGTGGGCGCACACACCGAGGCAGAAGAGGCACGCGACGTCGGCGC
>KE354130.1 GCA_000415505.1 Streptomyces afghaniensis 772
CTGGGCGGCGCAGGCGCTGCGGGCCCGGGCCGCCGGGTCCACCCGGGGCGTCCTGGAGGCGTGCCGGCGCGGCCTGGACGTGCTCGACGACCACCGGATGACGCTGGGCGCCTCGGAGCTGCGGGCCCGCGCCACCGAACAGGGCGCGGAACTGGCCGCGTTGGCTGGGCGGGCCAGTCTGGTCTCCGGCGGGCCGCGGCGGCTGCTGGTGTGGAGCGAGCGCTGGCGGGCCACCGTGCTGTCCACCCCGCCGACCCGGCCGCCCGCCGACCCGGAACTGCTCAGCGGCATGACCGCTTTCCGCGAGATCGCCTCCCGCGCGGACGCCGCCCGGATGGAGGGCCGGCCGGTTCCGGCACTGGAGCGTGAACAGCGGCGCCTGGAGCGGCAGATCCGCTCCCGGACCCTGCACATGCGCGGCGAGGCGCCCGGGGGCGGCGACCGTTTCGACGTCGGCCGGCTGCTGGAGCGGCTGGGCGACGAGGTACGGCTGGTGGAACTCGCCGTGCTGGACGGGCGGGTGCAGGTGCTGCTGTGCGGGCAGGGGCGGGTGCGCAGGTTCGAGGCCGGGCTGCTGGCCGACGCGGAGACCGAGGCCGAGCACGTGCAGGCGGGGCTGCGGCGGCTGGCGCACCCCGGGGCCGAGGGGCGGCTTGCGGTGGTGGAGGCCGCGGGGCGGCGGTTGGAGGAGCTGTTGCTCGGACCGGCCGCGGCGCATCTGGGCGGCGGTCCCGTGGTGATCGTGCCGCCGGGGCGGCTGCACCGGGTGCCGTGGGCGCTGTTGCCGTCGCTGCGGGAACGGGTGCTCAGTGTGTCGCCGTCGGCGGGCAGTTGGCTGCGCGCCCGGGAGACGGCGCCGCCGCCGGACGGCCGCCATGTGCTGGTGCGCGGCCCGGGCCTGGCCACGGGCGGCGCCGAGGTGCCCGAACTGGCCGGCCGGTACGCCTGCGCGACGGTCCTGGAGGAGGACGAGGCGCGGGTGCCGCGGGTGCTGGACGAGCTGGACGGGGCCGCGCTGGCGCACATCGCCGCGCACGGCACGTTCCGCGCGGACAGCCCGCTGTTCTCCTCGCTGCGGATGTCCGACGGCCCGATCGTCGTGCACGACTTCGAGCGTCTGGCCCGCAGCCCCTACCGGATCATCCTGTCCTGCTGCGACACCGCTCTCCTCGCCTCCGTCGGCGCCGACGAACTGCTCGGCCTGGTCACCGCGCTGCTGCCGCTCGGCACGGCCGGGGTGGTGGCGTGCAGCGCGCCCGTCAACGACGCCGCGGTGGTGCCGCTGATGCTCGCGCTGCACAAGGGTCTCGGGGCCGGCCTGTCCCTGGCGGAGGCGCTGCGTGACGCCCGGGCCGCCCTGCCGGGCGACGCGCTGCACCAGGCCACGGGGTGGGCGTTCTCGGCGTTCGGGGCGGCCTGACCCGTCCCCTGTTCGGGTCAGACCGCCGGTCTGGGGGTGGCGCTCAGGCCGGCTGCGCGTGAGGGACTTCCGTCAGCCAGGGCAACGCGCCGCGGTCGCTCGCGCCGAGCCGGGCGTAGGCGCTGTACAGGTGGTTGCCGACGGTCCGGATGGACAGGGTGAGGCGTTCGGCGATCTGCCGGTTGCTCAGGCCGGCCGCCGCGAGCGTGACGATCTGCCGTTGCCGGGCGGTGAGTTCGCCGAGGACCAGCCCGGACAGGGCCGGTGTGCGGGCGCCCTGGCAGCGCCGGGCCAGGGCGACGGCCCGGGTGCGGGAGTGCCGGGCGGCGCTCGGATCGCGGTGGGCGCGCGCGGCCTGGGCGTGCGCCTCCGCGGCGAACAGCGCGAAGCCGCGCCGCTCCAGCTCCTCGGCCACCTCGTCCAGCGCCGGGCCGTCGGCCCGGGTGAGCGCGTCGGCGTGCCGGGCGAACACACCGGTCAGCCGGTCGATGACCTTCTCGGGGGCGCCGAGCCGGACGGCGTCGTAGGGGTGGGCGAGGGCGTCGAGGTCCAGGTCCCCGCCGCTGTCCACCGGTGCGCAGGCGCAGGCGAGTTCCGCCCGGCACGAAGCATCCCCGGGATCGCCCCGCAGGCCCTCCCTCGCCCAGGCAGCCGCCTCCCTCAGCCTCCCCCCGCAGCCGGGCGAACCGGGCACGTACGGCGGCGTACCGGCCGGGCAGCGGGCCGCCCTCGGCGACCAGCCACTCCCCACCGGCGTGGGCATCGCCCGTACGTCGTCCTGGTCGATCCGGCGGGCCAGTGCGGCCGACTCGGCGTCGAGGGCGGCGGCGTACGCGTCCGGCGTCCGGGACAGCCGGCGCGCCCGCAGCCGGCCCGCCGCGGCTCTGAGCACCGGGCCGTGGAGGGGGTGGGCCAGACGGACACGGCCCAGGTCGTCGATCTCGATCAGGCCGTCGGACTCCAGGACTTCGAGAGCTTGGAGGTCGAGGTCGTCCAGTGTCGGCGACAGGGGTTCGGCGAAGGCGAGGCGGTCGAGGGTCTCCCGTTCGAGCGGGCAGGTGCGGCCGAGGACAGGGGCGATGCGTTCGCGGACGGCCGTGGTCAGCGGCACCGGGCCCCGCCACGCCCGTTCGCCGGTGTCCGGGACGACGGTGAGCCGTCCCCGCACCGCTCCCAGCAGGGCGCGCAGCAGCCGCAGGTCGCCCCGGCACAGGCGCCGCAACCGGTTGACGGTGAGCGGTTCGAGAGGGCCGGCCCCGGCGGTGAGCAGCTGCGCGATCTCCGCGCCGGGCAAGGGCTCCAGGGTGAGCCGCGGCAGGAGTTCCCCCGTCCACAGCCGGGAGATCGCGCCCGGCACCGGGGTGCCGTCCGTGGCGACCACCAGCAGGCGGGTCCGGCCGTGCACGGCGAGCTGGTGGACGAGGGCGGCCGAGGCGTCGTCGAGCAGCTGGGCGTCGTCCACGACCAACGTCCGTACGCCCGACAGGAGCTGGACCGCGCGGTGCAGGGTGACCGACTCGGGCAGCAGATGGGCGAACGGGGCGAAGGGGATGGCCCGGCTCTCGGGCGTACCGGCCGCCCGGGCGCAGTCGGTGCCGCGCAGCGCCTCCGTGACGAGGCGGGTCTTGCCGCAGCCCGCCGGGCCCGTCACCACGATGCCGCGGCGCGCGCCGGTCAGGGACCGGCGGACCAGCTCCAGTTCGTCCTCCCGCCCGGCGAACGGCCAGGGCAGCTCCAGCGTCGTCGCGTCCCTCTCGTAAGTCGTCACACAGACATGAGCGCGGCTACTCACTTCTGATACAGGGCGACTTGAGTAGCCCCCGACTCAGGCGCCCGGGGCCGGCCGCGGGGCAGGCTGTGGCCATGACCGCACGCTACTGCTCGCTGGCACAGGCGCCGGCGCCCGCCTTCGCACCGGGGCTGGCGGCCGAGCGGCTGAGCGCGCTCGCGAGCGGGCGGCGGATGTGGGTCAACGGCACGGTCCTGCACTACTGCTTCTTCGACCGTGACACCGACGCGTCCGTCATCCCCGTGCCGGGACGGGGAGTGACGCGACGCGTGCCGTGGGCCGGCGGCAAGGAGCAGCGGGACGTGGTGCGCGAGTGCTTCGCGGAGTGGCAGGACCTCGGCATCGGGATCACCTTCGCCGAGGTCGACGACCGCTCGGAGGCAGAACTGCGCATCGGGTTCCAGCTCGGCGCCGGCTCCTGGTCGGCGGTGGGCCGGGACGCGCTGCAGGCCGGCCGGCACGAGCGCACCATGAACTTCGGCTGGGACCTGACCGCGCCCGGGGAGCGCGGGACGGCCCTGCACGAGATCGGGCACGCGCTCGGCATGCTGCACGAGCACCAGAGCCCGTTCGCCGGCATCCACTGGGACGACGAGGCCGTGTACGCCGAACTGGCGGGCCCGCCCAACCACTGGAGCCGGGAGACGACGCACCACAACATCCTGCGCAAGCTCGACCCCGACGAGGTCAACGGCTCCGTCTGGGACCCGCAGTCGATCATGGAGTATCCGTTCTCGTCGGGGCTGGTCCTGGAGCCGGAGCAGTACCGCGCGGGTCTCAACCCGCCCGGCGCCCTGTCCGCCGCCGACAAGGAGTTCGTGCTCCGCTGGTATCCGCCGGCGGATCGGCCGGGTCCGCCCGCGCTGGTGCCGTTCCGCTCGGCACCGCTCGGTCTCGGGCCGGGCGAGCAGGCCGACTTCGTCGTCGATCCGCCGGAGACCCGCACGTACACGCTGGGCACCTTCGGCGACAGCGACGCCGTCGTCGTGGTCTTCGAGGAGCGGGACGGGGAACCCCGCTACCTCGCCGGGCAGGACGACGGGGGAACTCCGCACAACGCCACGATCAGCGCCCGGCTCGTCAAGGGCCGCCGCTACTTCGTCCGCGTACGCCTGTACTCCGCCTGGGGTTCCGGCGAGACGGCGGTGATGTGCTGGTGACGGCACGGAACCGCCGCGCGGACATCTGAGCCACAGTCCGGCGCCGGGGGAGCGGTCGAGGACGTCGCCTCATCGGGGGGGTGGGTGACGTCCTCGACCCGCCATGCGTTCCGAACCGCCGCGTTCCGCCCTCCGGCGCGTGCGCCGCCGTCCGCTCGTTCACGCCGACGTCCGGCCGGGGCGGGGCGCACGGGCGACGGACGTGATGCCGTCGGGAGCCTCGCCGGGAGCGGCGGGACGGACACGGGGCGCAACCCGCCGTGGCGCCGAGGAACTCGCCCGGGCGCGCGCCCAGTTCGCCCGCTCGCGCGCGGGCGCCCGTGCCCGGGTGGAGTGGGTGCGCAGGAACGGCCGAGAGGCCGTACCGGAAAGCTCCCGGTACGGCCTCTCGTCTGCTGCCTCACACGTCGGGACGACAGGATTTGAACCTGCGACCCCTTGACCCCCAGTCAAGTGCGCTACCAAGCTGCGCCACGTCCCGATGCGGCTCGCGCGGTTGAACCGCGTGATCGCGCAGGTCAACCCTACCGCATCCACACCCCGGGCCCGCGTGGGCGTCGGACGGGGTGTGGCCGGTGGACTGCGGCGGGAGGGTCGCGTACGCATCGAGGAGTTTCTCGCCGGACTCCAGGGCGGCCTCGTCGCGTCCCCCGTGCCGGCGTCCGAGATGTGCCCCGGTCAAGCCCGCGAGCCCCGCTGTCGACACGGCGACGGCAAGGACGGCCCACCAGGGCAGTTCCGCCTTGGTCGCGTGCCCGGCACAGGATGCGACGGCGAGGAGCCCCGTGACGGCACCTCCGGTCGTTTCGGCTCGCCGGACACGCCGGACCTGCGCCTCATCCACCCGTTGCTCCCCCTTCGCCCTAGGATGCCCACGAGCCTCAACTCATGTGCATATGCCGCAAACAATACGCTAAGTCGACGGGTGCACCTGACCAGGGCATAGAGGTCGAGACGGACACTACGGTCGGACCCGGTGGGGGCCTCTAGGACGGCCGGCCCGTCGTCCCCCGGATCTCCAGCGTCGGCGCCGCCAGGTGGATCCGCCCCTCTCCCCCGGGCCGCTCGAAGCGGTCGAGGAGGAAGCGGGCGGCACGGCGGCCGACCTCGTGACCGGCGTTGTCGACGGTCGTGAGCCACAGGTGGCGCAGCCGGGAGATGCTCGTGTTGTCGTAGCCGACGACGGACACGTCGTGCGGGACGCGCAGGCCCAGTTCCTCCGCCGCCGAGAGGGCGCCGACACAGGTGATGTCGTTGACGGCGAAGACGGCGGTGGGGCGGTCGGGCCGGCTGAGGAGGCGGACGGTGGCGCGGTAGCCGCCCTCCTCGGTCATGTCGCCGGTCTCGACGACGGCCCGGTCGGCCAGGCCGTGCGCCCGCATCGTCGCCTCGAAGCTGCGGCGGCGCAGTTCGCCGACGGCTCCGTAGCCCGCGAGGTGCGCGATGCGGCGGTGGCCGAGACCGATGAGGTGTTCGGTGACCAGCCGGGCGCCCTGCTCGTCGTCGCCGGCGACCTGGTCCACCCCGGCCGGCACGGGTTCGCGGGCGCCCGCCAGGACGACCGGCATCCGCTCGGCGACCGCGCCGAGAGCCGCCGGGTCGGGCAGGGTGCCGACCACCACCAGGCCGTCGACGCGCAGGTCCAGGAGCGGGTCGGCCGGGTCCTGGCCGATGCGGCGGTTGAGGCGGGCGTCGGCGAGCAGCATCTGCAGGCCGCCTGCGTGCAGGAGGGAGTTCAGGCCGTCGAGGAGGTCGACGAACCAGGGGTTGCGCAGGTCGTTCAGGAGGACGCCGACCGTACGGGTGCGCTGCTCGCTGAGGCTGCGCGCGGCGGCGTTGGGCCGGTAGCCGAGCTCCTGGGCGGCGCGGAGCACGGCCTCCCGCTTCTCGGGGCGCACCTGGTCGGAACCGCGCAGCACCAGGGAGACCAGCGACTTGGAGACGCCGGCCCGTTCGGCAACGTCGCGGATCGTCGGCGGTCTCATGAGATGGACCGTTCCATGCGGGTCATCGCCTTGTCAAAGGGTTGACAGCGAGGCGAAACCGCGCCCAGGGTGGGCTGGCAAGGTTCTGGAACGGTCCAAAGAGGGGCTCTCATGGTGGACACGCTCGGCGTCGCCGTCGTCGGTTTCGGCTGGATGGGGCGGGTGCACACCCAGGCGTACGCGCGCGTGCGGCACCACTATCCGCAGCTGCCCCTCGTTCCGGAGCTGGCCACGGTCGCCGAGGAGGTGCCGGGCCGGGCGGCGGAGGCCGCCGCGCAGTTCGGGTTCGCCTCGACCACGCGTGACTGGCGCGAGGTGGTCGCCGACCCCCGGGTGAAGGCGGTCAGCATCACCGCGCCGAACTTCCTGCACCGCGAGATCGGCGTCGCCATGGCGGAGGCGGGCAAGCACATCTGGATCGAGAAGCCGGTCGGTCTCACCGCCGAGGACGCCCGTGCGGTGGCGGACGCGGTGGCCGAGGCGGGCGTGCAGGGCGCCGTCGGATTCAACTACCGCAACGCGCCCGCCGTCGAGGCGGCCCGCGAGCTGATCGCCTCGGGGGAGATCGGCACGGTGACGCATGTCCGTATCCGGCTGTTCAGCGACTACGCGGCCCACCCCGAGGGCGCGCTGACGTGGCGGTACGAGCGGGAGCGGGGCGGCAGCGGCGTGCTGGGCGACCTCGCCTCGCACGGCGCGGACCTGGCCCGTCACCTGCTGGGCGACATCACGTCCCTGACGGCCGACACGGCGATCTTCCTGCCGGAGCGGGCCCGTCCCACCGGGGCGACGGCGGGCCACAGCCGCGCCTCGGGCGGCGAACTCGGCCCGGTCGAGAACGAGGACTACGTCAACTGCCTGCTGCGCTTCGCCTCCGGGGCGCGCGGTGTGCTGGAGGCCTGCCGGGTCTCGGTCGGCGAGCAGAACAACTACGGCTTCGAGGTGCACGGCACCAAGGGCGCGGTGTTCTGGGACTTCCGCCGCATGAACGAGCTGGGGATCAGCCGCGGGACGACGTACCAGGACCAGGCCGTGACGACGGTGTACGTCGGCCCGGGCCACGGCGAGTTCGCCGCGTTCCAGCCCGGCGCGGCGAACGCCATGGGGTACGACGATCTGAAGGTCATCGAGGCGTACCGCTTCCTCCGGTCGGTCGCCGAGGGCACCCCGCACGGGGCGACCCTCGCGGACGCCGTGCACAGTGCGGCCGCGCTGGACGCGATGGCGCGGTCGGCGTCGAGCGGTGCCTGGGCGGACGTGGCCGCGGGGACGTGAGGTTCAGCCGGCCTTCTGGGCGGGCTCGGGGGCCTGACGTTCAGCCGGCCTTCTGGAGGCGGCGGCCCAGAACGAACCTCACCGGGGCGAGGACCAGCCACAGCCACATGGCGTGGGCCCCGGCCACCAGGGCCAGCGGGACGGTCGACGCGAACACCACCACCAGCGTGGCGCTCTCCAGGAGGTAAGGCGTGCTGCCGGTGTCGGAGGGGGTGCCGTCGCGCAGCCACGGGCGCTTGGCCAGGACGGCGGCCAATGCCAGATGGCAGGCGCCGAGCGCGGCGACCGCCGCCGCGTAGACGGCGACCGACACGGGCACGTCGCCGTACTCCGCCAGCAGCCGGGTCGGGAAGGGCACCAGGGCCGCGACGCCCAGGCCGGTGAGGGACAGGATGATCACGTGCCCGTCGACCTCCCGTACGTCACGGAAGATCCTGCGGTGGTCGCGCCAGAAACTGCCGAGCACCGCGACGCTGAGCGCGTAGGCCCCGAGGTCCGGCAGCAACTGGTGCAGGGCTTCCCGATACCTGTCCGCGTCCAGGTCTCGCGGGACGTAGAGGTCAAGGACCAGCAGCGTGATGGCGATGGCGAACACGCCGTCGGCGAGCGTCAGCAACCGGTCCGGCCCGCCGTCCGGGCGCGATGTCCACATGAGGTCGACGGTAGGGGCCGTGGCGCACCCCGCTCCGGATACACGCCGGGTCACGCCCGCGACACCGCCCCGGGCTCACACGGCCGTCGCCTGTGGGGGCATGTTGTACGGCGTCACCACCTGGATCGCCGACGGCAGCGACGGCCCGGCCGGCGGCAGCGCGCCGTGGGCCCGCATGACCGTGTGGCAGGCCTCGCGCACGTCCTGGCGCAGGTCGTGGTGGAGCACGGCGGACAGGCGGTGCGCGCGCAGCAGCCGGGTGTTGTCGTGGTCCAGGTCGTGCGCGATGAACACGGCGCACTCGCGGCCGAGGTCGTCGAAGGCCTGCAGCGTGGCGATGTTGCCGCCGCCGATCGAGTACACCGCGCGGATGTCCGGGTCCCGTTCCAGCGCGGCCCGGACGAGGTCGTACTGGGTGGCGTCAAGACCCTGCCCCTCGGCGATCTCGACCAGCGCGCGCTCGGGGTGCCGGGCCCGCATGACGCTGCGGAAGCCCATCTCGCGCTCCTCCTCGTTGCGGAAGAAACCGCTGCTGAGGCTGGTCAGGATGTTGCCCGGGCGCTCTCCCAGCCACTGGCCCGTCAGATAGGCGGCCGTCGCGCCCGCCGCCCGGTCGTCGATGCCGACGTAGGCGCGGCGGGCACTGGCGGGCAGGTCGGTCACCAGGGTCACGACGGGGATGCCGGCGGTTTCGAGGCGTCCGACGGCGGCGGTGACCTCGGGGACGTCCGGGGCCTTGAGGATCACGCCCTGCGAGCCGCGCCGGGCTATCCGGTCCAGGATCCGCACCAGTTCCCCGACCGGGCCGGTCTCGCGGAAGTGGAAGCGGGAGCGCAGCACCGCCGGGTGCAGGGAGGGCAGCTCGGCCTCCAGGGCGGCGCGGATCGCGGTGGTGAAGCGCTCGGGCGCCTGCATCACGATGTCGACCATGAACGTCCGGCCCACCAGCCGGACCTGGGTGCGCTGGCGGTCCAGGTCGGCGATGGCCTGGCGCACCTCCCGGGCCGTGCTCTCCCGCACGCCTCCCCTGCCGTTCAGGACCCGGTCGACGGTCGCCTCGCTCAGGCCGGCCTGACGTGCGATCTCCCGGATCGGGAAGGGGTGGCCCATGCGCCGGCTCCTTGAAGGGTTTTTGATGGCTCGCTGCTGGTTGTTCGAGGGGTTTGTACTGACAAGAATGACAGGGCTGCGTCGCTCCGTGACCCCGAAGGGACGACGATGTCCTTCACTTCCGTACACCGCCGCGCCTGGCTGTCCGAGCAGGACTGCGACCTCGACGCGTTCCGCGCGCTGGTCGAGCAGGCGACCGACCCCGTCGACTATCCGCACGCCTCGGCCGTGGAGCGGAACGTGCCGGTCTACGACACCGGCCTGCTCGAAGGCGACCGCGTCGTCCAGGCCGAGCTGGTGCGCGCGCTCGCCGACGGGCCCGGCATCGTCGTCTTCCGGGGCGCCTTTCCCGACCCGGAGGTCGTGGACCGGGCCACCGCCGTGTTCGAGGCCCTGATCGCCGAGCAGCGCGCCTCGGGCGCCACGGCCGGTGACCACTTCGCGAAGCCGGGCGCCAACGACCGGGTGTGGAACGCGCTGGAGAAGGCCGCCCTGTACGACGCGGAGGCGTTCGCCGACTACTACGCCAACGACGTCCTCGCCCTCGTGGCGACGGCCTGGCTGGGTCCCGGCTACCAGGTCACCTCGCAGCTCAACGTGGTCAATCCGGGCGGCGCCGCCCAGACCGCGCACCGCGACTACCATCTGGGCTTCCTGTCCGACGAGGTCGCCGCCGCCTACCCCGGGCACGTGCACCGCCTCTCCCCCGTGCTGACCCTCCAGGGCGCGGTCGCGCACTGCGACATGCCGGTGGAGTCCGGGCCGACGATGTACCTGCCGCACTCGCAGAAGTACGAGCCGGGCTATCTCGCCTGGCGGCGCCCGGAGTTCCGGGCGTACTTCGAGGCGCACCAGGTGCAGCTGCCCCTCGCGAAGGGCGACGCGGTCTTCTTCAACCCGGCCCTCTTCCACGCCGCCGGCACCAACCGCTCGGCGGACATCCGGCGCATGGCCAACCTGCTGCAGGTGTCGTCCGCGTTCGGGCGGGCGATGGAGACGGTGGACCGGGAGGCCGTGGCGAACGCCGTGTACCCCGTGCTGCTGAAGCGGAAGGCCGAGGGCGCGAGCGACGCGTGGCTGGGCAACGTCATCGCGGCGAGCGCCGAGGGCTACCCCTTCCCGACCAACCTCGACAGCGACCCGCCGGTCGACGGCCTCGCCCCGGCCTCGCAGGCGGACCTCGTACGGCGGGCCCTGTACGAGGGGTGGCCGCCGGAGGCGCTCCGGGCGGAGCTGCGGGCCGGTACCGCCCGGCGAGAGAGCTGAGGAACCTCGTGGGACTTCTCGACGACAAGATCGTCCTGGTCAACGGCGGCACTCAGGGTGTCGGCGCCGCCATCGCGCGGGCCGCGGTCCGCGCGGGGGCGGTCGTGGCCGTCACCGGGCGGCGTCCCGAGCCCGGTGAGGCCCTGGTGGCGGAGCTGACCGCCGCGGGCGGCAAGGCCCTGTACGTGCGGGCCGACCTCTCGGACGCGGAGCAGGCGAAGGCTTCCGTGGCCCGGGTCGTGGAGGCGTACGGCCGTGTCGACTGCCTCGTGAACTCGGCCGGGCTGACCTCACGGGGGACGCTGCTGGACACCACGCCCGAGTTGTTCGACCAGCACATCGCGATCAACCTCAAGGGGCCGTTCTTCGCGATGCAGGCGGCGGTCGCGGACATGGTGGCGCGCGAGGCGCCCGGCACGGTGGTCAACATCATCACGTCCTCGGCGCACGGAGGTCAGCCCTTTCTCGCGCCGTACGTCGCCGCGAAGGCCGGCCTGATCGGGCTGACCCGGAACGCCGCGCACGCGCACCGGTGGGACCGGGTGCGGATCAACGGGCTGAACATCGGCTGGACGGCGACGGAAGGGGAGGACGCGACGCAGCGCGTGTTCCACGGGGCCGGGGACGACTGGCGTGAGGTCGCCGCTGCCCGGTTGCCGATGGGCAAGTTGGGCCAGCCGGATGAGATCGCCGAGTTTGTTGTGTTCCTGCTGTCGGAGCGGTCCGGGGTGGTCACCGGGTCGGTGATCGACTGGGATCAGAACGTGCTCGGAGGACTCGACTGAGGATGTGCCGCGCTTTGTCGTTGGTCGTGTGCGGCGCCGTTGTGGCTGGTCGCGCAGTTCCCCGCGCCCCCGAAAGAGGGCGTAGCACCACCCCCTGTTGACAAATAGGAGCAATACCCATGCGTATCGGAATTCTCGGGCTCGGCCGTATCGGGGCCTTTCACGCTGAGACCCTCTCCGGGCTCGACGTCGTCGAGTCCCTCGTCGTCACCGATCCGTTCGCGGACGCCGCCAAGGCCGCCGCCGAGCGGTTCGGTGCCGAGGTCGTGGACTCGCCGGAGGCCCTGCTGGCCGCCGGCGTGGACGGCATCGTCGTCGCCGCCGCGACCGACGCCCACCCCGCGCTGATCCTGGCCGGGGTCGAGGCCGGCATCCCGGTCTTCTGCGAGAAGCCCGTCGCCAAGACCATGAGCGAGGGCGTCGAGGTGCTGAAGGCCGTCCAGGGCAAGGACGTGCCGATCCAGATCGGCTACAACCGCCGCTTCGACACCGGTTTCGTCAACGCCCGCGCCGCCGTGCAGAGCGGCGAGCTCGGCACGCTGCACACGGTCCGCTCGACCACGCTCGACCCGGCGCCGCCGCCCGCCGCGTACATCGCCGCCTCCGGCGGCATCTTCCGCGACTGTTCGGTGCACGACTTCGACATCATCCGCTGGGTGACGGGCCGCGAGGTGACCGAGGTGTACGCCGTGGGCGGCAACCGCGGGGCCGACTTCATCAAGGAGGCCGGTGACGCCGACACCACCGGCGCGATCCTCACCCTGGACGACGGCACCATCGCGGTGGTCTCCAACTCCCGCCACAACGCCCGTGGTTACGACGTCCGCATGGAGATCCACGGCTTCACGGACTCCATCGCCGTCGGTCTGGAGGACAAGCTGCCGCTGCGCTCGGTCGAGCCGGGCGTGACCTTCCCGGCGGGCACCCCGCACGACTTCTTCATGGACCGCTTCACCGAGGCCTACCGCGCCGAACTGACCGCGTTCACCGAGGTCGTCGCCGGCACCCGCCCCTCCCCCTGCACGATCGAGGACGCCCTGGAGGCGGGCTGGATCGCCGACGCGTGCACACTGTCGCTGCACGAGCACCGTCCCGTCACGATCGAGGAGGTACGGCAGGCATGAGCGACCAGGGCCGGGAACCCCTGCGCATAGGCGTACTGGGAGCCGCACGGATCACCGAACGCTCCCTGATCGACCCGGCCCGGGCGACCGGCCACCGGCTCGTCGCGGTGGCCGCACGCGACCGCTCCCGCGCCGAGGCGTTCGCCGAGGAGCACGGCGTGGAGCGGGTGGCGGGTTCGTACGCCGAGCTGGTGGCCGATCCCGAGGTCGACGTCGTCTACAACCCGCTCGCCAACGGCCTGCACGGCCCGTGGAACCTGGCCGCCCTCGCGGCGGGCAAGCACGTGCTGTCGGAGAAGCCGTCGGCGAGCAACGAGCGCGAGGCGGCGGAGGTGCGGGATGCCGCCGCCAAGGCCGGGACGGTCTTCATGGAGGCCTTCCACTATCTCTTCCACCCGGTCACCCGCCGCCTGCACGAGCTGCTGGACTCCGGTGAGCTCGGGGAACTGCGGCACGTGGAGGCGATGGTCGCCATCGCCGCCCCGCCGGACACCGACCCTCGCTGGTCGCTGCCGCTGGCCGGCGGTGCCCTGATGGACCTGGGCTGCTACAGCCTGCACGCGCTGCGGATGCTGGCGCCCTGGGCGGGCGGCGCACCGCGCCTGGCCGGGCCCGGGCGGGGCGCGCGCGGGTGCGCCCGGGGTCGACGAGTGGCTGGACGCCGACCTGGAGTTCCCCGGCGGCGCCACCGGCTCGGCCCGCTGCCACATGGCGTACGACGGGCTGGACATGAGCATCCGGATCACCGGCTCCCGGGGCGAGGCGACGGCCCCGAACTTCGTGCTGCCCCAGATGGACGACCGGATCGTGGTGCGCACCCCGGAGGGCGAACGCACGGAGCGCCTCGGGACGCGCTCGTCGTACACGTATCAGCTGGAAGCGTTCGCCGCCCGGGTGCGAGACGGTGCGGCGCTGCCCCTGGACGCGGACGACGCGGTGACGACGATGGCGCTCATCGACGACTGTTACCGGGCGGCCGGGTTCGAGCCCCGGCCCCGTACCGGGATCTGAGAACACGCCGAGCGGCCGGGGGGTGGCGCCCCCGGCCCGCTCGGCCTGTTCACGCGTACAGCGCGGGCTTCTCGACCAGTTCGACCTCGACCCGGCCGCCGTCCTCCAGCGCCGTACCCCCGCCTCGCACACCGCGGCGGCGGCGTAGCCGTCCCAGACGCTCGGGCCGGTGACCTCGCCGCGGCGGGTGGCGTCGACCCAGGCCTGGAGCTCCCGGTCGTAGGCCGTCTCGAAGCGTTCCGTCCAGTCCTGGGCGATGGTGCCGCCCCAGCGGCCGGCCATGTTGGTGATCAGGGCATGGCCATCGCCGATGCGGGCGGTGCCGCGTTCGCAGACCACCTCGGCCTGGACCTGGTAGCCGAAGCCGCAGTTGACGAAGATCTCCACGTCGGAGAGGGCGCCGCCGTCGGTCTCGAAGACGACGAACTGCGGATCGCGCAGCCCGTCGGGGGCGTTGGCCGACGGCGCCGGGCGCAGCACCGTGACCGCCGTGATCTCGTGGTTCAGCAGCCAGCGGGTGGCGTCCGCCTCGTGGGCGACCGAGTCGCTGATGAGCATGGAGCTGGTGAAGAAGGGCGGGCTGGCGACGTTGCGGTGCCGGTTGTGCAGCATCAGCGGACGACCGAGCTGACCCGTCGTCAGCAGGTCCTTCAGCTTTGCGTACTCGGGGTCGTAGCGGCGCATGAAGCCGACCTGGACACGGCGGTGGCCGAGGCGCAGTTCGGCTTCGAGGACGCGCAGGGCGGAGGCCGCGTCGGGGGTGAGCGGCTTCTCGCACAGGACGGGCAGATCGCGCTCGAAGGCAGCGAGCAGCGTGGCCTCGTGGGCCGGGCCCGGGGAGGCGATCAGGACGGCGTCGACGTCGTCCGCCGCCATGGCGGCGGCCGGGTCGGTGTGGGCGCCGCAGCCGCCGACGCGGGCGGCGACGGCCTTCGCGCGCTCCGCGTCTACGTCGGCGACGGCGACCACCCGTGCTCCGCTGATGACTTCGTGGATGCGGCGCACATGGTCCGCGCCCATCCTTCCGGTACCGATGACCGCGACTCCCAGGGTGGCGCGCTCAGTCATGGGCCGTCCGTCCTTTCGGGTCGTCAGGCGCCGCAGGACCTCAGGAACTTGCGGGTGCGCACCGCGATCGGCAGCGGCTTGTCCGGCTCGCAGGGGTACATGTCCTGCTCGACGATGGCGAACAGGTCCACGCCCAGCTTCTGGGCGGCCGTGAGCACCGGACCGAGCTCGGGCACACCGGCGGGCGGTTCACACATGACTCCGCGCGCCACGGCGGGGCCGAACGGCATCTCGTTCTCGACCACGTCGGCGAGGATGTCCGGGTCGACCTGCTTGAGGTGCAGATAGCCGATGCGCTCGCCGTACGTCTCGATCAGTTTGACGCTGTCGCCGCCGCAGTAGGCGTAGTGCCCGGTGTCCAGGCAGAGGTTGACCGCGTCGGAGTCGGTGGAGTCGAGGAACTGCTCGACGTGCTCCTCGGTGTCGATGTGGGTGTCGGCGTGCGGGTGGACGACGATGTCCAGGCCGTACCTGTCCTTCACCTCACGGCCGAGGCGCTCCATGCCCGTGGTGAGGTTGCGCCACTGCTCGGTGGTGAGCTCCGGGGGCTCCAGGATCTCGGCGGTCTTGTCGTCACGCCAGAAGGACGGGATGACGACCAGGTGCTTCGCGTCCATGGCCTGGGTGAGGGCGGCGACCCGGCTGACCTGTTCCCAGGTGGAGTCCCACTCGGACGGGCCGCGGTGCAGGCCGCAGAAGATCGTGCCGGCGGAGACCTGCAGGTTCCGCTTGGTCACCTCGTCGGTGAGCCGGGCCGGGTCGGTCGGCAGGTAGCCGTACGGGCCGAGTTCGATCCACGAGTAGCCGGCCTCGGCGACCTCGTCGAGGAAGCGTTCCCAGGGCACCTGCTGGGGGTCGTCGGGGAACCAGACGCCCCAGGAGTCGGGGGCGGAGCCGACCCGGATGCGGTCGAGCGCGAGGGCCATGTCAGGACTTTCCTTCCGAAGACGTGGCTACGGGGGCGGTGAGGTCTCCCGCCTCGGGGAGCTCCTCGACGTCGACGCCGCGGACCTGCGCCAACTCGTGCTTGAGGGAGGCCAGTTCGGTGCCGCCGGCCATGTGGTTGGTCAGCTCCTCGAGGCTGACCTCGCTGCGGGAGGCGGACAGTTCCATGGTGCCCAGGCGCAGCACGCTGAAGTGGTCGCCGACCATGTAGGCGTGGTGCGGGTTGTGAGTGATGAAGATGACGCCGAGGCCCTTCTCGCGGGCGGCGGCGATGTACTTCAGCACCACACCGGACTGCTTGACGCCGAGGGCTGCGGTCGGCTCGTCCAGGATGAGGACGCGGGCGCCGAAGTAGACGGCGCGGGCGATGGCGACGCACTGGCGCTGGCCGCCGGAGAGCGTGCCGATGGGCTGTTCCATGTCGTCGAGGACGATGCCCATGTTGCGCAGTTCCTCGTCGGCGGTCTTCTTCATCTTCTCGATGTCGAGACGGCGGACGGGCCAGGGGCCCTTGGTCATCTCGGAGCCGAGGAAGAAGTTGCGCCACACCGGCATCAGCGGGACGACGGCGAGGTCCTGGTAGACCGTGGCGATGCCCTTGTCGAGGGCCTCGCGCGGGGTGGAGAAGCGCACCGGTTCGCCGTCGACGAGGAACTCGCCCTCGGTGTGCTGGTGCAGACCCGAGATGATCTTGATGAGGGTGGACTTGCCGGCGCCGTTGTCGCCGAGCACGCAGGTGACCCGGTTGGGGAAGACCTTCAGGTCGACGCCGTGCAGGGCGCGGATGTTGCCGTAGGACTTGCCCGCGCCGCGGAGTTCGACGAGGGCTCGGTCCTCCGCGGGCGGCGTGTCCTTCAGGACGGCCCCGTGGGTGCCGGTTTCGTTGCTGGTCATTGCGGTCACCTCCGGGTCGCCGTGCGCTGGACCCACAGATTGATGAGGACGGCGCCGAGGAGCATCACGCCGAGGAAGGCCTTGAACCAGTCGGGGTTCCAGCCGGCGTAGACGATGCCCTGCTGCACCATGCCGAACATGAAGGCGCCGAAGACCGGGCCGATCGCGGAGCCGTAGCCACCGGTCAGCAGACAGCCGCCGATGACGGCCGCGGCGATGTAGATGAGCTCCTGGCCCACGCCCTCGCCGGACTGCACGGTGTTGAAGGAGAACAGCTGGTGCATGCCGACGAACCAGGCGCCGAAGCCGACCAGCATGAACAGGGAGATCTTGGTGAAGGTCACCGGGACACCGACGGCCCGGGCGGAGTGCTTGTTGCCGCCGACCGCGAAGATCCAGTTGCCGTACTTGGTGCGCAGCAGCACCCACGTGGCCAGGGCCGCGAAGACCAGCCACCAGACGACGGTGATCTTGACGTTGACCCCGCCGACCTCGAACGTCGACGCGAAGATCTTCTGCGCCTGGCTGAAGCCGTCCATGTCGCTGATGTCGTCGGTGGCGACGTTGCCGGTGACCAGCTTGGTCACGGCGAGGTTCACGCCCTGGAGGATCAGGAAGGTGCCCAGGGTGACCAGGAAGCTCGGGAGGCCGGTCTTGACCAGCAGCCAGCCGTTGAACGCCCCGATGGCGAGCGACACGAGCAGGGCGACGATCACGCCGACCCAGACGTTCATCGTCAGCTGGTAGCTGAGCATCGACGCGGTCAGCGCCGAGGTGACCACGGCGACACCGGCCGACAGGTCGAACTCGCCGCCGATCATCAGCAGGGCCACGGGCAGCGCCATGATCCCGATGGTCGACGACTGGTACAGGATGTTGGCCATCGAGCTGCCGTCGCGTACCGGCGGTGCCGCGAACAGGAAGAACACGAGCACGGCGACGGCGCCGAGGAAGACGCCGACTTCGGGCCGGGCCAGCAGCCGCAGTGCCAGGGGGCGCTGCCGCGTCCGGCCGTCGGACTGCTTGGGGCCGGGGGCCGGCGGTGTGTCCACCGCCGGCGTGGCCTGCTGGGTCATGCTCATCACCGGGTGCCCTTCGCGGCGAACTCCCCGATCCTGTCGACGTTGGACTTGTCGACGAAGGCCGGGCCGGTCAGCACGGGCTGCTCGCCGCCGCCGCTGTAGTTGCCGTTGTTCTTGTAGAGCCACAGGCCGTCGACGGCCAGGTAGCCCTGGAGGTAGGGCTGCTGGTCGACGGCGAACTGGATGGAGTCGTCCTTGATGCCCTTGATGAGGTCCTTGTTGAGGTCGAAGGTGGCGACCTTCGCCTTGCTGCCGGCGTCGCCGACCGACTGCACCGCGGTCAGCGCGAAGGGGGCGCCGAGCGTGACGACGTAGTCGATGGACGGGTCCTGCTTCAGCTTGGCGGTGATCGTCGACTTCACGGAGGGCATGTCGGTGCCGTTGACGTTCTGGGTGTCGAGCTTGCCCTCGAAGGTCTTCTCGACGCCGTCGCAGCGCTGGGTCAGGCCGACGTTGCCCTGCTCCTGGACCACGCAGAGGGCGTGCTTGGCGCCGACCTCGTTGAGCTTCTTGCCGAAGGCCTCGCCGGCCACGGACTCGTCCTGGCCGAAGAACTCCAGCAGGTTGAGCTTCTTCCAGTCGCTCAGGCCGGAGTTGAGTCCGACCACGGGTATGCCGGACTTCTCGGCCTTGCCTATGACGCCCTTGAGGGCGTCCGGCTTGGCGAGGGTGACGGCGATGCCGTCGACCTTCTGGTCGATCGCGTTCTGGACCAGGTTGGCCTGGTTGCCCGCGTTCGGGTCGGCGGAGTAGACGAGCTTGATGTTGTCCTTGGCGGCTGCGGCCTCGGCGCCCTTGCGCACGGTGTCCCAGAAGGTGTCACCGGGCGCCTGGTGCGTGACCAGGGCGACGGTCATGCGCGGCGTGGTCGCCTTGCCGGCGGAGGCGTTCGCAGCGCCTTCCTCGGACTTCTTGCCCCCGGAACTGCTGGAGCAGCCGGCGAGGGTCAGGGCCGCTGCCGCGGCAACGGCGACAACCGGCGCGATTCTGCGGGAGCGGGGGTGAGAAGAGCGGTCCATCTTTCCTGGCACCTCACTGTGCTACTGCGGGGGAAAGGAGGGGATCACGAGGGATCCGTGGTCCCGGAGCCTTACGGAGTCCGGATCATGATGCCGCAAACAGACTGTTGCGATGCCACGGGATACAAGTCCCTGCCGCGCCCGCTGTCAATACTTTGTTAAGACATCATTTCACAAGCAGGTCCGAATGTAAGTACAAACTATTGACAGGGCCGTCCCCCGCCGCCTACACCTGTAGGGCGGCAGGTCCCAGGTCACCCACGCCCCACGGTGTCAGGAGGCCCCCGGACCCGCATCCCCAGCTTCCCGAGGAGGTCGCGCATGGCCGAGCCAGCCCAGTATTTCGACTTGATCACGATGGGCCGCATCGGGGTCGACCTCTATCCCCTCCAGACCGGCGTCCCGCTGCCCCAGGTGGAGACGTTCGGGAAATTTCTGGGAGG
>KE354131.1 GCA_000415505.1 Streptomyces afghaniensis 772
GTTCGGATCGTCGATCGCCGGTGACACCGCCGTCGGCGGAAGCTGGCTGCCGCCCGACATCAGCGTCGTCTTGGCGTCGGGCGTCGCCGGCGGCGCCGGCGGCGGCGTGTCGGCGTCGGTCTCGCTCAGCGGCGGCGCGAAGACCGTCGCGGGCAGCGGTACGGAACGGTCGTCGCCGGCATCGCCGTTGGTGTCCGTACCGGCCCAGGGCGTAGCCCCGGCCGGCACACCCGGCGTCCCCGTCGCCGCTCCCGCCCCGGAGTCACTCCCCGAGTCGCTCCCCACGGCAGCAGGCCACGAGGCACCGGAAGCGGAATCACCAGCACCGGCAGAAGCCGACGCGGCACCCGCACCCGCCTGCGTACCCGCCGCCCGCCGATCCGGGATCCCCAGCTTGTCCGCCGCGTCCTGCAACCACTCCGGCGGAGTCAGCAGGAAGGACGTCTGGTTCAGATCCACCCGGGCCGCGGGAGCCGGAGCCGGCTCCTCCGCCGTGTCCGGACGGCCGTACTCCTCCTCGTACCGGCGGATCACCTCACCCACCGGCAGCCCGGGCCACAGCGTCGCCTCGCCGCTGTCCCGCGCGATCACCAGCCGCTGCGCACCACCGTCCGACCGCGGCCCGTCCGCCCGGTCCTCGGCCCACACCACGAACCCGAGGTCGAACTCCCGCACCCGCACCTCACGATGCTGGTACGACGGCACGTCCCCGTTGATCCACTCTTCCGCGCGCTCCTGCGCCTGCGCGAAGGTCACCATCGCTGAAGTCACTCCCCCACGGCCGAGGACGACACCGCACCCACCGGCACCACACGCGCGAACCCGCCGTCCACCATCAGATTCGCCACCGTCTCCAACTCCGGCGGATTACCGGCCAGCCGCGACAGGAAGACGTCGAAGTCGTCCCCGCACGGCAGCAGCAGCCGCTCCACCCGCTCCGCCGGCGGCAGCGAGGGATCCACGTCCCGCGCATCGTCGTACGCGCAGAACCACACCGAACCGATCCGGTCGCCCTTCACCTTCACGGCCAGCAGCCCGCCCTGGACGAACCCGACACACAGGTAGTCCTTGGTCAGATGGTCACGCAGACACTTGTTGACGTACACCAGATCGTTGACGGCCGCCTCGTCCCGCACCGTGAAGAACGGCTGGTCGATCAGCAGCCCCAGCTCCGCGTCCAGCGCGGCACCCACCGGCGCACAACCCCCCGCCGCCTTCAGGAACGACCGGTACGGCCCCGGCAGCCGGTAGCCGAGGTCCTCCTCGGCCCCCTGCACCTGCGACTCCGTCACCGCCACGCCCGACTTCGGCAGCCCGAAGTGCGCCGGACGCGTCTCCTGCAACGGCCGCGTGCCCCGCTTGGACTGGTCGACGCCCGACGTCGCCACGCCGCCGTGGTGCCGCAGCAACGCCTTCACCTCGACCGGGACCAGCTCCAGCCGCCGCGTGCCCACCGCGTGGTGCCACGTCCAGCCGTGCGGCGTCGCCACCGCAGGCACCGTGTCCCACAGCTCGTGCCCGGACGCCGCCAGCGCCATGTTCGCCGACACGTAGTCCGTCAGCCGCAACTCGTCGACGCCGAACCCCTCCGGCGGCTCCGCGATCTCCGCGGCCGCACGCGCGTAGGGCGAGAAGTCGGGGTAACCACCCTCGTCGACCCGTACCCCTCTCGGGTGACGCGCCGCCCGGACCGGATCCGGGAAATGCACGACCTGCCCGGCGTAGGCCGCGTTCGGCGGCGCGGCTTGCTGCCCGAGCCGACCTGTCGTCATGGCGGTTGCCCCCTGCGGCACTCTGTACGACCCGTATTCACCGCCTTTGGCGCACTACGGCCCGTATCGACTGTCACGTCTTCTGTCTCAACTGCTGTGCACCTCGGTGCACGTCACCGCACGCGCCCACCTCACGGATCACCCTCCGGTTCACTGCATCGATCTCCGAACGGATCACCGCATCGCCCGCGGTGCCGACAGCCTATGCGGTACGACGACACCGGTCACCGGCACCGGTCGGCCGCCCCTCCGCCTCCGTGACCAGCCGTCACCCCACCGTGACGGCACGCCCCGGTACGGGCGTGTCATCGCGCCCCAGCTTCCGCACCAGCCACGCCATTTGGCAGTCTGTGACCCCCGGGGGGATGCACGGAGGGGAATACGATCATGAACGCGACACAGACGGGACCACACACCGGCAGGTCCGCCGACCCGCGAAACGGCGACCCGCGAGGCGGCGACCCCCGCATCGGCTGGAGCGCCACCGAAGCGCCCCACGCCCCCGTCCTCCACCACCGCCGCGACGGCATCCTCCCCACCGTCGCCGCCGCCCTCTCCGTCCGCGGCGCCACCCTCACCGGCACCGCCGCCCGCGGCGACACACCCCCGGCCCTGCACCCCCTCGTCCAGGACTTCCTGGACACCCTCACCAGCGCCCAGCGCGACCGCTTCACCGGCCGCTGCGCCGAGACCATCCTCATCTCCCGCCACATCGCCGCCGCCGACGCCGCCCGCAGCAAACGCGCCGCCCGCAAACCCATGACCAACGGCGAGGCCCGCAAAGCCCTCAAGCAGGCCAAACTCACCGCCCGCCGCATCCGCGAGGACGGCGACCCCCTCCACGGCAGCTTCGCCACTCCCTGCCGCGCCTGCACCGCGCTCAGCGCCCACTTCGGCGTACGCATAGTCGACCCGGCCGCCACGACCGGCTGACGCGCCCCCACCCCCACGCACACCGAAAGCACCCCACCGCACCGCGCCCCGCACGCCACCCATGACCTCGACGAGACGAAGGGCAGATGCACACCGACCGCACGTCCACCACCCGCTTCGCCGTACAAGTCGACGCCGCCCTGCGCGCCGCCGGCTGGCAACCCGGACGCTGGGACATCAAACAGGCCGAGATCTGGGCGGACGCCCTGCGCGACCACGTCTCACCCGCCGGCCACCGCCACACCGTCTTCCCCGCCGCCGTCGAGGCCTGGGCCGAATTCGGCGGACTGCACATCACCCCCACCGGCCCCGGCCGCCAGGTCGCCCCCGCCACCCTCCACCTCGACCCCCTGCACGGCCTCCACATGGCCCGCACCCTCGGCGACCTCGGCCGCGCCCTCGGCACCGAGGTCTGCCCCCTCGGCGCCGAAACCGACAGCCAGGCCCTCCTCGCCATCGACACCGAAGGCCGCGTCTACACCCTCGACCACACCGGCGACTGGTACCTCGGCCCCGACATCGACCAAGCCCTGTCCGCCCTCATCGCCGGCACGACACCGACCCGCCTGACAACAGGCTGACCAGAGCGACGGGAGACAGCCACCAGCCCCTCAACCGCGGGGGCTACGACGCCGGAATCACCGCAGACACCCGAAAACCCCCCGCGTCCGTCGGCCCGGACACGAACACCCCGCCCAGCGCGGCAACCCGCTCCTTCATCCCCACCAGCCCGTTCCCCCCGGACGGCAACCGCGCCGACGACGCCGCCGCCTCGGGCGGCTCGTTCTCCACCTGCATCGCGATCTCCGACACCCGATGCGCCAACCGCACATACGTCTTCGCCCCGGCCGCGTGCTTGTGGACGTTCGTCAACGCCTCCTGCACCACCCGGTACGCCGTCTGCTCCACCTCCGGCGCATACGACCGGGCATCCCCCTCCACCGTCAGATCGACCACCATCCCCGCGGCGGCCGACTGCCCGACCAGCTCCTCGATCTCCGCCAGACACGGCCCCTCGTCATCGGCGGCCCGCGAAGCCGCCGCCGCGGCAGCCACCCCCACCGCCGCCAGCGGCACCGAGGCGGCACGCTCACGCCGCGCGTCCCCACCGCTGCGCAGCACCCCGAGCATCTCCCGCAACTCGGTCAGCGCCTGCCGCCCCATGTCCCCCACGAGCGCGGCGTTCCTGACGGCCTTCTCGGGATCCTTCCGCGCCACGGCCTGAAGCGCGGCGGCATGCACGACCATCAGGCTCACCCGGTGCGCGACGACGTCGTGCATCTCCCGGGCGATCCGCGTCCGCTCCTCGTTCCGGGCCCACTCGGCCCGCTCCTCCGCCCGCTCCGCGAGCAGCTGAAGCTCCCGCTCCAGACTGTCCGCCCGCTCCCGCAGGCTCTCCATCAGCCGCCGCCGGGCCCCCACGTACAGACCCAGCAGCACCGGGGGCGCCGTGAAGCCCAGCGACATCGTGATGGCGGCGAAGGGCACGAACCAGTCCCCCAGGTCCAAGTCCCCCCGCGACATGTCCTGCCGTGTCTTCACGAACGTCACGATCAACGTCCCCACCAGCGACATCCCCGCCAGCGATGCGACGATCCGCCGGGGCAGCTCGGCCGCGGCCAGGGTGTAGAGACCGACGACGCCCATCAGGAAACCCATCTGGGCGGGCGTGATGGCGATCGAGACCAGGACGACGGCGATCGGCCAGCGCCGCCGCACGAGCAGCACGGACCCGGCCAGCAGGCCGAAAACGACCCCCGCGGCCACCGGGACCCCCGCGTCCCTGGCGAATGGAAATCCCTCCAGCCCGCACTCCAGCGCGGACACCACGGCCAGACTCACATCGAACACGGCACTACGCCGTCTGGCCCACCACCACGGCCCTCCCCGGGCCGTCACATGGTCTTCCCCCGTCGCGGTCATGCCTCCAGCCTACGGGCGGCCCCCGCCGGTTTTCCGGCGAGTTTCCCGGACTGGCCTGCACCACACTCCGTGACCGTTCGGCTGCGATACGGCCCGATATCCCTCGAACTGCTGAATCGCTCACCGTTCGACCCCGGAGCCCTCCATTCCGCCCGGACGGTATGCGTATGACACATGCCCCTGGCAAATACGCCGACTTCGAGGAACTGCGGGAGAGGGCGGTGGCCCTGCGGCGGTCGGGCTACAGCCTCCGCCAGATCCGAGACGAGCTGAAGATCTTCAACAACGACATCCTCAACCAACTGGTGAAGGGCGAGCCCCCGCCGGCCTGGACGAAGCGCCCGAACGCGAAGGACGACCTACGACAGAATGCGCGGGAACTCAGGCTCCAGGGCTGGACGTACGACCAGATCGAGGCGGAGCTGGGGTGCTCGAGGAGCTCGGTGTCGCTGTGGGTGAGGGACCTCCCGAAGCCGGAGCCCCGGTACACGCCGGAGGAACAGCGGGCTCTCATGCAAGCGGGTCTCGCCCGGCTCCGTGCCACGCAGGACGAAGAGCGCAAGCGCACCAAGGAAAGCGCGACACAGGAGGTGGGTGACCTCACGGACAGGGAGCTGTTCCTGACGGGCGTCGCGCTTTACTGGGCCGAGGGTTCCAAGAGCAAGCCATATGACCGGCGCGAGAGGGTCATCTTCGTCAACAGTGACCCCGGGGTGATCCAGGTCTACCTCGCCTGGCTCGACCTGCTCGGGGTAAGCCGGGAACGCCTGGGCTTCCGGGTACTCATCCACGAATCTGCGGACGTGGACGCGGCCCAGCACTATTGGGCAGACCTGGCCGACGTCGACGCGTCGGTCTTCGCCAGGCCGACGCTGAAGAAGCACAACCCCAAAACCGTCCGCAAGAACACCGGCGACGACTACCACGGCTGCCTCGTCGTGACGGTTGCCCGAAGTGCCGAGCTGTACAACCGCATCGAAGGCTGGTGGAGCGGCATCGTTGCCCACGCTCAGGCACGTCTCCGGTAAGGTCTGAGGCGCTGTCCCCCGTGGTGTAACTGGCAGCACACTGGTTTTTGGTACCAGCAGGACAAGGTTCGAATCCTTGCGGGGGAGCCAGCGGCCCCCAGAGCCTTAGTTCGGATCCTGACCCATGAACCCCCGGTCAGGCCCCACACCCCCACCCCCCACAAAACCCCCCGGTATCCTGCGGATGTCACCCCACCCCATCCACAGCCGAAGGGCATCCCGTGAGCGCCAACCGCCCGGCAGCCGTCGTCGTTCTCGCAGCGGGTGAGGGCACCCGTATGAAGTCGGCCACACCCAAGGTCCTGCACGAGCTCTGCGGCCGCAGTCTCGTGGGACACGTGCTCGCCGCCGCGGGCGAGCTGCACCCCGAGAACCTGGTCGTCGTGGTCGGCCACGCCCGTGAGAAGGTCACCGCCCATCTCGGCGAGATCGCCCCGGACGTCCGCACGGCGGTACAGGCGGAGCAGAACGGCACGGGGCACGCCGTACGGATGGGACTGGAGGCGCTCGGCGGGTCCGTCGACGGGACGGTCGTCGTCGTGTGCGGGGACACTCCCCTGCTCACCGGCGAGACGCTGCGGGCCCTCTCCGCGACCCACACGCAGGACGGCAACGCGGTCACCGTGCTGACCGCCGAGGTGCCGGACGCGACCGGCTACGGCCGGATCGTGCGGGACGACTCGGGTGCCGTGACGGCGATCGTGGAGCACAAGGACGCCACCGACGCGCAGCGGTCGATCCGGGAGATCAACTCGGGAGTGTTCGCGTTCGACGGGCAGCTGCTGGCCGACGCGCTGAAGAAGGTGCGGACGGACAACAGTCAGGGCGAGGAGTACCTGACCGACGTCCTGGGGATCCTGCGTGAGGCCGGGCACCGGGTCGGGGCGTCCGTGGCGGGCGACCACCGTGAGATCGCCGGCATCAACAACCGTGTGCAGCTGTCGGAGGCGCGTCGCATTCTCAACGACCGGCTGCTCACCGAGGCCATGCTGTCCGGTGTGACGGTGATCGACCCGGCGACCACGTGGATCGACGTCACGGTGACGTTCGAGCAGGACTCCGTCGTGCACCCGGGCACGCAGCTGCACGGGTCGACCCATCTCGGGGAGGGCGCGGAGGTCGGGCCCAACTGCCGGCTGACCGATACCCGGGTGGATGCCGGTGCGCGTGTCGACAACACCGTGGCCGTCGGTGCGGAGGTGGGGCCGGGGGCATCCGTCGGGCCGTTCGCGTATCTGCGTCCGGGGACGCGGCTGGGTGCCAAGGGCAAGATCGGGACGTACGTCGAGACGAAGAACGCGTCGATCGGGGAGGGGACGAAGGTGCCCCATCTCTCGTATGTCGGTGACGCGACGATCGGTGAGTACTCCAACATCGGTGCCGCGAGCGTGTTCGTGAACTACGACGGTCAGGAGAAGCACCACACGACCGTCGGTTCGCATTGCCGTACGGGTTCGGACAACATGTTTGTGGCGCCTGTCACGGTCGGGGACGGCGCGTACACCGCTGCCGGGTCCGTGATCACCAAGGATGTGCCGCCCGGTTCGCTGGCCGTGGCCCGTGGTCAGCAGCGGAATATCGAGGGTTGGGTGGCTCGGAAGCGTCCGGGGAGCGCGGCCGCGAAGGCGGCCGAGGCGGCTTCCCGGGGGTCGGCCGAGGAGGGGTGACCGGAAACCGGTGCCTCAAACACGGCGTACGGTGATAAGTGCATACCCGCACCCCCATCAGCTGAGACGGCCTCTCGCAAGCCGGCTGAGAGGTCTCTCGAAACCCCAGCTGCGACACCTCTGAGGAGACAGTGCTGTGACCGGGATCAAGACGACCGGCGAGAAGAAGTTGATGTTCTTCTCCGGCCGCGCCCACCCCGAGCTTGCCGAGGAGGTCGCCCAGCAGTTGGGTGTCGGGGTTGTCCCGACGAAGGCCTTCGACTTCGCGAACGGCGAGATCTATGTGCGTTATCAGGAGTCGGCACGTGGTGCCGACTGCTTCCTGATCCAGAGCCACACGGCTCCGATCAACAAGTGGATCATGGAGCAGTTGATCATGATCGATGCGCTGAAGCGCGCGTCGGCCCGCTCCATCACCGTCATCGTGCCGTTCTACGGTTACGCGCGGCAGGACAAGAAGCACCGGGGACGTGAACCGATTTCGGCGCGTCTGATCGCGGACATGATGAAGACCGCGGGCGCGGACCGGCTGCTGACCGTGGATCTGCACACGGACCAGATCCAGGGCTTCTTCGACGGTCCGGTGGACCATCTGTTCGCGCTGCCGCTGCTGGCGGACTACGTGGGCCGGAAGGTGGACCGGGAGAAGCTGACGGTGGTGTCTCCGGACGCGGGCCGGGTGCGGGTCGCCGACCGCTGGTGTGACCGGCTGGGTGCGCCGCTGGCGATCGTGCACAAGCGCCGGGACAAGGATGTGGCGAACCAGGTCACCGTCCACGAGGTCGTGGGTGAGGTGAAGGGGCGCGTGTGTGTCCTGGTGGACGACATGATCGACACGGGCGGGACGATCTGTGCCGCGGCGGACGCGCTGTTCGCGCACGGCGCGGAGGACGTGATCGTGACGGCGACGCACGGTGTGCTGTCGGGTCCGGCGGCTGATCGGCTGAAGAACTCGCGGGTGAGTGAGTTCGTGTTCACGAACACGCTGCCGACGCCGGGTGAGCTGAGCGCGGACCTGGACAAGATCTCGGTGCTGTCGATCGCGCCGACGATCGCGAGTGCGGTGCGTGAGGTGTTCGAGGACGGTTCGGTGACGAGCCTGTTCGACGAGCAGTAGGAGCCCCTGGTCGGGCTGCTGTAGATCGTTTTGGGTGCGGCCTCCCTTGCCGAGTAGACTGCTGAAGTTGCTCGGCGAGGGAGGCCGTACCGCTTCTTCTGGAAGTTTGTGCGGCTGTCCGTTATCGACGCGCTCTTCGTAGCAGGCCGTTCGTGGCCGGGTGACCACGTCCGTTTCTGACTTCGAGGAGTGAGTATGTCCGAGGTGAAGATCTCCGCCGCGACGCGCACCGAGTTCGGCAAGGGTGCCGCGCGCCGTATCCGTCGTGAAGACAAGGTTCCGGGTGTCCTGTACGGGCACGGTTCGGACCCGCTGCACCTGACCCTGCCGGGTCACGACCTGCTGATGGCGCTGCGTACGCCGAACGTGCTGATCGCGCTGGACATCGACGGCAAGCAGAACGAGCTGGCGATTCCGAAGGCCGTGCAGCGTGACCCGCTGAAGGGTTTCCTGGAGCACGTGGACCTGCAGCTGGTGAAGCGTGGCGAGCAGGTCAACGTCGAGATCTACGTGCACACCGAGGGTGAGCTGGCCCCGGGCGGCAACCTGCTGGAGCACGTGCTGAACGCGCTGCCGGTGGTGGCCGAGGCGACGCACATCCCGGAGTCCGTGACGGTCTCCGTCGAGGGTCTGACGGCGGGTGACTCCGTTCTCGCCAAGGACATCCCGCTGCCGAAGGGCACGACGCTGGACGTCGAGGAGGACACCGTCGTCCTGCAGGTGCTGGCCGCGCAGGCCGAGGAGGCCCCGGAGGGCGAGGAGTCGGCCGAGGGCGAGACCGCCGAGGCCTGATCCTCTTCGTCGTCGTTTCGTCGGCCGCTGTTCCCGTGCGGGGCAGCGGCCGACGCTATGAAGGAGACATGGACGTGACGACCGATGCCGCTGCTCCCTGGCTGATCGTGGGGCTGGGCAATCCGGGGCCGGAGTATGCGGGGAACCGGCACAACGTGGGTTTCATGGTGGCCGATCTGCTGGCGGACCGGGTCGGGGGGAGGTTCAAGCGGGCCGGGAAGGCGCAGGCGCAGGTCGTCGAGGGGCGGATCGGGCCGCCGGGGCCGATGAGCCGGCGGGTGGTTCTGGCGAAGCCGATGTCGTACATGAATCTGTCGGGTGGGCCGGTGAACGCGCTGCGGGATTTCTACAAGGTGCCGGTTGCCCATGTGGTGGCGATTCATGACGAGTTGGACATCGATTACGGGGCGTTGCGGCTGAAGCTGGGCGGCGGGGACAACGGGCACAACGGGTTGAAGTCGATGACGAAGGCGTTCGGGGCGGATTATCACCGGGTGCGGTTCGGGATCGGCCGGCCGCCGGGGCGGATGCCGGTGGCGGACTTCGTGCTGCGGGATTTCTCGTCGGCGGAGCGCAAGGAGCTGGACTACTTCGTGGACCGGGCGGCGGACGCGGTGGAGTGTCTGGTGATCGAGGGGCTGGAGCGGGCGCAAAGCACGTACAACTCCTGACTTGTCGCCCACGGGAGTTGACCGGCCGTACGGGTATGGCCAATGATCCCGGCCATGCCTGCCTCTGCCGTCGCCACTCGCCAGAGCACCCATGCCGTGCTGAGGTTCGGTCGGTTCGCGGCGATGGGTACGGTCGCGGTGCTGATCCTGATCGCGGGTGTGTGGGCGTCGTGGGGTACGGCGCAGCACGTGATGCTGACGAAGGGCCGGGAGCGCGGCACGGTGGATGTGACGCGGTGCGGGCCGGAGACGTGCTCGGGCCGGTACGCGCCGCTGTCCGAGGGTTCGCAGCCGCGGTCGAAGGTGGTTCTGGAGAAGTCGGTCGCGGTGCAGAAGGGCCGGACCTACACGGTGGTCATGAAGCCCGGCAGCGATGACGCGGTGCGCTCGGGTCCGGCCGGGGTCCTGTACGCGTGGATTCCGCTGGGTGGTGCGCTGTTGCTGGCGTCGGTGGTGGTGGCGGGCGGTCTGCTGCGCACGCGGGCGGCGTGGGTGATGGCGTTGTCGGGGGTGGCGTTGCTGACGGCCGCTTTCGTGACTGTCTG
Organism: Streptomyces afghaniensis 772; assembly: GCA_000415505.1. Classification (GTDB taxonomy): domain Bacteria; phylum Actinomycetota; class Actinomycetes; order Streptomycetales; family Streptomycetaceae; genus Streptomyces; species Streptomyces afghaniensis. The sequence continues at coordinate 10,449 of KE354131.1, forward strand.
AGTGATTCTCTGAGTGATTGTCCGAGTGACTGTCCGAGGGGTTGCGGCGTTCTCCATTTCTGTGGGGGGCCGAGCGTTGTCGGTTCGTGATTGACGAGCGGTCGGGCAGGGCTGGAAGCTGAGCCGCCCCCTCCACATCTTCCCGGTCACTTCTCGAAGATGGATGACTCCTCGATGCGAACTCTCTCGCGCGCCGGCGCTGTCGCCGCCGCCGCTTCCGCGGTTCTCCTGCTCGCTCCGGCCGCCCACGCGACCCCTCCTGGTGACAACGGCACGGTCAAGATCCACGACGCCTCGACGGGCGAGGAGCTGCGCCGCAACGAGCCGCACGTGTGCACGTTCTACCTGGACGCCTTCGGTTTCGACGGCGGTCAGGAGGTCGACTGGCACATCAACGCGATCCCCCCGAGCGAGAACAAGGGGGAGACGGTGAAGTCCGGCGCGCTCACGCTGGACGACCAGGGCCACGGCCGTACGGAGGACCTGTCGCTGCCCGACGGGCACTACAAGCTGTTCTGGAACTTCGACGGCGAGAAGGGTGCCGCCAAGCACAAGGTGTTCTGGACGGACTGCGAGGACGAGCAGGAGCCGGGCGGTTCGACGCCGTCCGGGTCGGCGTCGCCGTCGCCCTCGTCCGGGGCGTCCGAGGCGCCGCCGGCGGAGCCGGGCACGTCGGCGACCCCGGGTTCGCCGGCCGGCGGGGGTGCGACCGCGTCCTCGTCGCCGTCGGCGTCGCCGCAGGGCGGTGCCGACGGTGATCTCGCCTAGACGGGCAACGGGGCGCCGGTGGGTCTGCTGTCCGGTGTGGCGGCGGTGCTGGTCGCGGGCGGTGGGTTCCTGGTGTTCCGTCGCCGGAAGGTCGGCCGCGGCTGACGTGGAACGCGACCGTGCCCCCGAGCTTGTACGGGCTCGGGGGCACGGTCGTGTCCGGGGAGCGGCTCAGCCGGTGTTGCGCAGGCCCGCTGCCACGCCGTTGACGGTGAGGAGCAGGGCGCGGGCGAGCAGCGGGTCGGGCGTTTCGCCCGCGGCCGCCGCGTCGCGCTGCCGCTTGAGCAGGGCGACCTGGAGGTAGGAGATGGGGTCGAGGTAGGCGTCGCGGATGGCGAAGGTCTGCTTGAGGACGGGTTCGGCGTCCAGCAGTTCGTTCTCCCCGGTGACGCGGAGGACCTCGGCGACGGTCAGTTCGTGTTCGGCCTTGATGGTGTCGAAGACGTGCTTGAGCTCGTCGGGGACGAGGGTGTCGACGTAGTGCTGGGCGATCCGCAGGTCGGTCTTGGCGAGGGTCATCTCGACGTTGGAGATGAAGTTGCGGAAGAAGTGCCACTGCTCGTGCATCTCGTCCAGGACGGTGTCGAGCCCGGCCTCGCGCAGAGCCTTGAGGCCGGAGCCGACGCCGAACCACCCGGGGACGATCTGCCGGGACTGGGTCCAGCCGAACACCCAGGGGATGGCGCGCAGGCCGTCGAGCGAGACGCCGGAGCCGGGGCGGCGGGAGGGCCGGGAGCCCAGGTGCAGGTCGGCGAGCTGGTCCACCGGCGTCGACGCGAGGAAGTACGTCGGCAGGTCGGGGTCCTCGACGAGGCGGCGGTAGGCGGCGTGGGCGGCGTCGGAGACGACGTCCATCGCGGCGTCCCAGCGGGCGAGGGCCTCGGTGGACTGGCGGGGTGCGGTGTGCAGGGCGGAGGCCTGGAGGGTGGCGGCGACGGTGAGTTCGAGGTTCTCCCGGGCCAGGGACGGGATGAGGTACTTGTCGGAGATGACCTCGCCCTGCTCGGTCACCTTGATCTCGCCCTCCAGGGTGCCCCAGGGCTGGGCGAGGATGGCGTCGTGGGTGGGGCCGCCGCCGCGGCCGACGGTGCCGCCGCGGCCGTGGAAGAGGCGCAGGCGGACGCCGTAGCGGTGGGCGACGTCGCGCAGGCGGCGCTGGGCGCGGTGGATCTCCCACTGGCTGGTGGTGATGCCGCCGAACTTGGAGGAGTCGGAGTAGCCGAGCATGACTTCCTGGACGTCGCCCCTCAGCGCGACGAGGCGCCGGTAGGACGGGTCGGAGAGCATGTCCTCCAGGATGGTGTCGGCGGCCTTGAGCTCGTCGGTGGTCTCCAGCAGCGGCACGATGCCGATCTTGGCCCAGCCGGCGTGCAGGTCGATCAGGCCGGCCTCGCGGGCGAGGACGGCGGCGGCGAAGACGTCGTCGGCGCCCTGGCACATGGAGATGATGTACGACTCGATGACCTCGGGTCCGAAGACCTCCAGGGCCCGCTTCACGGTCTGGAAGACGCCGAGGGTCTTCTCGCCGGGCGCGTCCACGGGCGCCGGGGTGGGCGCGAGGGGGCGGCGGGAGCGCAGTTCCTTGGCGAGGAGCTTGGCGCGGTAGTCGCGGGGCATGTCCGCGTACCGCCAGGACTCCTCGCCGAGCCGGTCGAAGAGCTGACCGAGGGCGTGGTGGTGGGCGTCCGCGTGTTCGCGTACGTCCATGGTGGCGAGCTGGAGGCCGAAGGCGGCGAGGGTGCGGATGGTGCGGGCGAGGCGGCCGTCGGCGAAGAGGCCGCCGCGGTGTTCGCGCAGGGAGGTCTGGATGATCCGCAGGTCGCTGATCAGCTCGCCGGTGCCGAGGTAGTCGCGGCCGGGCACGTGCGAGGTGCCCTTGGCGAGGCGCTGCTTGGTGTTCTCCAGCTTCTGCCGGATGCAGGTGGCCTTGAGCCGGTAGGGCTCCTCGGCGTTGAGGCGCTTGTAGCGGGGGCTGATCTCGGGGAGGTTCTCCAGGTCGGCCTGGAGGGAGGTCAGCAGTTCCTCGGTGGCGCCGGCGTAGCGGATGGAGTTGGACAGGAAGCCGCGGAGTTCGTCGATCGTCTCCAGCGCGTCGTTGATGCCGTGCTCGTGCTGGAGGATGAGGACGTCCCAGGTGACCTGGGGGGTGACGTTGGGGTTGCCGTCGCGGTCGCCGCCGATCCAGGTGCCGAAGGTGAGGGGGCGGGTGTCGTCGGGGAGCTTGACGCCGGCGCGCTCCAGCTCGGCGGTGAGGTCCTCAAGGACGTCGCCGACGGCGCCGGCGTGCAGTTCGTCGAGGTAGTAGATGGCGTTGCGGGCCTCGTCGGCGGGCTCGGGGCGGACGACGCGCAGTTCGTCGGTCTGCCAGACGAGGTCGATGTTCTCGGCCAGGCGGGTGTCGAGGCGGCGGCGGTCCGACTCGATGACCGGGGTCGTCCAGGAGTGCGGCGACGCGCCGGAGCTTGTTCAGGACCGACCGGCGCGCGGCCTCGGTCGGGTGGGCCGTGAACACGGGGCGGACGTTGAGGTTGCGGACCGTCTCGCGCAGGTGCTCGGGGTCGGCGTCCTTGAGCCGGTCGGCCGTACGGGCGAGCAGTCCGCCCTCGGCGGCGCGCCGGGCGCGCAGCTCGCGGCCGCGGTGCACCTGCTCGGTGACGTTGGCCAGGTGGAAGTAGGTGGAGAACGCGCGGACCAGCTTGGCCGCGGTGTCGAGTTCGGTGCCGCGCAGCAGCTCGGCGGCGGCCTCGCCGTCCTCACGGGTGAGGCGGCGGACCTTTTCGACGAGCTCCAGGAGCTCGGGACCCTCCTGCCGGACGAGCGTCTCTCCGAGGAGGTCACCCAGTCGGCGGATGTCGGCACGCAGCTCACTGCTCGTGGTCGTGGTCTGGTCGTCGGCACTGCTCACAGGTGCGGCTCCTTGCAGTGTTGAAGCTCGTCTGGGAGGGGGTACCCGGACGGCGTCTCGCGCGGCGGGCGCCGCATACGGGCCGGACATCCGGGAAGAAATCAGAGCGGACCGCGCTGTCCGACCGACTCCAGGATAGGTGTCGGCCGGGACGCGCAGGCTCTCGGGCTCTTGCCGCCGGGCGGCGCGCTGCCATACTTACGAAGCCGTAGGTTACGGAACCGTAGGAAGCACTGCGGGGTTCCCGTGCTCCGGCACCCTCCTCTCCATCCACATACCCCCCAGGGGACGCGTATGACCAGTAGTTCCGACGTGATCGAAAACGCCCCGAAGGCGTCCGGTCAGGCAACCGATCAAGATCCCCCCGCCACGCTGGGCGGCGAGCAGAAGCGGTCCATCGAGCAGATCGCCCTCCTCCTCTTCATCACCGTCCCGTTCCTCGCGCTGCTGGCGGCGGTGCCGCTGGCCTGGGGCTGGGGTGTGAGCTGGCTGGACCTCGGTCTGCTGGTGTTCTTCTACTACCTGGGCTGCCACGGCATCACGATCGGTTTCCACCGTCACTTCACCCACGGCTCCTTCAAGGCCAAGCGGCCGCTGAAGATCGCGCTGGCGATCGCCGGGTCCATGGCGGTCGAGGGTCCGCTGGTCCGCTGGGTGGCCGATCACCGCAAGCACCACAAGTTCTCCGACGCGGAGGGCGACCCGCACTCGCCGTGGCGGTTCGGCGAGACGCTTCCGGCCCTGATGAAGGGCCTGTGGTGGGCGCACATCGGATGGATGTTCGACGAGGAGCAGACATCGCAGGAGAAGTACGCCCCGGACCTGATCAAGGACAAGACGCTCCGCGCGATCTCCCGCCAGTTCGTCCTGTGGACGGTCGTGTCCCTGACCCTCCCGGCGTTGATCGGCGGGCTGGTCACGATGTCCTGGTGGGGCGCGTTCACGGCGTTCTTCTGGGGTTCGCTCGTCCGGGTGGCCCTGCTGCACCACGTGACGTGGTCGATCAACTCGATCTGCCACGCGGTGGGCAAGCGCCCCTTCAAGTCGCGTGACCGCTCGGGCAACGTGTGGTGGCTGGCGATCCTGTCCTGCGGCGAGTCCTGGCACAACCTGCACCACGCCGACCCCACCTCCGCGCGGCACGGTGTGATGCGCGGCCAGCTGGACTCCTCCGCCCGGCTGATCCGCTGGTTCGAGATGCTCGGCTGGGCGTACGACGTGCGCTGGCCGTCACGCTCGCGTATCGATTCGCGCCGTAACACCGGGGAAGGCGGCTCCCCACGCGGGAAGGAGCCCGTCAAGGCGGCATGATGGTCGCTGTGGCGACCGACTCGAGCAGCACCCCCAGCAACGACAAGCCGCGGCGAGTGCGTCGCACCCGGATGACCGGTGCCGAGCGCCGCCAGCAGCTGCTGGAGATCGGTCGCACGCTCTTCGCCGCGAAGGGTTTCGAGGGCACGTCGGTGGAGGAGATCGCGGCGAAGGCCGGGGTCTCCAAGCCCGTGGTGTACGAGCACTTCGGCGGCAAGGAAGGGCTGTACGCGGTGGTCGTGGACCGCGAGATGCGCCGCCTGCTGGACATGGTGACCAGCTCTCTCACGGCCGGTCACCCCCGCGAACTGTGCGAACAGGCGGCCTTCGCCCTGCTGGACTACATCGAGGAGTACACGGACGGTTTCCGCATCCTGGTCCGTGACTCCCCCATCCCCCAGTCGACCGGCTCGTTCGCCTCGCTCATCTCGGACATCGCCACCCAGGTGGAGGACATCCTGGGCCGCGAGTTCAAGAGCCGCGGCTTCGACCCCAAGCTGGCCCCGCTGTACGCCCAGGCCCTGGTCGGCATGGTCGCCCTGACCGGCCAGTGGTGGCTGGACGTACGCAAGCCGAAGAAGGCCGAGGTGGCCGCGCACCTGGTGAACCTCGCGTGGCACGGCCTGGACGGACTGGAGGCCAAGCCGCACCTGATAGGGCGCCGCAAGGCCTAAGGCGTGTCCGCCTGGAGAGGCTCGAGGAACTCCAGGCGGTTGCCGACGGGGTCCTGCGAGTAGAACCTCTTGTACCCCGGCAGGGCGGAGTCCCAGGTGACGGGCGCCCCGTGGGCCTCCAGCCGGGCGGCGTACGCGTCGATGCCCGTCACCCGCAGCCCGGGATGAGCCTTCTTCGCCGCCCGGAAGTCCTCCTCGATCCCGACGTGAAGCTGCACGGCACCGGCCCGGAACCAGCACCCGCCGCGCCGGGCGAGCACGGGCGGCTTCAGGACCTCTGCCATCCCGAGGACGTCGACGTAGTAGGTCCGCAGCCGCTCCTCACTGCCGGCGGGGGCGGCGAGCTGGACGTGGTCGAGGCCGGTGATCATCACGCCTCCTTCCGGGCCACGGCGAACAGGCGCCGGAACGGGAACGGTGTGCCGTGCGGCCCCGTCGGATAGGCCTCGCGCAGGGCGGCCCGGTACTCACTGACGAAGCCGTCCCGCGCCTCGGGGTCGTCGGCGAGGGCGGTCAGCACGGGCCGCAGTCCGGTCCCCTTCACCCAGTCGAGCACGGGGTCCTCGCCCTGGAGCAGATGGAGGTACGTCGTCTCCCACACGTCGGCGGCGCAGCCGAGCGAGGTGAGCCGCTCCAGGTAGGCCTCGGGGGTGTGGACGGCGTCGGCGTGGCGCAGGGTGCCGGCGAGCCGGTCGCGCCAGCGCGGTGCGTGCGTGAGGTCGCGCATGAGCCGGTGGCTGGGGGCGTCGAAGTTCCCGGGCACCTGGAAGGCGAAGGTCCCGGCGGGTTTCAGTGCGGCCACCCAGTCGGCGAACCGGTCGAGATGCCCCGGCACCCACTGGAGCGTGGCGTTGCTGACGATCAGGTCGCAGGACTCGCCCGGCGCCCACGTACGGGCGTCGGCGTGGGCGAAGTCGAGACGGCCGCCGCCCGGGGTGGGCCCCTCGTGCTCGACATGGGCCTTGTCGAGCATCTCGGGCGAGTTGTCGTAGCCGGTGATCCGGGCGGTGGGCCAGCGGGCGGCGAGCAGCGCGGTCACGTTGCCGGGGCCGCAGCCGAGGTCGGCGATGCGCGCAGGGTCGCCGGGGAGGTCGGGGACGCGGGCGAGGAGGTCGGTGAAGGGCCGGGCGCGGTGGCCGGCGTGGCGGAGGTACTGGGCGGGGTCCCAGGTGGGGGCGGCTGCGGGCATGGGTCCTCCTGGTGTCCGTGATGGCCGAGAGGGGCGCACACACAGCGTGACATCGCATTTATCTCGACGTCAAGAAAATGGACATCAAGAGACTCTACGTCGACACAACCACTACACTGATCGC